>PDOO01000005.1 GCA_002742885.1 Candidatus Cloacimonadota bacterium
TTTTTTTACAGCTCTTTATAAATAAGTACCAAAAAAGGGCGATTTATGTCTCAAATCAGCAAAAAAATTATTTTTTTTTAAAAAAGTCGCATGAGAAAGGAGTTTTATGTAATTGTATTTATTTTTATGACATGATATTATGATTGTATTTTGTCCGAAGATAAAAATTGTCTTTTTTTTTAATGATTTTGAAATAAAAAAAATATTAATATTATTTGCCTGATACAGTTTTATTTGGACAGAATAAATGAAAAAATAAATATTGTAATTATATATTTATCTTTAAATAATTCGGAGATTTTTATGAAACGCAATAATTTCACTCATATCGCTTTAGTTTTTTTTCTTCTTTTAATTTTAACAATTCCTTTTTGGGTAACCGATTACGAATTAAAAATTTCTGATTTTTTTTGGAAAAACGAAAGGTGGTTTTATAAAGATTTTTTTATTTGGTCTTTTTTATATCATTACGGCAATATTCCTGCTTTGCTTTTATCTGCGGGAAGTTTATTGCTTTTGAGTTATTCATTTATAAAAAATAAATTAATTAAATACAGAAAAATTCTTCTTTTTTTTATTTTAACGATGCTCATCGGACCGGGAATTATCGTAAACTTGATTTTCAAAGAACATTGGGGACGTTATCGCCCCAGAGAAATCGTCCAATTTAACGGAGAACATCCTTACCTTAAACCTTGGGTTAAAGGAAAAAGCGGTTCAGGAAAATCTTTTCCCTGCGGACATGCTTCCGTAGGATTTTATTTAATTGTTCCTTATTGGGTTTTGAGAAAAAAATATCCTGAATCAGCAAAAACTTTTCTTTTCGGAGGTATAGGTTACGGAACTTTAATAGGAGTTGCCCGCATTGCTCAGGGAGGTCATTTCGCCGGGGATGTTCTTTGGTCGGGCGGGATGATATATCTTGCATCATACACGGTAAGTTCTTTTATGAAACTGGACGAAAATATTTATTATGAGGAAAATAAAAAGAAAAAGAATAAAAAAAATAAACCCTTGGGAATAATTATTGCTTCAGTAAGCATTTTAACCCTGGGATTATTTCTTTTGGCATCGCCTTTTTACAAGATAAAAAAACGAAGTTTCAGTCGGGAAATTTTATCTTCCGAAGGAACGGTGGAAATTTTAATTGATGCCGATGCGTTTGAAATTTTGTCGGGAGACAGTCTGGAAATAATTTGGACGGCTCAAGGATTCGGATTGCCGGGTTGTAAAGTCAAAGAAAAAAGAGATTTTCAGTTAAATAAAAACAAAAAATATTCTGCTTGCGAAAAAGGCTTCTTTTCTGAATTGACTGTTGATGCAATTGTGAAAATATCCCCTGATTATCTCCGGAAAACAATAGTCTCTTATAAGGATTCAAATGCTGTAATTAAATCAGAATTTCCTTTTGAAATTAAAAAATCCGAAGATTTGAACTTAATAAAATTCAATCAGATTAATTCTGCGAGACAATTTTTCCCTGAGGAGTAATATTTAAAGAATATTTTGATTTCTTTTTTATTCCTGATTAATCCCGACGTTACGATATTTTTACGAGAGAAAATTACCGATAGAATCATGAGTTGACAATTTCTGCTTGTCTTTGAAGTTTGCCGATTAACTTTAAATGAGGTAAAAAATGATTAAAAATCACATAAAACAATCTTTTTTCGATTCTTTGGAGCTTTCGAAAAGGTATTTTACGGAAGAACTTTTTGAAACCGTTGCCGCAGCGTCGGAATTGATCGCAAAACAAATCAAAGCAGGTCGAAAAATTTTGGTTGCCGGAAACGGGGGAAGTTCTTGTGATTCGATGCACTTTGCGGAAGAACTTACGGGTCGTTATCGAAAGGACAGGAGAGCTTTGCCTGCTGTTTCTTTGACTGATCCTGCCTATCTTACCTGCGTCGCCAATGACTTCGGTTTTGCAAACGTTTTTTCTCGCGGAGTGGAAGCTTTAGGAAAAGAAGGCGATATTTTTATCGGTATTTCTACAAGCGGTAATTCAGAAAATATTGTCAGAGCTGTTGACAAAGCCCGAAAAATGAATATATTTACAATAACGCTTTTAGGAAAAGACGGAGGGAAATTGAAAGGAAAAGGTGATTTTGAATTTATTGTCCCGGGATTTACTTCAGACCGCATACAAGAAATTCATATCACTGTTTTACATATAATTATTGAGGGAACGGAAAGAATTTTATTCCCTGAAAACTATGAGGATCAAAAAAAATGAAATTCAAAACAGGCTATTGCCAATTTCAACCCGAATTTTTAAAAAGAGACGAAAATATCGATAAAATGCGCGAAACAGTTAAAAATATTGATGCCGATTTAATCGTTTTTCCCGAATTGGCAACATCCGGTTATTGTTTCGAGAGTAAAGAACAGGTTAAAAAAATTTCCGAAAATGTCTCGGACAGCCCGACATTTCATAAATTCAGTCAACTTGCTTCCGAAAATAATACCGGTTACGTGATAGGGTTCGTTGAAGAAGAAGACGGATATTTTTATAATTCAGCCATGTTGGTGAATCCGGATCAAACTTTCTATGTTTACAGAAAAACTCATCTTTTTTATAATGAAAAGAAATTTTTCTCACCCGGAACAACAGGTTTACATGTTTATCCGACCAAAAATAATGTAAGAGTCGGCATGATGATTTGCTTTGACTGGATATTTCCGGAAGCAGCCAGAACTCTTTCCCTGAAAGGAGCTCAAATTTTGGCTCATCCCGCCAATCTTGTTTTGCCTTGGTGTCAGGAAGCAATGAAAATTCGTTCTTTGGAAAACAGAGTTTTCTCGGTAACGGCAAACCGTATAGGAAAAGAAAAATATTTCGATGAAGAATTAATATTTACCGGCATGAGTCAAATTACTAACACAACCGGCGAAATAATAAAACGAGCCGAAGAAAAATCGGAAGAAGTATTTGTAACCGAAATCGAAATTGATGAGGCAAACAACAAATCAGTTACTTCCGAAAATGATATTTTCTCGGATCGAAGAGAAGAATTTTATTTTTAAAAAAAACAAAAAATAAGGAGCCATTATGAAGAAATTAAGCTTAATAATGCTTATGGCATGCTTGTCGTTACTTTTTGCGGAAACAGTTTCTTATCAAGAAGTAATCAGCGCCCCATCCGTTTCCAGAAGCGGTAAATTACTTGAAGGAACAAATGATCAAACAGCAACTGTCGGTAAACCTGAACTTCCGATGAAAGCTTATCGTTTTGTTTTGCCTTATGCAAATAAACTTGATGAAATTGTCGTAAAATTTACCGATGAAAAAATTCTTTCCGGACGTTATGACATTCAACCGGTCGGAGAACCGGCAATTATCGGACAACCTGTATCTTTGCCTGAAAAAAATGATCCGGTTTGGAAAAAGAACGAAAATTATCCCGAGAAAAATTACGAATTGGTAACCGTACAAAGAAAAAACGGTATAGATATTGCCTATATAAACGTATTCCCTTACAAATTTAATCCGGTGTCCCGAAAACTCTCGTATTTTGAGAATATTTCTGTTGAACTTGAAACATCTTACGACAGCAAAATTAAAGATGCTCAAGACAGAAAAATTTTGAAATCCGATAAGGTAATCGAATCACTCGAAAGATTGACCGTAAATGCGGAATTGGCAGATTCTTATCCTGCTCAAAATATTTATTCCCCCTCATCTCGTTTGGTTGACCTGAACGATCCTTCTGAAATGATTATAATCACAAACGAAGATTTTGTTGAATTTTTCCAAGGATACGAAGAGTGGAAAGAAGAGCATAATATTCAAACTGCAATTTATACTGTAGAAGATATTTATGCGTCTTTCTCAAACGGTGATAATGCAACAAAAGTAAGAGACTTTATCATCGAAGCTTACGAAGCTTGGGGTTCTTCCGATCATCCTTTGGAATACGTTATTCTCGGCGGAGATGACGAAATATGTCCTGTGCGTCATTGCTGGGGTTACGTAAATGAAGAAGGAAGTATCCCTACTGAAGAATATTTCGGCAATCTTGACGGAAATTGGAATGCCGACGGCGATAATGTCTTCGGCGAGCAAAATGACGGCGTTGATTTTGTGCCTGAAGTCTCCATAGGACGTTTTACCGGAGATAATTTGCAGGATTTCCAAAACATGTTCAAAAAGATAAAATCTTATACCGATTATCCTTACTCATATTTGGATAACGCCACAATGGTCGGAGAACAGCTTAACGACAGTCCGATTGTTTGGGGAAAAACTCATAAAGAGCAAATCAGCGAAAGTCCGCTTTATTTGCCGACTTATTACAGAGTTACGGGATTGTATCAGGAAGACGGAACTTTTACTACTCAAAATCTCATTGACCATATTAATAATATCGATGCAGGAAACCAGCCTCCGGGAATTATGAATCACATGGGACATTGCAACTGGAATCTTCTTATGACCTTAAGTCCTAACGATATTGATAACTTAACTAATACAAGTTACCCGTTCCTTTACTCGCAAGGGTGTTATCCTCTTGCTTTTGATCAGCAGGAAAGCGGCAATACCGAATCCGTCGGAGAACATATTTTGTTTGCCGAAGGCGGAACAATGGGATTTGTTGGAAATACTCGTTACGGTTGGTACAGCTATAATGCTCAAGGTTCTTCTCAACACTTCGATAAACGTTATTTCTACGGTTTGTTTACCGAAGAAATCAGAGCTATCGGTAAATGTAACGATTACACAAAAGAAGTTTTGGCAAACTATGTTAATCAACCTACATTCAGATGGTCGCATTTTGAATTGATGACGGCAGGAGATCCATCCATTGAAATTATAAACGGAGAAGGAAATCTTTCTGATGTCTCTCTTGCTTATGCCAATGTTTCAGAACACAACGGCGATGACGGCGTAATAAATCCGGGCGAACAGGTTGAAATCGGAGTTACTCTCATGACAAACGGAGATTATGCCCCCATGAACGGTACGATTGCCACCATTATGCCGGTGAATGAATTTGCTTCCGTTTTCGGTGAAGCATCCAGAGAGATAGGCGATATTAACTCCGGTGATTTTGCAGATAACAACGATGATCCGTTTATTATTCAATTAGCGGATGATTGCCCGGTAGGAGAAGTTGAATTGGCAATTATTGTCGAAGCAAATATAGGAACGACCGGATATATTAAGAAAAAATTATTTACATCCGTAATTTCCAGCGCGAATTATCAAAACTTCCCTTATGAAAATGACGGAATCGGAATTTCCTCAAATGTAGTTGCGGTTGATCTTGACAATAACGGAATTTTAGAAACTGTTACGGCTGATTTGGACGGAAACGTTCTTGCCGTAAATGCGGAAACAGGCGAATTAATTCCCGGCTTCCCGGTAAATATAGGCGGATCAGTTACTCCGAGTATTGCCGTCGGAAATATTGATGACGATCCTGAGCTTGAAATTGTTGCCGTTACTTCCGGACCTTGTACCGTAACTGCTGTAAATCATGACGGATCAACAGTTTTTACCAAAAGTGATTTTATTGTTCTTCTCGGGAACCCGGCAATTTATGATATTACCGGTGACGGAAAAGGAGAAGTTATAATCGGCGGATTCTCCAAAAACCTTTATGCCGTAAAAGGTAACGGCGAAGATGTTCCCGGTTTCCCGGTTCTCTTATCCGAAAAAGTTTATGCGGCAGCCGGCATAGGCGATATTGACGGAGACAATGAAAACGAAATTGTTGTCGGTACATTTGACGGAAAACTTCAGTCGGTGGAATTTGACGGATCTTTAACTCCGGGGTATCCGATTGATTTGGGCGGTCAAATTAACACTTCTCCCGTCTTTGCGGAAGGAAAAGTTGTTGTAGGCGGATCTTCTCCCAACAAATTATACATTACGGCTAACGGAACGGTGGAAAGTACAATAGATCTTCCTCAAAAACTTTCTGAATCTGCATCTGCAGCCAACTTGAATGATGATCCCGAAAAAGAAATAGTTTTCTGCGCCAAAAACGGTATGTTGTACGTTGTTGATGCAAACGGTTCAAATCTTCCCGGATGGCCGAAAGATTTAGGTAATTCCGTTGTAGGTTCTCCGATTATTGCCGATTTGGATAATAACGGATCAAACGATATTATAATGATGGATAATGTCGGAACTGTGCATGCTTTTGATGCTGAAGGCAACTATTTACAGCTTTTCCCGCTGGTAACCGGAACTTCTACCAACTCAAATCTTACCGTTTCCGATATAGACAACAACGGAACAGCTGAATTAATCAGCGGAAACAATATCGGAATATCTGTTTTGGATTTAAAATACGAATGCGGAGATCTTACGGCTTGGCCTACTTTCCGTTCTTCCGTAACCAGAACAGGTAATTATGATTCTTCGGTTGACAAAGAAGAAAATGAAATAAATCCTTTTGAAACCGCATTAATAAGCAATTATCCCAATCCTTTTAATCCTAATACGACGATTAAGTTTAATCTTTCAGAGTCTGACGCAAGACATCCCGTATCGGTTACCGTTTACAACGTAAAAGGTCAAGTTGTTAAGGTATTTGCCAAAGATAAAGGAAACGTCGGTATTAATTTTATTAATTGGAACGGTGTAAACGATCAAAATGAAACTGTTACGAGCGGTGTTTATTTCTATAAATTAAACACAAACTCAAAAACTCAAGTTAATAAAATGCTTCTGATGAAGTAAAATAAAAAACGCTTAAAAAAAAGGGGAATGTCGAAAGATATTCCCTTTTTTGTTTTTATGGCATATCTGCAAAAGTTCAAACAATTAATTAAGATTTAAAATCGGAACCTCGGAGCATTATTCACGGCTCAGTAAATTTTCGTCATTTTGATCCTGCAAAATAATTAAACGGTAAAATTTTTCTTCGTGATGAAATTGTTTCAATCCTTAATGGTCTCCTGTTGTTTTTTTTATTTTATTATTTCTATTGAATACAATAATTTAAGTCCTTCCGGAGGAGTGCTTTAATGTTGAATTGAATTTATCTGCAGGGATTGGTTTTTATCTCTGAAAAAAGTTTTTCTGTTTCGTAAGAATTTTCGGGGCTAAAGACGGTTTATTGGGTTTAAATATCGACGTAATACGGCAGAAGCCAATGATACTCTCTATAAATTATATTTGTAAGGGCGATTATTGTGATCAGCGTTCATCGGCAAATATTCAAAAATTCTTTCCTCATTAAATCTTAGGACGGAAGAATTAATCTTTTCGCTTTTTTAAATAATAAAAGTTTTCTTTGTAGCTTTGTTTTTTGTTTTGAGTTTCCGTGTAATTGAGAATCAACAGGTATTGATCTGTTTTTGTTTTTTTGCCTATTTGTACGGAAGCTTTTATTTTCAGGTTAGGATTATCTGACGAGATTTCAGGATTAAACCAGATATAACCGTACCACGGACCCGTTATTTTTTGTCGGGGAGAAGGTTTTACGCCATTGTAAAAAGGTAAAACGGCTTTTGACGTTTCAACTGTTTCTCTGATGAGATCAAATTTTATCGGAAGAAGTATATGGTCCTGTTCGACCGAGATTTCGTATCCGTTGCGAACCGGTTTTACGTTACAGAGCAATGTATCGGACGGATATAATTTTTTTTGTTTCGGATCAACGGAAATATAATATTCGTAATCGTTTTTTGTAATGCCGAAGTTTTCGTGATATGGAAACGGAAATTTCTTGCCTTTGGTATATTGAACGAACCAACGATTTTTTTTCATGATTTGTTTTTTGTATATTTTATTTAATTCTTTAAATCTTTTCGGTTGGTCATAGCTCATTTTTACTGCTTCAAATTCGCCTGTTTCCGCCATTTCTTTCAATAAGTTTATCAGAGAAGGATATTTATTGAGTTGAGGACCGGTTTTGTATTCTCCGCAAAGAATGCCGGATATTAAAATAAAAATAACAGTTAAATAAGTTTTTTTCATATTTTTATAACTCAGGTTTTCAATTTTTTCTTTTCGGCGGCCGGAAAAAGAACATTATTCAGAATTAATCGGTAACCCGGTGAATTTTTATGTAAATCCAAAACCGTTTCCGGATCGCCTATTTTGTGCTGATAGTCTTCAGGATCATGTCCGCCGTAAAAGGTAAAAGTTCCTTTTCCTATATTTCCGTGCAGATATTTTACTTCGTCGCTTTCCGGAGTTTCTCCCAGAATAATTACGCTTTTTTTTACGAATTCCTTGTGAAAAGAGGTTGTCTGTCCGAGAAATCCGTTTATGATTTCTGTGTGATTTTGATTAAGCATGGTTGGAACCGGATCATATTTTGCCGAGAAATCAAATAAAACAAAATAATCTGCTTCCGCTCCTCGCAATTTGGCATAATTGCTTGCGTCTATGCTTGAAAATTCATATTCCGTCGGATTTGTTTTAAGGGTGAAGTTTTCAAAGGCGAAAGTTCTGCTGAAATCCATCTTGTCAGCCCAATCGGGATCAATTCCGTCATAATCGAAAACCGCATGACAAATATCCGTGTTTCCGGTTGCCAGGGCAATATCATAGGTGTCGGTGGCGGCGCACATGGCAAAGAGAAATCCGCCTTTTATAACATAATCTCTGATTTTTTCGGCTACGGCGTGTTTCATTTCCCATACTTTGGAGTAACCGAGTTTGCGAGCGAGAGTTTCGTTTGTTTTAACTTCATCAATATACCATTGTTTATTTCTGAACGAGGCATAAAATTTTCCGTATTGTCCGGTAAAATCTTCGTGGTGGAGATGCAGCCAATCGTATTCATCGAGTTTCCCTTCCAAAACTTCTTCGTCAAAAACAGTTTCGTATTCTATTTCGGCGTAAGTCAAAACCATGGTTACCGCATCATCCCAAGGCTGTTTATTGGACGGTGTGTAAACTGCGATTTTCGGTTCTTTCTCCAAAACTGCGATATCCATGTTTGATTCTTCTATTTCGCTCATTATCATATTTACTTCCTCAGAACCTATTTCTTCGTATCTTACGCCTCTCAGGTTGCAAAGTCCGACAATAACGGGGGAGGAGGGGAAAAGATAAGAACCGCCTCGATAATTTAAAAGCCAGCGTCCGACGAATTGCTGTTTTAAAGATTCAAAAGCAACTCCGTAGGCTTTGAGGTGGTTAGTTTGCGTATTATCCATAGGGATTAAAATTTCTGCTCTGAGAAATGATGAGAAGACAAGAAAAAATCCGATTATGTATTTCATAAAAATTCCGTAATTATTTCGTTAAAAACCATGTAGGCATAAGGGTTTATTTTAAGCGAATTTTCTGTTTTTATCAGATATTTCGCTTCGGAAAGATAATTTATTTTTTCTTCATGTTTTTCAAAAAAATCGAAATTGAATTTGTTTATAAAATCCTGCCTGTCCATACCTTTATCGAGACGAAGCGTAAGCATTATATACTCCAGAACTCTGTCTTCCAAAGATAACTTTTCTCTGTCAGGAAATATTTTTTTTTCTTCGACGGTTTCAATCCAGCCGAATATTTCGCTTGGGTTTTTGTAACGAATATTTCCTGCGTAACCGGAAGCTGATGGACCGAACCCGAGATATTCTTTCAATTCCCAATAAGAAACATTGTGTTGAGCTTTAAAACCAGGTTTGGCAAAATTTGACAATTCGTAATGTTCGAATCCTTCCGCCGTAAGCCGGTCATGAATATCATAAAACATATCGCTGACAAGCCTGTCTCCGGGAAGTCGGTTTATGTGTGCAAAAAGAGGCGCGTCTTCTTCCAAAGTAAGGCAGTAAGTTGAAATATGTTTGGGATTAAGTTTTAACATTTGATCTGCAGTGCGTTGAATATCTTCCGATGTTTGATCCGGCAAGCCGTAAATCAAATCAAAAGAATAATTTTCTATTTCGTTTTTTTGCAAATAATCAACCAGTTTTCCGACATCTTCGTTTACGTGAATTCTCCCCAAAAATTTAAGCTCGTCGGGATTGAAAGACTGAACTCCGACGCTTATTCTGTTTATGCCGATTTGCGACATTTTTTTTATTTCCTGCTCGGAAACGGTTGCAGGGTTTGTTTCGAGAGTTATTTCGCTCGCATCGGAAATATCCAATAAATCCAGAATTGATTTTATTTCATCCGCTTTGAGAAGAGAAGGAGTGCCGCCGCCGAAATAAACGGTTTGCGGTTTTATTTGAAATGATTCTTTATAAGTTTTTATTTCTTTTTTCAGATGCTCCATATAGAGATTTTTGGCAAAATCATCGAATTTCTCAGAATAAAAAGAACAATATCCGCATTTTCGGAGACAAAACGGCACATGAATATAAATGTGTTTTATCTGTTTATTCATTAATTATTTCGCCGGTCTGAAACAGCGATCCCACCTGATTTTTGTTTTTGATTTTATCATGTTTTTTTGTCTGTAATACATTTCTTTAAAAGTTTTTGCCGGATCTTCTCCTGCCGAGAAAAATATGAGCCACGGACGACCTGTAATATCTTTTCTGTTTAAAAATCCCCAATATCTGCTGTCGGCGCTTACGTCTCTGTTATCGCCGAGAACGAAATAATAACCTTCCGGAACGACGACGGGACCGAAGTTGTCTCGAGTACCCATTGTTTTGCCGTCGTATTTCCCGTAATAAGAGTCCGAATATTCTCGGGAACTGTCCCAAATTATTTTTTCTTTTCCAGCAATATTCGTTTTATCAATATATTGAGCATAATCTCTGTCAAAGGGTTTTCCGTTGAGATAAACTCTTTTATTTACTATTCTGATGGAATCTCCGGCAACGCCGATTACTCTTTTTACGACATTCTTTTTAGCATGATAAGTGAAAAAATTCTTGTCTTTGTCCCAATAAACAGGACCGCAAATTTGCGCATAGCGATCTCTCGGTTCGGGAACAAGAGGATCTGCCGGATAACGGAAAGTAACAATGTCTTCTCGCTTGGGATCGGTAAAAAGATATTTAACTTTGTCGGCAACCAGATAATCTCCTATTAAAAGCGTGGATTCCATGGATGAAGACGGAATTTTAAAATTTTGAAATGTGTAATTGCGAATTATCATGGCAACGACAAAAGCAAACAGAATTGATTCCAAGTATTCTTGAGCTGTAATTCTTTTTCGGATAATCTTTTTCTTTTTTTTGAATAACGACATGCTTTCCTCTTTCTTATTTTACGATACGCTGTGTTTTGTGAAATTTTTTATTGAATAATTATCTCTTCCCGAAGTATCGCCCGTAATCTGTCAAGTATGATTTAATATTCGTCGGCAATAATTTCTATTGTTTTAGACTTGCTTCCTCTTTTTACGGTTACGTTTATCTTTTCTCCGACGGAAATATCGGAAACGGCAATTTCGGCTTCATCGGCGTTTTTTACGGCTAAACCGTTTATATGCGTGATGACGTCGCCTCTTTTAAGACCTGATTTTTGAGCCGGTCCGCGATTTGCCAGATAATTGACTATTACTCCGTCCAGAGAATTCAAGTTAAGGTAACCGGCAATCATCGGACTTAAATCCTGAACTTTAAAACCGAGCCAAACTTGTCTGATTTTACCGTATTTTATCAACTCTTTGGCAATTTTCACGACTCTGTTTATGGGGATTGAAAATCCTATGCCGACGCTTCCTCCGCTTTCCGAGAAGATAAAGGTGTTTATGCCTATTACTTCTCCGAGAATATTCACGAGAGGACCGCCGGAATTTCCCGGATTGATGGCTGCATCGGTTTGGATCATCTTTTTATAAATTTTTCCGTTTTGGTTTTCGGCAAAGTTTCTGTCCGTTGCGGAAATTACGCCTACCGAAACGCTGGGTTTGCTGTCTTTTATCAAAAAAGCGTAGGGATTTCCTACCGCTATCGCCCATTCTCCGATGATCAGATGTTCCGATGAACCGAGTTTAGCGACGGGAAGATTTTTGCCTTTGTTTATTTTTATTATTGCCACATCATGAAGGTCGTCTATGCCGATGAGTTTTGCTCCGAACTGACGGGAATCGGCAAGTATAACCACTATTTTGGTTGCTCCTTTTACCACGTGTGAGTTGGTTATGATGTAGCCGTCTTCCGTAAATATTACTCCCGAACCTATGCTTTGGACGTTTCTTTTGTAAGGAATATCGAAAAATCCGAAAAAGGGGTTGCTGAAAGGATCGGTAGTTCGGCGGACTACTTCAGTTTTTATGACGTTGATGCTGACAACGGCAGGTTCGATTTTTTCTACGGCGGAAGTTATGGAATTTTGACGAGAAAGATTAAGTTTTTCATTGATTTCTCTTCTTAATTCCGCATTGTCGAAATTTTCGGAGTTTTCTTTTCTGTTTAAAAGCTGACCCGGAACTTTTTCTCGGTTGAAATCACATTTTTGCGTCATAAATACATTAAGCGCAATCGTAATTATTATAAGGATCAAGACGGTTGATCTTTTCATTTTATACTCTCCTTAAAACTTGATTTGCTGATTATTTTTTCTTTCTCGTCAACGGATAAGGTTAAACGTTTCATCCTCAAAGAAACAGGTAACATATTTTGTAAAGTTTTTCCGTTTGATTTTATTAATCCCAAACGTTTATTTTTAAAAGTTATTGCGTAATAACCCGGTTTTAACAACGCCGGGAATGATTCTCCCGTTACGAATTTTTCTAAATTTTCCTTTGATATATCAAAACAATGCTTTTTATCCAAAAATTTTACGGCTCCGTGCAATAATTTATTCTTTTTCCCGGTTTGAGCGACGGGCAAGCCTGTCTGCAATGCCGTTTCGGCGAGATATTTCGGTATTTCATTTTCCGAAAATAATTGTATCATATCATTTTTGAGGAAGAAAAAATTATTGCCCGAGTTTATCTTGACATCAAATTTATTTAACTCGGAGCAATTAGCTTTCCCTGAAACAGTCGGCAACGGCGGAGACTTGAAATCACCGTCTTTTTTGCGGACGACTGCTGCAAAAGCTCCTGAACCTTCGGTTTTGTGCGGAAAAATTCTGCGACTGCATTTTCGGACAGCTTCATTTTCGGAAATACCGCGGGTTACTCCTTCGTAATCAGGCAAATCAAGAGGAGAAAACCCGTTTTCGAGCAGATATTCGATTTGAGCTTCGTTTTCCTCTCGTGCAAATGTGCAGGTTGAATAAACCAGCAAGCCGTCTTTTTTCAGGAGTTTTTTGGCTGAAAGCAAAATAGATTTTTGACGTTTGGCGCAAAATTTCACGTTTTTTATCGACCATTCCTCAAAACTGTTTTTCTTTTTTTGAAAGAGACCTTCTCCCGAACAGGGAGCATCCGCAATAACAACATCAAAAAATCCCTCAAGGTTTTCTGCCAGTTTTCGAGGCGATTGATTAACAACAATAATATTTTCTCTTCTTTCCCGAACGATGTTCCAGCGTAAAGGGTTGCATCTGGATTTGATGATTTCTGACGAAACAAGAAAGCCGCCTTTCATAAGAGAAGCGGTTTGCAGAGATTTTCCGCCCGGAGCCGCAGTCAAATCAAGAATTTTCAAATTTTTAAAATCGGTAACTGATGCCAAAAGAGAAACGGCAAGTTGCGCGCTTGCTTCCTGAATATAATATTTGCCGGCAAGATAATTGAGAAAAGAGGAGGGAGGAGATTCTTTTTCCCAATAGAATCCTTTTTGATGATTCCAGGGAATGATTTTTAAGTTTGAATGAGAAAAGTCGTTTTCCGGATTTATCCTTATGCTTTTGGCTGAAAATTTTCCCAATGTATTCATAAGCTCCATTGCTTCCTTTTCGCCGATCAGTTCAATAATTCTTGTTTTAAATATTTCTTTCTTATCTTTTTTGTTTTTTGCCATTATTTTATTCCGTTGTTCAGAGGCAGAGTTATCGTAAATTTACTGCCTTTGCCGTAAACGCTTTCCGCTGAAATATCGGCGCCGTATTTTTTGAGAAGTTGTTTTGATATGGACAATCCTAAACCTCTTCCCGATTTATCTGTCAGCCCTTTGTCAGAGTAAAAAGGCTCGAAAATGACGTTTATTTTATCTTCAGGGATGCCGTGTCCCGTATCTTTGATCGATATTTTCAGAAAATTGTTTTCCCGATAAGTTTTCACGAAAATTATTTTTTTGGAAGAATCTTTCATCGCTTCGGTTGCGTTGGAAAGTATGTTGGCTGCAGTTTGACTGAGATCGCTGTAGATCATGCTGACGGGAGGCAGGGATTCATCCAAATCGAGTTTGACTTCCACATTTGCTTTAAAGAACAGATTATGTTTGAAAAAATCGATTTCTTTATTTATCATGTCATTAACGTTTATCATGCGCGGAGCAAAAACTTCTGTGTCCGATACTCGATCCATCAGAGTTTTTATTATTTCTGCCATCCGCATTCCGTTGTCGAATATTTTTTGAACATCCTTCAAATCCGGATATTCTTCTTTTAAAAGTTGGATATAACCGAGAAGGTTGCTAAGAGGACTGTTGAGATTATGTGAAATTCCTTCTATCAAAAGACCGACTTCCGACAAACGTCTCGATTGGATTAATTGATTTTCCAGTTTTTTTTGAGCATTCAGAATTTCTTTCTGAGTTGTTATGTCCACGATAACCCCCGAGTAAATTCCCGGCTTATCGTCAAATCCCGCAGAAAAATTAATCAGAAAGAATTTATCGCCGAAGTTCAGCTCGCCCGAAAAAGGAATGGAAGACAATAATTCGGGAAATTCGGTTTTTCCCGGATCAAAAAACTCAGTTATATAATATTTTTTATCCGGTTGCAAAGAAAAGAAATCGGCAAAAGCTTTATTCATAAAAAGGATCTCGCCGTCAGAGTTAATTTGAAATATTCCGTCTTTTACGGTTTGGATTATTTTTTTGTAACGTTTTATTGAATTATAACTTATTGCAAAAGATGCCGATAATTCGTTTACTGCTTCAGCCAAAGGGCGAATAGAGGAGTATTCTTCCGTATTAAGTTTTTTGAATTTAACGGGATTTTTTGAAATTGCGCCCATTTCCTCAATTATGCCTTGAGTATGTTTAAGTATTATTTTAAATCCGAATTTTGAAAATATAAAAGAACTCAAAATTGTTGTAAGGCAGAATAAGGAAAAAGAAACGACAAACAACAATTGCATTTTTTTGACTGCCGCGCGCAAATATTCGTACTCTGCCAAAGCAATCGGTTTTTCGAAAGTTCCGTAAATAATGAAAGAACAATTTAATTTGAATTTATCTTCCTTTTCCACTGAAATTTGAGATTTGCTTATCAGAATATTTTTTATTTTGTTTCTGATTTCAAAATTTTCCGGCAAAGACGGGTCGTTGGTCTTATCAAGCAAAACTGTTTTTTTGTATTTGAAAAAGTCAACTTCGCTTATGCGAGAAAGTTCCAACGGATAAACGGCGCAAATAAAATATCCGTCGTTGTTGTTTTTGACCGTAATTCCGTAAATATCATTGTTCTTTATAATATTTGATCTGCGTATTTCGCCGGGCGGTATTTCTTTTATCCACATTGATGTCTCGTTTTCGGAAAGTTCTTTTTCCGCCCTGATGCTGATAATTATATTTCGATTTTTAATTTCTTTTTTAAGATAATCATATAATTTTTTTTTATTTTCGAACGTAAATTCTTCAGCAAGCAATTCTGATAAAAATTGATCGTGCAAGCTTATTTTATGTTTGAAATTTACCGCTAATCTCTGAGCTTCTCTGGCATCTCTTTTGAAATAAGCATGCAAAAAGAAAAAATAAATTATTAAGAGAAAAATAATCCCCGGAATACTGAAACTGAGCGCTAAGTACCAAGTCATTTTGTCCCGAAAATGTTTTATGTGATTCTGCAAAATAAAAACTCCTTATGTTTTGTTTCTTTTTTATGCCTGTTTGAAGACGGGAGAAACCTGTTGTTTATGAAATTAATTTTAAATGGCATATTCCGCATTTTGCTTTGATCCTGACAGATGCGGATAAAAAAGATAACATTTTTTTTCAGGGAGAAGAGGCAAGCTTTTTTTGAGGTATTGCCGTTCCATAAGACAATTCAATATTATTGTATGAAAGAGGGATTTAATGAATTTTATCAGAATTAAATAAAAGTTAAATAAATTTAACGGTTTTCTCTAATATTAACTCAATGTAATCAGTATACTTTTCTTATTGTATCTTTTTGTGTCTTGTTTTTTTATATATTTTTTATTTTTAAAATTGCATTTTTTTTTTCTCTCTCTCTCAACATGTGTAAAAATCTTTAAAAATTAATCTATTGGAGGTAATTATGAAATTAAGATTCTTTTTTTTATTTTTGTTGATAACTGTATTGGCATACTCTGTTCCGATATACGTTAACAGCAAGGACGGAAGCAATGCTCTCTGAGCGGACGGTTCATTGAATAATCAATTTAGAACATTTGAGAGAGCTTGTTTGGCTTCCGGCGCCGATAATCCTGTTATTTTACAATATTCCGATGATCCGCAGGACGGATATTTTGAGGTAACGGCTTCATACAGATTTCTCGGCAGAACGCTTAAAATCTATTCCTGCGAGACAGGAGTGCCTTTCGACGAAAGCAACCCTAATCTTGATCCGAGCAAAGTTATTATAACCAACAAAAATGCTCCGGATAAAAAACCTGTTTTCTATTTTAATCATGACTCTTCAGTTGCTTATGACGGAGGAACACTTGAAGTTACCGGCGTAACTTTCGACGAATGCGCCAGTTCCGGAGCTGTAGTATCAGGAGAGGATAATGCGGAGATTTCAGCTAAATTCAAATATTGCGATTTTGTCGAATGCGGTTCCTCGAACTCTAACGGAGGCGTGTTCTCATTTGGCAAGCCCAGAATTGTTTTTGAATCTGATCATTGCGTCTATTATAATTGTTATACGGTTTCCCCGTCCTCAACTTCCGGCAGAGGAGGAATATTTTATTTAGCCGGAAAAAACTTCGGTACTGTAAATATATCTTTTACTCATAATGATTTTATTTATCCTCATTCGCTTTTTGGAGCAGCTGCTTACATTCTTTTTGCGGATAATCTGACAATCAATGATAATATTGTTTACGGAGTCGAAAATCCGCAAGGTTCGGTTTTCCGTCTTCGCAATATCCCTGAAACTTTTGTCGGTTTAAATAATTGTTTCTACGATTTTAACGTAAACGAAGTCCCTAAAACTATTTTACAAGACGGTTCCGTTATTTCTGCTTTTATTGATTCTAACAATGTATTGGGAGATCCCAAATTCAATGATGTTGATAATATGGATTTGACTTTGGGTTTGGGAAGTTCTTGTATAGGAACCGCTTCCGACGGAACTTATATAGGCGCGAGATCGGGAGGAACTCTTCCGGTTGAATTGAGTTCATTCAGCTTAACTCAGTCCGGTGAAGATGTACTCGTAAAATGGGTAACTCAAACCGAAAGCGATCTCAGAGGATTTTATGTAATTAAAAACACTGTTGACGACTTGGAGTCGGCAACCGAGGTTTCTGAGCTTATTGCAGCAACCAACTCTGCAAGCTCTCAGGAATATGTTTACGAATATACCGGCGTAAATCCTGATAATTGTTACTTTTATTGGATTGAAGCCGTTTCTTTAAACGGAGTTTTCGAGACAGTAACATCTTCTCAGTCAATTTTACTTGCAGACGAAACTCATCCGACTGAGCCTGTTCCCGAAGCTGAACTGACTGTCGGTATTGTTGATGTTTATCCCAATCCTTTCAATCCTCCGGTAAATATATCTTTCTTTATTGATGAAAAAACAGTTGAAGAAAATGCTGAAATCGGACTTGAAATTTATAATGTAAAAGGTCAAAAAGTTCATACAAGAGATCTCGGAAAGCAAAACGAAGGTCTTCATACAATCAGCTGGAACGGAAATGACGAAGACGGAAAAGAATGCGGAAGCGGAATTTATTTTGTCAAGTTCACCGCAGGTTCTCATCATTCTTTCCAAAAATCAATTAAATTGAAATAATTTTAATAAGCTTATTCCGGATCAAGCCGAGGTTTTGCGCCTCGGCTTTTTTTTGTTTTTGCAGGAGAGGTTATTTTTATAATGATTGTATTTTGCGGTTCGCGCAGTTTGCTTTTTTATTTCGGCTTAAAATACATAAAATAAATTATTTTATCTTAAAAATAATCAGAAATTCCGTAAACTGAATATTTATTAATTCTTTTCTATTCTTTAATTTCGCCCCATTTTCATTTTTAGCTTGTTAAATAAGACAAGTTAAAAAATCTGTCATAGCATTGTAATTTGTTTATAAGCTTGTACCGAGGACAAAGAAAATAAATTTCAGTTATGTAAATTTCAACGTGTTTTCGGCTTCCGTTAAATCGTTTGTTTGTCTTTTTTATCGAATTAAACAGACGGGATTCGGTTGTTTTATATAAATTTCAGTTAAATAAGGAGTTGCTTTATGAGAGATATCGGAGCAGTCATTCTTGCTGCCGGTAAAGGTACGCGCATGAAATCGGAGAAACCGAAAGTTACTTTTCCGCTTGCCGGTAAACCTTTGGTTCAACGTGTCGTTGATACGGCATTAAAAGTCGGATGCAGCATTATTTCTGCGGTTGTCGGCTATAAAAAAGATGATGTTATTGCTTGTATATACAACGATGACAGAATAAAATTTGTTGAGCAAAAAGAACAAAAGGGAACCGGACATGCCGTTATGACCGCAGAACCTTCTTTTAAAGATTTTTCCGGAGATATTTTTATTCTTTGCGGAGATGTGCCGCTTTTGACATCCGACACTCTCAAAAAACTCAGAAAGTTTCATACAGAAAATAAGTCTGCTTGCACCATTCTCACGGCAGTTATGGAAAATCCCGACAAATACGGTCGTATTATCCGTAACGAGAAAGGCTTTGTTGAAAAAATCGTGGAATTTAAAGATGCTTCTGAAGAACAGAGGAAAATCCGGGAAATTAATACGGGAGTTTATTGTTTTGATTCAGAAAAGTTATTTGAGGCTCTCGGCAAGACGGATAATAACAATAATCAGAATGAATACTATCTGACCGATACTTTGGAAATTCTGAATAAAGCAAACGAAAAAGTTTGCGCCATTGAATTAACGGATTTAAAAGAAGCTCTCGGCGTTAATTCTCAATTGCACTTGGCTGATTTGGAAGATGTTTATTATGATTCCATTCGTCGCCATTGGCTTCAAAACGGGGTTGTTATCGAAAACCCGAAAAGCGTAATTATCGGTGAAGACGTAAAAATCGAAAATGATACTTTTATCGGAGCCAATACCGTTATTAAAGGGAAAAGCGTAATCGGAAAATATACGGTTGTGGGAACAAATTGTTTTTTGGAAGATGCAAATATTGAACAAAATTGTCGTCTGAAAGGATATAACATCGTCGTTAAAAAGTCTTTGCCGGCAAACAGCGAACTTGCGTTTCAGGAAAAATCGGTTTAAGCGGAGATTTGCATGCCTGATTTATTATATTCGCCGTGGCGACTTCAATATATTCTTTCAGAAAAAAGCAAAGAATGTATTTTTTGCGTAAAACCGGAAGCGGAAGAAGACAAGAAAAATTTTATTTTAAAAAGAATGAAACATTGTTTCGTTATTTTAAATGTTTTCCCGTATAACAACGGTCATCTCATGGTTGTTCCTTATAAACATGTTTCAAGCCTGGTTCAATTGAGTCCTGATGAAGTTTCAGAAATTTTTAAAACTGTCAGACTTTGCGAAGAAGCAATCCGTAAATGTTATAAACCTGACGGTCTTAATGTCGGTTTGAATATCGGAAAAGCGGCGGGAGCAGGCATTGACGAACATTTGCATGTTCATGTTTTGCCTCGTTGGAACGGAGATCATAATTTTATGACGACTATAGGCGGTACTAGAATTATTCCCGAAGAATTTGAAAGGACTTACAATCTTTTACTTAAAGAATTCGAAAAAATTGAAGAATGATCAGATCAAAATATTTTTATGCATTTTTAATATTTATTTTGGCTGCATTTGTTGTTTCGACAATATTTATTTTTACGAAAAAAGAGAAAGAAAAAGCAATAAAATCAGATAGCGGGAAAAATTTATCGCCGATTCAAATCATTTTGCTTAACGGAACGGGCGAGACGGGGTTGGCAGGAAAAATCAGAGGTATTCTTGCAGAAGGCAGCGATATTGATGTGATCTCTTGCGCCAATGCAAATAAATTTATATACGATAAATCAATTATTGTAGTAAGAAAAGATACTATAGGGTTAAGGCGTCTTAAAATAATTACCGGCATAGAACGAAGAGTTTTTGCCAAAGATAAAAATGCTCATGCGCAGTTTGACGTAATTTTGGGAAACGATTACGAAAAGTATTTCAGATAATGCCCTGTGTTTGGACTCGGGATACTCGAGAAAATTAATTAAGGAGAGATCAGTTTATGGAAAATAATGAAAATATTGAGTTGCTTAAAAAATTTATCGGCTGGGCTGACGAAAAAAAAGCTGAAAATATTATTAAATTGGAAATTGCGGAAGTAAGCAATTTCGCAGATGCCATTTTAGTTTGTTCCGGAACCGGTGATTTGCATGTTAAGGCTATTGCCGAAAATATTTTGGAAAAAGCCAAAGCTGAAAAAATTCTTCTGGCAGGTAAAGAAGGTTTTGATTCAGGAGACTGGATTTTGCTTGATTTTCATCAAATAATAGTTCATATTTTCAGAGAAGAAATCAGAGAACAATATGATTTGGAAGGTTTCTGGAAAGAAAGAATAAAATTATATGAAGAGAGAAATCATGATAAAAAAAATAATCAAGAATGATATTTTAAAAGCTTTTAAAAAGTTAAAACTGGAATCTGATTCCGATTTTACGGTTGAAGTGCCGAATCATAAAGAACACGGAGATTATTCTTCCAATGCAGCTTTGCTTAATTGCAAGGCAAACAGAATGAATCCCGGAGATTTGGCAACCGAACTGGCTGATTTTTTGTCTTCTTCAAAGCATTTTGTTAAGGTTGACACAGCATATCCGGGGTTTATTAATTTTACCGTATCGGGAGAATTATATCACCATGCTTTGGCGGAAGTTGCCGAAGAAGAAGACGGATTCGGAGCTTCGGAATACGGTCAAAACAAGAAAATTCTTCTGGAATTTATCAGTGCCAATCCTACCGGTCCGCTGAATATCGTCAGTGCCAGAGCAGCAGCTTACGGCGATGTTCTAGCGAGAGTTATGGACGAAGTAGGTTTTGACTCTCAACGCGAGTTTTATATAAACGATGCAGGAAATCAGGTTGATATTTTGACTGAATCCATTGAATTGCGTTATCGGGAATTGCACGGTGAAAATATCGGGGAATTTCCTATGGAAGCTTATCACGGCGATTATATAAAAGAACTCGCCCAGAGCATAAATTCCGAGAACGGCTCCAAACTTTTGCACTTAGCGGAAAGTGAACGTCTCAATAAAATTAAAGAATTTGCTTTGAAGAGTATCCATGAAATGCACGAGAAAAGTCTTGTTTCTTTCGGAGTTGTTTTTGATAACTGGGTTTCGGAAAAAGCGCTCAGAAAGCAGGGAGTGGTTGAGGAAGTTCTCAGCTATCTTGCCGAAGCCGGATGTACTTTTGAAAAAGACGAAGCAATATGGTTTAATTCCAGCAAATACGGAGACGAGAAAGACCGTGTTTTGATGAAGGCAGACGGTTCAATTACTTATTTTGTTCCTGATTTGGCTTATCATCTTACCAAATATCAAAGAAATTTCGATAAAATGATTGATGTTTTCGGACCTGATCACCACGGCTATATTCCGAGGATGAGAGCTGCCATTAAGGCGTTGAAATATGATCAGGAAAAATTGGAAATTGTCTTTTTGCAACAGGTCAACCTTTATGATCAGGGCGAAAAGGTTAAGATGTCAAAGCGCGCAGGCAAGATAGTTACCATGGATTCTTTGATTGAACAAGTGGGACGAGATGCCGCCAGATTTTTCTTTATAAACCGTAAACCCAGCGCTCATTTGAACTTTGATATGGAGCTGGCAAAGAAAAAATCAACTGAAAATCCTGTTTATTATTGCCAATACGCTTACGCCAGAATATGCGGAGTAATTAAAAATGCCGCTGCGGAAGGCATGCCTTTGGAAGATGCAGGGCTTAAACATTTAAATAAGCTTGTCGAAGACGAAGAACTGGCTATTATCCGGAAAATTTTGGATTATCCCAATATTTTGATTGCTGTTGCGGAATATCGCGAACCGCATCGTCTTGCGGAATATGCTTACGAACTTTCCAGTATGATTCATAAGTTTTATTCCAATAATAAAATCATCAATAAACGTTCCAAGCGACAAAGTTTGGCTCGTATATTTATGATGAATGTTGCCGGCAATGTCTTGAAATCGTCTTTCCGGCTTATGGGAATAAATGCTCCCGAAGAAATGGAGCATAAAGAAACAAAATCCAAAAGATCAAGAAAGAAAAAATAAAAAATCAAATATTTAAAGCTGTCTGAAAAGGCAGCTTTTCTTTATCCCGATTTAATGTAAGAAAATTAAATTTTATCTTCCGGGATGCGAGAACGCTTTATTTTATATTGCATTAAACGGGTTGACGGGTAAAATTATGAAAAAAATTCTTGTTGTTTCCGACTCTCATGCGGGAAAATTGCTGTATCCTGTTTTGGATTATCATGCTGATGCGGACTGCATATTTCATCTCGGAGATTATTATCATGATACCGATGATTTCGAAGCGGTTTATCCCGAAAAAAAAGTGATAAAGGTTCCGGGACTTTATTGCGAAGAATATTTTGACAGAGATATTCGCATAAAAACTGTTGAAATAGACGGCATCACATTTGTTTTGACTCATTCCGTCGATGATGTTGATCCTCTTAAATATAAAGATTCGGTTATTTGTTTCGGTCATACTCATCATCCGGCTTTTATCAGATCAGACACAAATATTTTTGTGAATCCCGGTCACCTTAAACAAAAATTTCATCGAAATGCTTATGCTTCTTGTCTTTTGATAGAAATCAGAAAAAACTCTTTGCTGTTTAATTGGTTTGATTTATACGGAAAAATATTTAAGAGTGAAGAGGCTTCTTTATGTTTTGGATAACGCCGGCTTTTTTCCTTTTATCGGGAAATAAAGGATTATTAAAATCTTTTGTCGTTATATTCGGTTTTATTTTAATTGTTTACATGATAAAAATAAGGAATAAAATTTTTCGTCGTCCTCGGGTTTATAGAGATAAATTACCTGCCGAAATTTGGTTTTATTCAAAACTTCTGGATATTCAAATAGGGAAAGAAAAAGCAAATTCAGATGTTTTATGGAATATTTTTCAGTCATTTCTTCTGCGAAAATACAAACTTCACGAAGATCTTTTGAAAACTTACACAATCTTTAAACTTGTCCAAGTTCATGAGAAAGATTCGGCAATGATCGATTTCTACGGCGATATTTATGCTGCTATAGAAAATTTGAAACATCAGACCGAAGAAGAGGTTTTATCTTATGTTAAATCGATAAAAAGAGAGTTCAATAAAGGAGATATTACTGAATTTATATCTGAAAAAAAAGGCAATTGCAATAATTGCTGAACTTGCTTTTTACTGCTGATTTCTTTTAAAATAAAAAATACCGTAATTAATCTAAACCTGATTTGACGGGAGGTTAAATGAATATAGAACAAATAAATCAAAAGGTAATGGAAGAAAGTCAATCGATTGATTTAATTTTATCGGAAGCCGATAAGGTTATTGTCGGTCAGCAATACATGCTTAAAAGGATCATGGTCGGTTTATTGGCAAACGGGCATATTTTATTGGAAGGCGTTCCCGGATTGGCAAAAACTTTGGCGGTAAATACTATTGCAAATACTGTTAAAGGAAGTTTTAAAAGATTGCAGTTTACTCCCGATCTTTTGCCTGCTGATTTGATCGGAACTTTGATTTATAATCAAAAAACAACGGAATTTGTTCCTAAAAAAGGTCCTGTTTTTGCGAATTTCGTTCTTGCCGACGAGATTAACCGAGCTCCTGCCAAAGTACAGTCGGCTCTTTTGGAAGCCATGCAGGAGAAACAGGTTACCATAAGCGAAACAACTTATAAATTGCCTGATCCCTTTTTGGTAATGGCGACGCAAAATCCCCTTGAACAGGAAGGAACGTATCCGCTTCCGGAAGCTCAAGTGGACAGATTTATGCTTAAACTGGTTGTCGGCTATCCTTCCAGAGACGAAGAACGTCTTATCTTGAACAGAATGATGTCCGGAGATAAAATTCCTGTTTCGCCCGTTGTTTCCATTGATGATATTTTACGCATGAGAGAGCTTGTGAAAAATATTTACATGGAAGATAAAATCAAAGAATATATTCTTGATCTTGTTTTTGCTACGAGAGAACCGAAAAAATATCGTAATCTCGGGGAACTGGAAAATCTCATAGACTGCGGAGCTTCGCCTCGCGCCACTCTTTGCCTGGCTCAGGCAGCCAAAGCTCACGCTTTTTTGGAACACAGAGGTTACGTTACGCCTGATGATATTAAGGCTATAGGAAGAGATGTTTTAAGACACAGAATAATTCTTACTTACGAAGCGGAAGCCGAGCAGGTAACGCAGGAAGATATCGCAACACGTCTTTTTGATGAAATAGAAGTTCCGTAGAAAATCCGTTTTATTTAACGGTAATAAAAATCGCATTATTAAGTACGGATAAATTATGGATACGACCGATATAATAAAAAAAATAAAAAAAATTGAGATAATCACCCGAAATTCGGTAAGCGAGCTTTTCAGCGGAGAATATCACAGCCTGTTTAAAGGACAGGGATTGGAGTTTTCGGAAGTAAGAGAATATCAGGCAGGAGACAGTTATCGGCAAATTGATTGGAATGTTTCGGCGAGAATGGGTTACCCTTATATCAAAAAATTTGAAGAAACCAGGGAACTTAATGTTTTGTTTTTGGTTGATTGCAGCGCTTCCGCTTTATTCGGAACGAAAAACGCCTTAAAATCAGAATATATTACCGAAGTTACCTCTGTGCTTTCTTTTTCCGCTTTGTCCAACAACGATAAAGTCGGCTGCTTGCTTTTTTCCGATGAGCCGGAAAAGTATATTCCGCCCGGTAAAGGCAGGAAAACTGCTTTGCGAATATTGCGCGATATTTTGTATTTTGAACCGTCTGAGAGGAAAACAAATCTTAAGGTCGCCATAGAATATATTTATCGTTTGCAAAAGAAAAGAAGCATTATTTTTGTTATTTCCGATTTTCTGGATAAAGGTTACGATGAAAACTTGAAACTTTTGGCGAAAAAACATGATGTCATAGCATTGCGAATTTTGGATAAAGCCGAAGTTGATTTACCCGTTGCCGGAATTCTTCATCTTTATGATCCGGAAACCGATGAGACCTTAACCGTTAATACTTCATCTGAAAAATTGAGAGAGAAATATAAAAAAGCGGTTGAAAAACAAAATGCTGATTTGGAAGAAAGATTTAAAAAAATGAAAGTTGATTTGGTAACGATAATGACCGATGAATCTTATACTAAAGCATTGATGAAATTTTTCAAAAAACGGATGAAAAGAAAATCCCTTTGACAGCTGAAAAATTAAGCGACAATCGTAAAAAATTGTCGCTTTTTTATTATGACTTAAACTCTTTA
>PDOO01000006.1 GCA_002742885.1 Candidatus Cloacimonadota bacterium
AAATCCTGCAATAGAAATCAAAAAACGGTTTGATAAAGAAACGATTGAAAAATTATTAAAGATAAAATGGTGGGATTGGGAAATAGAAAAAATTACGAGGAATGTAGAATATTTAACCACTAATGATTTGAACAAAATAGTTGAATGAAAACGAACACACAACATTGTGTATAAGCAATAGCGGGTTATTGGCATATTTTAAAGTTTAAGCGATTTTAACCCGCCAAACCTTATTTTAGATTGCTTTTTTATGATTAATTTAGCAACCGAAAATAAGATTTGGCTAAGGGCAGTGGTAGGCTTGCAGTTTATAGCTTTTCATTCCGCTACTGCTCATACACTCACCGTCATATGCAATTATACTACAAAAAAATTAAGTTAAATATTTTGACTGACGAAGCTGTAAATCAGGACTCAAACTGATACAGAAAACAATAAGTCCTTAAAATCAGAACTCATAACTCTCTGGAATAGTTGTAATTAACGGGTCATGACAAAAGTTATCCACATATTTATAAACAATAAAAAAGATATCTGAGGATAACTCATATTCTTTGTGAGACAAAGTTATTTTATTTATATATAATCATTTACTAAATAAAACAACGGCAAAAGAATAAAAAAGCGGTAAATTTTTCATGCCGAAATCTTACTTTATCCACAAATACAATTACGAAATGGGGATAAAAAATAATATTCTGAAAGATGTAAATTTAATCTGAAATTGCAGATATATATTCAATACACTTATCGTAAACCGGAGAACCTAAAACAGCAGAAAATTTTTTGAGATAAAAAAGGAAAATAAATCGGGGACAACTTACAGCCAATTTTTCGGGATTCACATTTTCAGGATCGGCAAATTTTATAATTTTTAATTCTCTTTTCAGCTCGGTTTTAGTTTTTTCGGAAAGCAAATTTTTCAGATAATTTATTTTTTCTTCATTAAAATCAAATTTACCGAAATAAATTTTGGAAAATTCTCTGAAAAGATTCATCAAAATATTATTGTCATTTTCAGCAATGTGCTTTGCCGTCAATCCGAATTCATCCTTTTTCAAGGCAGTGAAATCCGGAGAGGAGGAAAAAAGATTTTCTGCGACATAATCCGCAGAAATAATTTGACGGCATTTATAATTGAATCGGCAGACTGAGTCTTCCCTGCAGGGATAAAGCGAGCAATTTGAATTTTCAGGGAAAATCGTCATCTGATTTAAGTTATATCCCAAAGTTTCCCACGGAAATGCCGATCCCAGAAAAACAGATAAAGTCTGCGTTCCCGTCCAAGCTCCCATGTGCATTGTTCCGGTATCTCCGCTTATGAGCAAATCTGCTTCGACAAGCAAATTTTTCAAATCAGATACAGAAGTTTTACCGGTCAAGTTAAGCGCTCTTCCTTTATTTTTCATCATATCCGAAATTTTTTTGCTTTGTTCCATTTCAGGCATGGTTCCCGTAAATATAACGTTCAAATCTCTCTCTGTCAATTTATCGGCAATCTCGGCAATAAGTTCGGGACGAATCGAGCGTTTAATATTTCCGGCTCCGGGATGTATGATAACTTTATTTCCCGGTTTAATATTGAAATTGTCAATACCTTCTTTCGGCTTAATTTCTCCGGCTTCGGGAAGTATTCCGGCAAAAATATCAACCAAATTCCAGCCGGCAAACTGTCTAGACTTTACAAAGCTCATTATAAAATACAACCATTGCAAAGAGGCAAAATCATGCGATCCGAATCCGATAAAATCATTTGAAACTTTTTTGGCGATTTGTTCGCTCAGCAAACCGCTGTTCAAGTTTATTATTAAATCAAATTTTTCGTTTTTCAGGCGAGAAATCAAATTGTTCGCATAATTATTTGATTTAAGAGTTACGACAGATTTTCGGAAATCGACTGCTTCAGCAACATTAAAATCGATAAATTCTTTTAAGGGCAAAAAATATGCCGTATCTTTAAAAATTTCGTTTCCCAGCAGAAAAACTTCGCTTGCGCCATAAAACTCTTCCAAGCGTTTTATAAAAAATCCGGTTTGAATTAAATCGCCGAATTTAGCTAATTGAATAATTAAAATTTTCATAAATAAATTACAATATCTTATAAATCAGATGTCTTTTTACCTTTAACGAAATACATCTTCATCATGCCTTTTCCCTTAACCTGCAGCTCTTCTCTTTCTTCAAAAACAAATTTTTCTTTTACGAGTTCGTATGTTCTTTCGGAAATATTTATTTTACCTGTCTCAGAATTTTCTTCCATGCGAGAAGCTGTATTTACCGTATCTCCGAACACATCAAACAGATATTTTGAAACTCCGACAATTCCGCCGACCAGAGATCCGGAATCAATGCCGATGCGAACATCCCAAGGATAAAACAGATTATTTCTCTTATTTTTTATATACTCCAAAAATTCCATGGAAGCCAAAATAATTTTTGAAGCATGTTCTTCGTCTTTTAAAGGAAAACCGCAAGCTCCCATATATAAATCACCGCTGGTTTTAATTCTGAATCCGCCGTACTTTTTTATAATTTTGTCAAAACCGGTAAAAATAATATTTAAATCGTAAATCATGTCCTTAGGTTTTATATGAGCTGAAATTTCGGTAAAATTAACGATATCCGCAAAACAAATGCTGACATTATCATAAACTTCCGGAGCAGGAGCTTCATTGTTTTCCTTTAATTTTTCGGCAACGGATGCAGGCAACATATTAAGCAAAAGCTCGTTAACTTTTTTATGTTCTTTCTTTAATTTAAAGTTTGTTTTCATTTTATCCATATAGAAAAAGAAAGATGCGCCCCCCAGCAAAAAGGCAAAAACAAATAAATAGACAAAAACTCTTTTTTGCAGTTTTTCTTTGGACAATTCCAATACTTTAATCTGATTCTCATGATTCAGGCAACGGTTTTCTCCGGCAAGGGCTAAATTTTGCAATTGACTTGAAAATTTTGAAAACTGGTTTGCCATTTCGCTGGAATATCGACGTTCAGTCAATTCTCGCAACTCATCCAAATAGATATAAGCTTTTTCGTAGTCTCCCGATTCGGCGTAAACTTTCGCCAAATTGCTTCTTGCCTCATAAGCAGCTGCCTTAAAACCGTATTTTTCGGCGTATCTTAAACTTTTTCTTAAATTTTTTTTAGCTTCTCCGTAATTTTTTTCTTTTAAATCGATTTTCCCCAGAAAATTATATATATGATACATTTTATGATCATGTTTATAATCTTTTTCCAACTCTAAAGCCCGGAAAAAGTATTTTTTGGCTTCCTTCCAATTTTCTTTTGCAAAATAAATTTCTCCGATGTCCAATAAAACAGCTTCAAGTTGGGTTTTATTTTCGGTTTCTCCGTATATTTTTAATTGTTTGTTTAATATTTCAAGAGCTTTTGACCACTCCTTTTTTCCGATCAAAATCTTAGACAGATAAGTCTTTCCCGGATCAAAAAAATCACTTTCGTCTTCAAACATTTTATAAATGTAATTTGCCGAGTCATATTCATCCAAATTCAAAAATATAGAGAGGTAATTAGGCATAAAAGAAAGATTTATTTTTCTGTCTCCGTATTTCAATAATTCAAAAACTTCCAAGGTCAAATCATCAAATTCCATAGCATTGGCATTATAAATAACCTCAGCAATTTTTTTGAATTGTTTTTTATCCGGATGCTTCTCCGTAAGCTCTGTTATTTCAGCCATGCTCTCTCTGCTGAGCTTTAAATCATTCAAAGTCATGCCCAAAATCATGAGCTTAATTTTTACCGATAAAACAGCGCCGATATCGTTTCTTTCTTCGTAAAGGCTTACTTTTTGCTTATATAATCTTATATTGTCTTCTTCTCGCCCCATTTCGCTGTTAATAAAAATCAATTGGGTTAAAATATCAGGTATAAACTTGGTATATTGACCTTCTTCGCTGAGAATCAAAGCCTGCTCAAAATAATTAATTGCTTTATCATATTCGTGCTTTGAAACCGCAATCAGACCGAAATTCGTCAGCGGAGTAATCATCATGGACATATTGTCGGTTTCTTGGAAGAAATTAAAAGATCTGTTCAAATATTCTTCGGCAAGTTTAATTTTATTCATTTGCACGTAAACACTGCCTAAAGCATTATTTATTTTAGCAATAATCAAAGTGTCTTTCTGTTCGGAAAAAATCTCCAAACTTTTCAGAAAAAGTCTTTCGGCTTCTTCAGGATGATCAAGTTTAAGGATATTCGCTTTCACATAAATAATTTTCCCGCTTAAAGCTTTGTTTTCATCATTGACTTTATTTAAACTGTCGGCAAGATCCAAATATTTAACAGCATTTTTTTTATCAAAAATATTCTTGTAATAAACCGACTTTTCGTAATTTATTTCGGCAAGGTTTCTGAAATCATTTATTTCTTTATAATATTTTTCAGCTTTTAAGGCAAAGTCCAAACCTTCTTTTTTCAAAGCTCTAAGCAAAGAAAACGCATAAATTCGACAACACTTTGCATATTTTTCCCGATATTCCGTCCCATAAGAAAGTTTATACGCTTCCTGGCTTATCTGTACGGAATACACCGGATCTTTTTTAAAATTTTTTTCAGCCTCTTCAATCAAAATATCCAATTTCTTACCGGTACCGTAATCGGCAATTTCTCGTTTTAAGTCTTTAAAACGATTATCCGCCGCGCAGAGAAACGTCATAAGAGAAAAAATAATTATATAATAATATTTTAATTTCATAATTTTCCGTCCAAAACCATTAAAGAACCGTTTGCGGAAAAACTTTTTCGCTTGTATCCGCAATATCTTTAAGTTCTTCATCCGACAAAAATTTTTTATGGATCAAAAAACTTGTCAGAGGATTAACTTCGCAACCGGGAGCAAACGGAGCATCCGATTCCAGCATCAATTTTTTATTATTCAGCAAAAGAGATAATTTTTTTTCTTGATTTTTTGTTTGATAAAACTTAGGGTTAACGGAGTAAAACCATTTTTCATGCTTGATTGTTCTTCTCAAGAAATCAAAAGAACCCGAAAATCCGTGAAAAATATAAGTTAAATCATATTTTTCCAAAAGCTTTAAAATAATGTAATGAGTTTTTACGCAATGAATAATAACGGGCAAATCATGCTTAAGAGCAATCTTCAATTGAAGTTCAACCGTTTCAAGCTGATTTTCAATATCCGGAAAACGCAAATCTGTTCCGATCTCTCCTATCGCAATTATTTTGCCTGACTTTGCCAATTCATCAATATCCGATAAAGAAAGCAAAGAATTTTCAGCATCCACAGGATGAATCCCGGCTGTCCAAAATATATCCGTATTATTATTTTTCAGATAAAACTCAACATCATACGGACTTATTGCGGTTCCGATAAATTTGTCAACTCCGTTTTCATGCATTTCTTTTAAATTTTCACTTAAATTTGAAGAAATTATTTTTTCCGATAAATGACAATGCGTATCAATCACAATTATTTTCTCATATAAAATATTTTAATTAAAAAAAGCCCCGATCCCAAAAAACCGGGGCATAAGATAATGAAATTAATCGTTCAAATCAGCGTAAAGAGGATAATTAGAGCACAAATCTCGAACTTCTTTTTTGATTTCCGCCAAAACATCTTCATTTTCGTAATTGTCGTAAACGCGTTTGATAAATTCGGCAACTTTTGCCATTGCGTCTTCTTTCATGCCTCGAGTGGTAACGGCAGGAGTTCCTATTCTTATTCCTGATGCGACAAAAGGAGTTCTGGTATCGAAAGGAACCGTATTTTTATTGACCGTAATTCCGGCTTTGTCAAGACAACTTTCCATTTTTTTGCCTGAAGGTCCGCCTTCCGATTCGGGACCTAGGTCGATAAGCATAAGATGATTATCGGTTCCGCCGGACACTATTCTGAAGCCTTTTTCTTTTAATGCTTTTGCCAAAGCGGCAGAATTTTTCAAAACCTGCTTTTGGTATTCTTTAAATTCATCGGAAAGAGCTTCTTTGAAAGCAACCGCTTTTGCCGCAATAATATGCATTAAAGGACCGCCCTGAATGCCGGGGAAAACCTCACGATCAACATCCTTGGCGTATTCTTTTTTGCATAAAATCAAACCGGAACGAGGACCGCGCAAAGTTTTATGCACCGTAGTGGTAACAACATCGGCATAAGGCACCGGATTGGGATGAAGACCGGCGGCAACCAAGCCTGCTATGTGTGCCATATCAACCATCAATTTTGCTCCGACTTTGTCGGCAATTTTTCTGAATGCGGCAAAATCTATGGTTCGGGGATAAGCGCTTGCTCCGGTAAGAATCATTTGAGGTTTTACTTTTTCGGCAAGTTCGAGAATTTCTTGATAATTAAATGTTTCGGTGTCTTTATTTACTCCGTAATGGACTATATTATAAAGATTTCCGGAAAAACTTAAAGGATGACCGTGAGTAAGATGTCCGCCGTGAGCCAATTCCAAACTTAAAACGGTGTCTCCCGGTTTTACCAAAGCAAAATAAGCAGCCATATTGGCTTGCGAACCTGAATGAGGCTGGACATTCGCATGTTCGGCTCCGAACAATTCTTTTGCTCTTTCAATTGCCAATTTTTCAATTTCGTCAATATGCTCGCAACCGCCGTAATAACGTCCGTAAAGTTTATAATTTGCATTACCTGTTTTTTTACTCCAACGATACGGATAACCTTCGGCGTATTTATTGGTTAAAACTGATCCGGCAGCTTCCAAAACAGCTTTCGAAACCATATTCTCCGAAGCAATTAATTCAAGATTGTTTTGTTGACGATTTAATTCGTCTTTCATTGCCCGATAAACTTCCGGGTCTTGATGCTTAATTGTTTTCATATTTACCTCTTTCCTCGTAATCTCTTATTTTATTAAGCCTCTTGTCATGCCTTCCTCCTTCGTAAGGAGTATTTAAAAACAAATCAACCATTTCAAAAGCCAAATGTTTGGCAATAAAGCGTCCCGACAAGACAAGAACATTGGCATTATTGTGCATACGAGACAATTTTGCAAAATCTGTGCAATGACACAAAGCGGCTCTTACTCCGTCAACCTTATTTGCAACAATGCTCATTCCGATACCGCTTCCGCAGATAATTATTCCCAGTTCGCACTTTCCGCGAGCAACCGCTTCGGCAGCCGGAAAACCGCTGTCCGGATAATCCATGCTTGAAGTGTCGTAAGCCCCGAAATCTTGGACTTCGCAATCATCTTTCAAATAATCTTTCATAAATTCTTTCATTTCAAAACCAGCATGGTCGGAAGCTAAAGCTATTTTTGTTTTTTCGGTTTTTAAGACTCGATTTGCGGTTTTCAACATTTCTTCGTAAGCTCGATTTATTTCATCAACCGGAACGGAACCGGTCTCTTCCATTGATTTTTCCAAATCATTTATTGCCGATTCGGAATAATTGCTGAAAATTTTATCTTTAAAAGAGGGACTTGCTCCTTTTAAAACTTTAACAATCAAATCTTCAACGGAATATTTTAAAATTAAATGAATACTTTTATCGTCCAGTTTTTCCAAGTCATTCAACGTATTTAATTTTTTCATTATTCTCCTCCGGGATTCGCCATCAAAACAGCAAGAGCAATACAATATAATTTTGAAGCGGGACTTTCGCTGCGAGACATCACGACAACAGGTTTTTCCGTTCCCTGAATTAAACCTGCCAATTCTCCTCCGGCAAACAGCATTAAACCTTTATAAAAGGAATTGCAAGCTTCTATAGAAGGGAAAATCAATATGTCGGCTTCTCCGTTTATCGGCGTGTCCGTTTTTTTTATTTTTACCGATTCAGGATCGCATGAAAGAAAAAGATCAAGAGGTCCGTCGATAAGGCAATTTTTTATTTGTCCTCTGTCAGCCATTTTGCAGATAACTGCATCATCCAAAGTATTTTCCTGATTCGCGCTTACTTTTTCCGAAGCGTTAACCAAACTGACCTTAGGAGTTTCTATGCCGAATTTCAGAGCCATGTTTACAGCATAATTGACCATGGAAATTTTTTGTTTCAAATCGGGGAAAGGAATTACCGCAGGATCGGAAATAAACAATAACTTATCGTATTTCGGAATTTCCAAAGCGCAAACGTAAGACATAACGTTTCCTTTAGGCAAAAGTCCTTTCTTTTTATCTAAAACTGCTCGCAAAAACTTATCGGTTCCGACCAAACCTTTCATCAAAATGTCAGCATCTCCGTTTTTGACAAGCTCCACGGCTTTAACAGCCGCTTTTTCGTCATTTTTTTCGTCAATAATTTCAATCTCATCCGTATTTATGCCGTATTCTTTGCAAAGCTCTGTTATTTTTTCGGAATTTCCGATCATGACAGGATAAATTAATCCTATTTTCAAAGCTTCCGCAACAGCTTGCAAAGTGTTTATGTCTTCGGCACAGGCGATTGCTGTTTTTTTGCGTCCTCGGTCAACGGCTACTTTTACCAAATCATTCAGTTTTCTGACAGGTTTCATAACAACTCCTCTCCGGTCTTCTTATTAATATAATTTTCAAAGTCAAGCAAAATCAAGCTGTCTCATTGCTTCGTAAAGAATAACGGCAACGCTGTTTGACAAGTTGATTGATCTGATGTCCTCAGTCATAGGTATGGTAATATTGCGATCTTCGTTTTCGGCTAAAATTTCTTCGGGAATCCCTCTCGACTCGGGACCGAAAATAAGAATATCACCGTCTTTGAATTTAACGGAATCATAACGTCTCCGCGTCTTTGTCGTGCAATAATATGCTGTTGACTCGGGATACGAAGCCAAAAATTCCTCCAAAGAATCATGTTGATAAAGTTTTAATTTTTCCCAATAATCCAATCCGGCTCGTTTTACGTGTTTATCCGTAATCAAAAATTTCATAGGTTTTATGATATGAAGTTCAGCTCCGGCACCCACGCACAAACGACCGATATTTCCTGTATTTGCAGGAATTTCAGGTTGATAAAGACAAACTTTTAAATTTATTTTTTCATTATTGAAACCCATTTTTTTATCCATTTTTTTTGTTTTTCTCCGATAATTTCGGGAGCGAGTTTTTTTGATACATTATTTCCCGGTTCGGGTATTCCGGCAAATGATCGGGGTAAATCAATATTTTGAACCGCCGGTCTCATAAGTCTTATATAAGAAATTTTATCCTGAACATCTTTCGTAAGCATAAATTCAATAAATTTTTCCGCCAATTCAGGGTTTTTACAATTTTTTACTTTTCCGATACATTCAGTCTTTATATAACTTCCTTCACTCACAGTAAACATTTTATAGCGATTTGACTTATCCAATTTACCGTAAAAAGATAAGCGCGTATCCAAAGTCAGAATAATCGGAGCTTCTCCCGCCCGCAACATTTTATAAGCTTCTTCCCCGCTTTTCGCAATCGTCAAGATATTCCCTTTAACGGCGCGCCAAAAATGTCCGTATCCGTTATTCCCGAATTGAGCCACTGTCCAGTCAAGCATACTCAGTCCCAGATCGGAAGTTCTCGGATCAACTATTATAATTTTGTCTTTCCAAATACCGTCCTGAATTTCCCCGAAACTTCTCGGCGGTTCTTTTATTTCTTCCGAATCATAAACAAAAGCAAGATAAGCATAAGCGAAAGGAATAAGAAACATGTCTTCGTCAAAAATAAGATAAGGTTTTACGCTGTCGTAATTGGAGGGCGAAGATGATTCAAAAATATTTTCTTCTCTGATTTCATACAGAACTTCCGCCGGAACTCCGACCGCAACATCAACGGAAGGATTTTCTTTTTCATCAATAATTTTCTCTAAAATATCGGTATCGCCTTGTGCAGTTTTAATCTTAACTTTGCAATCGTATTTTTTTTCAAAGACGGGAACGACAGATTCCCAAAACTCATGAAAACCGAATCTTCCGTAAGAAATTACGACAAGAGGATCAACATTTTTCGTTTGAGATTTACTTCCGTTGCCGCAACCGAAACTAAAAAGAGTAAAAATAAACAAGATAAAAATCTTTTTCAATTTACTCCTCCGAAAAGAAAAGAAGCAACCAAAAAGTCAACTATCAGCAAAGCTATTGATGAATAAACAACTGTATCAGTGGCAGCCCGTCCGACACCTTCAGAACCGTTTGCAGTACGGCTTCCCATAAAACATCCCGCCGATGATACAACAAAACCGAATAAAAATGCTTTAAGAATTCCGCTCCAAAGGTCAGCAGGATGAAAAAAAGCCTTCATATTTCCGAAGAAAGTGTAATAATTTATTTTATAATACAATGCAGATAAAAAATAAGCCGATATAATGGTAACGAAATTAGCGTAAACGGTCAAAACCGGGAACATGATTATTCCGGAAAAAATTCTCGGCAAATAAAGATAATCGGAAACATCAACGGCAAGAGATTCGAGAGCCTCAAGCTGTTCGCTTACTTTCATTGTTCCTATTTCCGCTGCCAGAGAAGCGCCTATTTTACCGGATAAAACCAAAGAAGTAAGAACCGGACCGAGTTCTATCATAGTAGATTTCGACACCATTACTCCTATTAAACTTTTCGGTATGTAACCGTTTGTCTGATAAGAAGCCTGCACAGCCGTTACAAAACCCGTAAAAGCAGAAGTAACCGTCATAATAATCAATGAGTCAAAACCGACCGATTTCATTTGTCTGATAATTTCCGGAAATCTGTACGGAATTTTATGAATTTGTTTTAATACATCAAAAATAAATAAGCAATAAGCTCCGAAAGACTGAAAAAAAGCGCTTATTTTCATAATTCGTCCGACATCTCGTATATTTCAGGAGCTCTTGACCTGAAACTGGTATATTGTCCCAAGAAAGTCAATTCAACTTTACCGATTGCGCCGTGTCTGTTTTTTCCGATAATAATTTCGGCAAGACCTTTTTCGGCAGTATCCTGATTATAGACCTCGTCTCTGTAAATAAAAGTAACCACGTCGGCATCCTGTTCAATAGCTCCCGATTCTCGTAAATCGGAAAGTTTCGGACGCTTATCGTCTCTTGATTCCAATCCTCGGTTCAATTGAGAAAGAGCTAAAACCGGACAATTTAATTCTTTTGCAAGAATCTTCAAAGAACGAGAAATTTCAGCTATTTCCTGCTGGCGATTGTCTCTGTAATTTCCTGAAGAAGACATTAACTGCAAATAATCTATAATAACCAAATCAAGTCCGTATTCCGATTTAAGACGACGGCATTTTGCCCTAATATCCAAAGGCGTATTGGTTCCCGTATCGTCGATAAAGATGTTTTTATCATTCAAAACAGAAGCAACCTGACTAATTTTTAACATCTTTTCCTGATCTATGCCGAACCCTTTCAACAAAGAGTCCATAGCTACTTCGGAAGCGCTGCTTATCATTCTCAGAAGAAGCTCGTCGGCAGCCATCTCCATTGTAAAAATTCCGACGCTTTTATCGTTAAACATGGCGGCATTAAATGCCAAATTAAGAGCAAAAGCAGTTTTTCCCATCGCCGGACGCGCCGCCAAAACAATAAGTTGTCCGGGACGAAATCCGCCGATTTTTTCATCAAGATCGGGAAATCCGCTCGGAACCCCTAAAATCCCGGACTTCATGCTTGCCGCATTTTCAATATTTTGCAGAGTCAGCGGTATAATATCGTTAATTTTGACAAAACCTTTTTGATTGGGACGTTCAGCTATTTTAAAAATAGTCTGCTCGGCGTAATCGACGATTTCCTCAACGTCTCTTTCAGCTTTATAACTTGTTTCTATAATATTATTGGAAGCGGTAATAAGCAAACGCAAGATTGCTTTTTCCAAAACGATATTGGCATGATAAGATATGTTTGCTCCGCTCAAAACAATATCAGATAATTCGTTTATATAAATTTTTCCGCCGCATTTTTCCAGAGTTCCGTCTTTGTACAATTTATCGATAAGAGTAATAATATCAATTTCGATATTCTCTTCAAACAAAGAGGTCATGGCTTTAAAAATCATTTTATGAGCAGATTTATAAAAAAATTTTTCTTCCAGAAGTTCTAAAGCTTTCGGAACGGATTCATTATCAACGATCATTGCAGATAAAACAGCAGCTTCGGCATTTATATCCTGAGGCAGCATTCTTTCTGTTCTCTCGACAACTTTTTCCGATCTTTCCGTTATTTTATTTTGTTCGCTCATTTTATTTATCCGTTACAAAGATTCATAGTATTTTTGGAGTTTCTGTAAATCAATCCATGCCGGTTTTTTCCACTCGACATGCCTAAGCAAAGCCGAAGGGTGATAAGAAACAAAGGTTGTAATCCCTCTAAAAACGTGAGTATTTTCTCTCAATTGATACATTTTAAGATCTGTATTTAACAATGTGTTTGCCGCAACTTTTCCCAATAAAAGAAGAACTTTCGGTTTAATTAAATCAATTTGTTCAAGCAAATAAGGAAGACAAGCCTTTTTTTCTTCCGGGCGAGGATCTCGATTTCCTGGCGGGCGACATTTAACTATATTGGCAATATAAACATCTTTTCGATCAATTTTAATTGCAGCCAGCATTTTGGTCAGAAGTTGTCCTGCGGGACCGACAAAAGCATGTCCCGTTTGATTTTCATGATAACCGGGACCTTCTCCGATCAGCATGAGGTCGGCGTCGGCATTTCCGTCTCCGTAAACAAAACAAATCCGCCCTTTACAGAGCGGACATTTTTCGCAATTCTTATACTTTTCCCTAAGTTCTTCGATTGAATAATTTTCAGGTTCCGCGTCAAAAACCGTTTCGTTTTCTTCGGGAGTTTTAAAAATTTCTTTTATTCCGGAATACTGCAATAATTCAAGATATTGCTTAGCTGTCTTAAACAACATATTATTCTTGTTCTTCGTCAAATTCCTCTTCAACTGTATAATCCGGAATTTCGTTTGCGGCAACATGTTCCATCGCTACTTCGGTAAGTTTTTTACCGAATCTGTTTTTGGCAGATGCAGGCAAATTATTCAGACGACTTACTTCCATATTAGATAAAAGCAAGTATAAATAATTCATGTTGTGATTTTCAAGAAATCGGTCAAGTTTAGGATTCATCATAATTATTCTCCGTAAAATTTTTTATATGTGTCCAAGTATCTTTTTGTTTTATTTTCTTCCGCTTTTATAATGTAAGATATTTCTTCGATTGCCGTTTCCAGCTCGTCATTGATTATTAAATATTGATAATCGGGTATTTTTTCTATTTCTTTTTTTGAATTTTTTAATCTGACTTCAATCGCTTCGGAAGAATCTGTTCCTCTCTCCGTTAAACGCTTTTTTAACACGTCTTCCGTCGGCGGAAGAATAAAAATCGAGACATTGTCAAAACCGGCATCAATTACGGCATCTGCCCCCTGCACGTCAATATCCATGATAACATGTTTTCCTTCATCAATCATTTTTTCGATATAAGATTTCGAGGTTCCGTAATAATTTCCGTGTACTTTTGCCGTTTCTAAAAATTCTCCTTGTTCTTTCAATTTAAGAAATTCTTCTTCAGAAACAAAGAAGTAATCAACACCGTTTTTTTCATTCCCTCTGACAGGACGAGTAGTATAAGATACAGAATAAACGATATTTTTGTTTTTCTCGATAATTTTACTTAAAATTGTTGATTTCCCGCCCCCGGACGGAGCAATAAGAACTATCAAAAAATTCTTCTTTTTATATTTAATCTTCATAAATTTTCCGATTATGTCAAAAAACGGGCAAAGCTTTCACCCTGCCCGGATAACTAAAAAATTTTAACAATTAATTTAAGCGTCGATCATCTTTTGGTAATCTTCGGCATTCATGAGATTAGCCAATTCATCTTTATCTTCAAGGCGTACTTTAACTAACCAACCGTCTTCAAACGGGGAATGATTAATTGTATCGGGGGTATCTTCAAGTTCGCCGTTAACGGAAAGAACTTCTCCGGAAATAGGAGAAATAAGGTCTTCAACCGCTTTAACGGCTTCGATTGAGCCGAGAGGTTCTCCTGATGTCAAGTTATCGCCTTCCTGAGGAAGATCAACATAAACAATATCTCCCAATTCCGTTGCGGCATATTCGGTAATACCGATAAAGGCTTCATCGCCTTCAACTTTTACCCACTCATGACTGTCAGTATAATAAAGATTTTTTGGTACCATAATTCATCCTCCTGGATTTTTATGATGTTACAGACTTTTACAGCGGTTTTTTCGTCAAGTTTTTCCGCCCTTAAACAAAAAATATTTTTTAACTGACCGTCAAATAAAACGTTAAATAAATAAAAGCGAGATAATTCAAAAGACTGAGAAATTTTCTTTAAATTTAATAAAATAAAGCAGTTTTTTAATTTAAAATAACCGTCTTGGTAAATTCTTTCATCAAAGCTTCGGAAAAACAGTAAATCTTATAAACACCTTCGGTAATTTTATTTCCGGCAACCGTATCGCCGTTCCAAGTCTCTCTGTTTTTGCCCGAGAGATACTTTTTTTTCATGGAAAGCAAAGACTCTCCGTCCAGAGTCATCAAGCACCAGTACAATTGATCGGAATTCTCCAAATAAAAATCAAAATAAAATTCTTCCGATTCGGGATCGCGATTAAGAGACACATCTATTAACTGATTTTCTTCATTTTGATTTATTGTAACGATATTGCTTTTTCTTCCTTTTTTGTCTTCTATATAATATTGATAAGATTTTCCGGGCGAAATATCAAAATCAGCCCAAAAATATTTTTCTTTTTTTATTTTTTCGACTTTTCTGAAATCAGAGTTATTATTGCTCAACCGTTTTTTTTCTTTTTTAAATATTTTAATCGGAAAAGTAAAATCATCTTTCCAGCGCAAAACTATGCTGTCTTCATCAAAAAAAGAGCTGAGATTTATATAATCGTAACTGTTGCGGTCAACGGCATATTTTTCGTTCAAAACCGGATCATAACGAATAACTGATTTATCAAGATCAATATTTTCAAATAAATAATATTTACCGTTGCAAAAAAGTTTAAGGGAACATTTATCAAGATTCGGTTCATTAATGAAAAAAGAGCCGTCCGAATCAATAAAATATTCGTAACCCGTTTCAGGAACTTCTATTTTACCGGCTGAAACAGGCTTGCCGTTTTCTGATATAACATTGCCGTAAAGAATTTTTCCTTCCCTGTTTTCAGGGCTTAATGTTTTATAAGGGAAAACGGACGGGAGGTATTTTTGATAACGCTTTCTCAACATTCCCGAGTAATAAAACAAAGCTATTCCGGCAGGATTATAATCTCTTGCCATATTAATTTTTGATTTTATTTTTGAAAAATCGTAACTTCCCGAATCAGTCCATGCTCGCAATCCCCAGACAACTTTTTTATTAAAATCATATTCAGCCATTCTTTCTATCTGACTCTTAAGACGGCTGTCTGAACGAGTATAAGCCATGATATAAGCTCTGTCGATATACCCGTATTGCAGCCATTCCGTCCAATTCTGCGAATATTTGTAAAAAGCGTTGTCGATATCGGCAATAACCGAAGCGGAAATTTCTATCTCGGGTTTTATCTGTTTGCACTGAACATAAATATTTTTAACCAATTCAGTAACCTGATCTCTCTTCCATTTTGCCCATTTATTTTCATCCGGAACTCCTGCTTCTCGGCGATAATTTTCTAACGATACGGGATTGTAACCGTATTGACTGCCAGGATATCTGATATAATCAAGTTGAAGTCCGTCTATGTCATAGTTGCTGACAATATCAGCCAGTACGTCCACGATATATTCTCTCGCTTCCGGAACACCAGGATCCAAAAAAGCTCCTTCACAAGCTTTGGGACTCATTTTGGTTCCGTTTACTTTGCAGGTAAACCATTCAGGATGAGAGAACCAAACATGGTCGTCTCCCAATAAATCGGTTTTATGAGGAGTCGCCACTAAAACCGTAGTCCAGGCGATAACTTCCAAATCAAATTTTTCGGCTTGTTTAATAAGGTATTCAAGAGGATCAAAATAATAGCCGGGAAGATTGTAATTCAAGGGATCCGGATTAGCAAAATCGCTGTTGTTTTTATTGGGAAAATACATGGCATCAGCTCTGTAACGGACTTCCGCCAATATACGGTTGAAATTCCACTTGTAAGCATTTTCTACCAATAAATCTATTTCGGCGGGAGAATCAAAATCCCATACAGGAACCCAAATTCCTCTTATTTCTGCATTTAAAACAGAAATAAAAAAAAGAATAAGAATAAAAATTAATTTTCTATGCGACATTTTATTTTCCCGTCGGATAAAGTTATTTCAAGCATTTCGGCAGGCTTGATTTCTCCGACCTTACGAATTATCTTATTTCTTTGCTGTACCAATGAATATCCTCTCTTAAAAGCTTCGTAAGGAGAAAGATCTTTCAGCAACAGCTCCGTTTGAGTCAAAATATTACGTTTTTCAGAAAGACAAACTTTAGTTTGATCTTCCAGCCTCATCAACAAAAGTTTCAATTTATTCTTCCCGGAAATCAGGTTTTCGTTTGCTCTTCGTTCAAAAGATTTGTTCAAAGAATTTTTCAATAAAGCAAGCTTTGTTTTTTTTAAATCTAAAATATGTATTGATTCCAATAATCTGTAACTTAACTCATCCAGAGCTTGTCTGTCCCCGTTTAATTTTTTCATGGGATCATGATGCTGAAGATATTTCTCCAAAGTTCCGAGAACAGCTTTTTCGGATAAAATTTTTTGTCTTGCGAGATAATTCAATTTCTGCCGGATCATTTTAAGCTTATGCTTGAATTCCTGCTTATCCGGAACTGCCAATTCCGCTGCCGCAGAAGGAGTCGGAGCTCTCAAATCGGCAACAAAATCCGATATGGTAAAATCTATTTCATGACCTACGGCGGAAATCACGGGAATTTCTGAAGCAAATATTTCTCTTGCCAGATTTTCGTCATTGAAGCAAAAAAGATCCTCCTGAGAACCTCCTCCGCGAGTTAAAATAACGGTATCAACTTCTGCTTGTCGATTAAAAAAACGGAGTCCGGCAATACATTCTCCGGCAGCTGATTTTCCTTGAACAGTTGCAGGATAAAGATAAACCTCGACAGGGAAACGTCTGCTCAAAATATTTTTTATATCTTGAAAAGCTGCTCCGCTTGCCGAAGTTATCACGCCGATTTTTTTCGGATATTCAGGAATTTTCTTTTTATGAAATTCGTCAAAAAGACCTTCTTCAGAAAGTTTATTTTTTAATTCATCAAATTTTAATTGCAATTCTCCGATTCCCTTGGCATACATTTTCGCAACATTTATCTGATAATTTCCGCCACGTTCGTAAACAGTAATTTTACCCCCCAAAATGACTTTATCGCCGTTTTTGGGTAATTTTTTCATATATTGATTGTAAGACCGAAAAAATACGCAGCGCACGGTGGAATATTCGTCTTTTATCGAAAAATAACAATGCCCGGAAGAATGTCTGACAAAATTAGCAATCTCACCTTCAACATACAAATTCGGGATTTGATTTTCTACTATATTTTTCAGATGAAGATTAATCTCCGTTACCGTGAAAATATCTCTTTCCAATTTTTATCCTTTTGAATTATTTTTTTTGTTATGATTACCCTGCAAAAGAACTTTAGACAATTTTATTTTTTTGATTTTATTTATATTTTAAATCGATTCAAAAATAAATCGTATTTTTTTTGTCAAATATAATCCGAAATCCGAGTCAGAGCATGTCGAGACAAAATTTGCAAACTTAAATTACGTATTTTATTTTCTTTGGCTTTCAAACATTTCTTCATCCATAATAAGGTTAACTCTTCTTATTTTAAGTTCCCCCGCAGTATCTCTGTCTATGTCAAAAACGGAATCCAAAATATCATAGATCCCTGCTCCTCGCAATGATTTCGTTAAACTCAGCTTACGTTCTTTAAGAGAAAGTTCATGAATCAATTTTTTCATGTCGGCAGTTTTAGGTTTCTTTTTCCGAACTCTGGTAAAAAGCCATTCTTCGCTTCCGCCGAATTCATGAATTCTGTTATCAATAAAGTCAATATCGAAACCGGAAGGGAAACTGCATTCCACATTTTCTTTGGTATAAATTTCCATTGAACGCATTCCGGAAGGGAAATCGGCAAGAAATGATTTAGTCTCAAAAAGACCTTTGGTTTTATCTTTTATTTTTTCTTTAACTTTTTCAGGTTCTATAAACCGAGTCAAAGCAAAATCAAAAAATTCGTTAAATCCTTCAACCCCGAGAGAAAGAGGCGCACTCATATTTAATTTAGGTCTCGGGTTGTAACCTTGAGAAAAAGCCAGAGGCAATCCGCTGCTGACAATAATCCGTTGAATCATTCTCATCATATCAAGATGAGATACAAATTTCAAATTACCGAGTTTTTCATAATAAAAACGATACCAGATCTTGGTCATTTTAACGCCTGCCAAAGGATCATGAGGCTTTACGGTCAATTCCGGAGTTTCAATAAGTTTCTGACCGGTATGTTTAATTTCTCCGTCACACAACCCGCAAGCGGAACATTGTTTTCTGCAATCCTCGGTCGTTGCTTCATTTTCGGCTTTTTTTATTTCGGAAAGCAAGAATATTTTGCTTATTCCGATATCCGCCGATTCCCACGGCAAACATTCGTCTTTATTTCTTTCTCGCAATTCATGTTGCAGATCAATACCGTTTTCCGAGGCTGAATCCAACCAATTTTTCCAATCAAAACATTCTGTCCAACCGTCAAATTTCGCTCCGTTTCGGAAAGCTCCGTAAATCCATTTACCGATTTTTTTGTCGCCCCGGCTTATAACTGCTTCCAACATGGAATTTTCCAGCGTATGATAACTTATCTTGACAAATTTTTTCCGGGAAAAATGACCTTTAACCCGTTTGCATTTTTCTCTGATATTTTCTCTGTCATCCATTCTTGACCATTGAAAAGGAGTAAAAGGTTTCGGAACAAAAGGCGACAAAGTAATATTTATCTGTAATCTTTTACCTGCCATGGAAATAATTTTTTCCACTAAATCGATAATTCCGTCAATATCGCTTTCTTCTTCAAAAGGCAATCCCACCATAAAATAAAGTTTTATGACTCGCCAGCCGTTCTCCAGAGCAATTCTGACTCCGTCCAAAATATCCTCTTCCGAGAGATTTTTGTTGATTACGTTTCTGAGACGCTGACTTCCTGCTTCCGGAGCAATGGTCAACCCTGATTGCCCGATGGTATTCATCAGCTTAACAAGATGCCTGTCCAAAGAATCCACGCGTAAAGACGGCAGAGAAAGAGAAGTTTTGGAATCCTTAAGCCTCTCCAAAATAGAAGTCATAAGCGGCTTTATGCAGGTATAATCACTGGATGAAAGAGAAACCAAAGCCACTTCGTCCCAACCGAATTCTTCCACTTCGTCAATAAGCTTTTTAAGCACGGATTCGGGATTACGCTCACGAACAGGTCGATAAAACATGCCGGCATGACAAAAGCGACAACCTCTTGAGCACCCTCTCATAATTTCGGAAGTATAACGATTGTGCGTTGCCTGAATCCAAGGAACAAGTTGGGGCGAATGAGTGTTTTCGTTATCGGAGAACTTCATGTATTTCCTGATCTTAACAGGATTATTCTGAGGATGAGAAGGAACATAAACGCCGGGAATTTTACTCAGTCCTTCAAGAATTGCTTTTCTGTTTCCCCGGTTATCCTTTATAATGTCTTTTATTTCGATTATTGCCTCTTCCCCGTCTCCGATAAGAACAGCATCAAAAAAATCAGACATAGGCTCAGGATTTGTAATTGCCGGACCGCCTGCCAAAACAACAGGATCATCATCGGTTCTTTCAGTTCCGAAAACGGGAATTTCCGCCAAATCCATAACATAAAGCACATTGGTAAAGGTTAACTCGGACTGCATGGTAAAACCGACCGCATCAAAATCTTTTAAGGCAATTTGCGACTCGATTCCCGCCAATAAAACTTTATCTTTTTTAAGAAGATCCCCCAGATCGGGCCAGGGCGCGTAACATCTGTCCGCCATGGAGTCTCCCTGTCTATTAAGAATGGAGTACAATATTTTCAAACCGAGATGAGAAACACCGACTTCGTAAACATCGGGAAAAACAAAAACAAAATTAACCGTTTTTTCGGACGGAGTTTTGCGCCATGCGTTAAGTTCATGATCAACATAACGACCAGGCTTGTTAATCAAATGTAAGTATTTATCATAAGAGATTTTAGTGAATTTCATCTATTCTCCGTTTTTAATAATTTCCTTTAAGACTGATTAATTGTAAAAAAATAAAACAATTGCTTTAAGAGGCATTAAAATTATTTTCGGTTTTTTCATTAAATATAAAAATTTTCGCTAAGCCTTAAGAAATTTTCCGCTCGCAAACACACCGTCTATTTTTACGTCTTTCTCAATGTCTGTATTTAAAGGACTTTTAGAAAATACGGTAAAATCAGCATCATAACCGACTTTAATTCTTCCGGCAGTATCGCTTTTCCCGATTAATTTTGCAGGATTTTCGGTATAAAGCTTCAATGCTTCGGAAAAAGTAAATCTTTGACTTTCCTTATTATGATTCATCAAAGCGGAAAGCTGTTTTCTGATGTCCAAAGTCGTAATATACCAATCGGAACTCCCGCAAACCAAGATTCCGGCGTTCACCATATCTTTAAACAAATTCATTCTCGCAGCTGTTTCAACTCCGAGTTTCTTTTCGTAAAAACCGTTTTTTTGTCCCCATAATCCGTCAAACATCGGTTGAACGGCAACAGCAACACCGGCTTCCGCCATGCGTCTAATATGATCTTCTCGAGTTAATTCGCAATGAATTATCTGGTGTATTATTTTCTTGGGATACTTTTCATGAACCTTTTCGTACTGCCTCAAAATTTGATCAATCGCTCTGTCGCCGATGGCATGAACCGCAACTTGCATATTTTTCAAATGAGATTTCTTTATAAATTCATACCAAAATTCATCGGTTTGATAGAGTATTCCTCTTTCGTCCGAATCTTTGTAAGGTTTAAACAAGGCAGCCGTTTTTGAGCCGATGGAACCGTCTGCCAGAATACATCCTCCAATACGACCGCAATCTGTTTTTTCGGCTTCGCTTATGTTAAAACTTTGAGGATATAATTTGTATTTAACGTCAAAATCAGAAAGATATTTTTGAATAATTTTAAAATGCGTAAGAGACATATCGGCATCGCCGACCATGGCGTGAACCGAGGTAAGTCCTGCTTCAATCGCCGATTTCTCAGCTCTTTTATAAGCTTTGAGAATCATTTCATCGGGCAAACTCTTATGAAACCAGTGGGCGGCAACATCATTTTCTTCTTTGGTCAAAAGTCCGTTCCAATCAGACGATTTTCGGCTTAATTTATCTATTTTTGAAGCAGCAAAAGAGTTTATGACGCAGGAATGACCGTCAATACGCCGCAACAAAACCGGTTTATCGGGAAAAACAGAATCCAATTCTTCTCTTGTCGGGAAACGTTTTTCGGCAACTTTATTTTCGTCGTAAGAGTAAGCAAAAACGAAATCTTCTCTGCACTCTCCTTTCATTTTTTCCAAAACTTCCGAAACTGATTTAACCTCGCATAAATTTGAACCCATGGCATACAATCCTCCTTCAAAAGAATGTGTATGCGAATCAACGCAACCTGCTGTTACGAATTTATCTTTCAGGTTGATTTTTTTAATCCCGGACGGTAAGGATTTTTCGTCGTAAAACAACGCCTCAATTTTACCGTTTTCAATTAAAACAGAATTTATTTTTCGGTCTGATTTCTCATTGCGAAAAAACTCGGCTCCGGTTAAAATGGATTTCATAATATCTCCGTTGATTTAATTTTAAAATAATTATAATATCAAGAATTAAGAATATCAAGCAACATTAATTCAAGCAAAATATTTTCTTTTACGTTTAAAGATTTAAGGCTGAAATCTGTCCTGTACAAAATCCCGAAACATTTTCTCAAAGATTTTAATTTATAGTTAGAGGAAAATTTAATGTAATCATCTCTGTATTTCCAAAAAACATTTTTTAAATGACTTTCCTTTATTTCTTTAAAACCGATATGCCCTCTTCTCAAAGCGTTTATTTTCCAAAGAACAGTAAAAAATCCGGTAAGCATGGTAATTATCATTATGGCATTTTCTCCGTTTTCCAACATGCTTTCCAGAGTCAAAACCGCCTTTTTTTTTGCTCTGTTTCCGATGGCGTTCTGCAATTCGAATATTGTGCCGGCTTTAAAATGCCCCAGACATTCTTTTACGTCCTCTAAATGAATCATTTGCGAATCCCCGGCATGAATCAAAATTTTTTGAAAAGTATTTTCTGCTTCCAAATAATCCAAATCTGTCATATTGGAAAAAAAATCAACGGCTTTAGGCTCCATAGTTATTTTTTCCGCAACTAATCTCTGCTTCAGCCACTTGACTATGTCGCCGACATTATAAGCAGATTTACAGGTAATGTGAACGGCATTTTTGAGAATAGATTTAATCGAATTTAATCTTTGATCAAGCTTATTTGCAGTCAGAATCAATTTTGAGGATAAAGAAGGATTTTCGGCATATTTTGCCAAACTGTTTTTATCTTCCGTTCTCAAAGAATCAAAATTTTTTAAAACCGTAACTCGAACGTCATTCATAAAAGGAATCATTTCCAATTGAACAAGAACTTCTTCAGCCCTGACATCCTCGCCGTAGCATAAAAAATAATCAAATTCCCTGTTCTCCGGAGCAATGAGCCTTTTTAAGGCGGAATCAAGAGTTAAGTCCCTGTAATAAGCATCTTCTCCGGACACGACAATAATGGGATAATTCAAATATTTCTTAGGATTAAGCAAAAATTTATCAGGTTGAATGCTTTCAGCCATGATTTAAAATCCTGCCTTTAAGAATATAAAAGAAACCGTTGCAATTAACCAACAATAATATGAGAAAAAGCGAATTTTTCGATTGGCTATTAATTTTATCAACCAAGATATGACCAAATATCCGGAAACAAAAGAAGCAACAAAACCGGCAAAATAAATGAAAAACAAGTCATTGCCTATGTCTTGAATATCCTTCAATTGCAAAACTGCCGCCCCCAAAATGGCGGGAATAGAAAGCAAAAAAGAAAAAGAAGCCATATCTTCTCTTTTTACACCGAGATAAAGTCCTGAAGCGATAGTCGTTCCCGAACGAGAAACTCCGGGCAAAATCGCCAATGCCTGTCCGATTCCGATTAAAACGGCTCTTAAAAAACCCATATTTTCGGACTTTATTTTTTGCTCTTTTATGCTGTCCGTAAAAAAAAGAATTATCCCCGTAAACATCAAAAATACCGGCACATAAATCGTTTTATCAAACAACGCTTCGAAATAATCTTTGAAAGAAATGCCGATAACAGCCGTAATAAAAGTAGATACAATCAAATATACAACCTGCAATCTTTCGCTTTTTAAAGATTCGTCTTTAAATAAAAAAACAGCCTTTATCAACCTGAAAATATGTTCCCGAAAGAAAATCAATACCGCAATCAAAGAACCGAGATGAACGGCAACTTCATAAGTTAAACCGGGCATTTCAAAATTAAAAAAATGCCCCGCCAAAACAAGATGCCCGGAACTTGATACAGGTAAAAATTCGGTCAATCCCTGAATAATACCCAATAAAATTGATTTTAACAGCAACATTAAAGAATCTCCGGCAATTCATTATTAAACATTTCGGAGAGAGGAACAAGTTCAAATCCCATTTCTTCCGCTTTTTTGATAAAATAATTAAGTTGCTCTAAGTGTTTCAGATCGAAGCAATGCGTAATAGCGCAAACTTTATTTTTTTTCTTTTTCAATTTTTTTAAATCTTCTAAACGCTGTTCAATTACCTTTTTGCTCGGAGCCGGATCATCCAAAAACAAGTCTCGCTGAATAGTATCTATCTTATATTTCTTAGCAGTTGCATAAGCAACCGAAGAGCTTATCGTTCGACTGTCCAAGAAGAAAAGATTATGAGGTTTCAAAGCTTTCATCACGGCATCCATCGTTTTACGGTTGGAAGTAGCCATACTTCCCATATGGTTATTCATACCCACGGCAAGCGGCAATTCTTCGACATAAGAATCAATCGTTTTCTTAATTTTTTCTGGAGAATCATTCACATAAATACCGTATTTTCCCGGATCGTTTCTCGGATAACTCTCAGGTTCCATGGGAGCATGAATAATTATTTCATGTCCGGATTTATGGGCTGCGTTCATAACATCCTTGGAATGTTTAAGATAAGGAATTATCGCAAAAGTAACCTTCTTATCGGTTTTATCGCAAAATTCGTCAAGACGTTTACCGGCATATTCTCCGAAATCATCAATAATAACCGATATTTTAGGCTTTTCATCAGGCAATTTATTATTATTTTCATAATATATTTCAACAAAATAAATTTTACCGTCCTTTCCTCTGAACTTAACCGTATGCTTGGGTTTTCCGGAATATTCTCGCTTATGTCCGTCCAATAACTTTCCCCCGATCATTTCAACCTGACCGGTTATAATCATATTCGCAAAAACTAAATCCATTCTGTTTCCGTTTATCGGAACATAAATATGAATACCGTCTTTTTTAACTGAGGTTGAAAATCTTTCCGGAGGAACTCCCAGCTGAGTCCCTGCATTCATAATAGCCTGTAAAACTGATTCAACTTTTATTTCTTCGACTTCATTTTTCTGAGCCTCGGTATTTTCAACATCATCAGACTTTTCTTTATCTTTAACTATTATTTTTTCTTTAATCTTCTGTTCGGCAGATTTTTCTTCATCCGAATCGCTTTCCATACTCAAAAATAAAATTACCGCCAAAACAATCACGGCAAATAAAAAGATAAAGACTCCGGAAGAACCGCTTTTTTTCTTTCTCTTTACTTTTTTATAAGTTTTTCTCTTTGCCATATCAACTCCTACTGATAAAAATCATTAATTAATTCTGAAATTTCTTTTATAATTTTGCCGGCATGCAAAGTATTTATCGTATATCTGTCGCCGTTATCGTAAATAATTACCACACTTCCCAAAGCTACAGTCAATTCTCTTATTTTAGGGATAACTATATAATGAGTACTGTCTCCGTACTTCGATAAATCCAATAATGCGTTCATAATTTTCCTCCCGCTCCTTAAGAGTTTTAAAATAATCAATACCCCATGAAAAGAACCGCAACTATTGTCAAGGGGATATAGATTAAAGATTGATTATAAAAGGAAAAACAGCCTAAAATTTCCGATAAACAAAAAAAATCCCTCTGCGAGACTGCAAAAGGATTCTAAGATTTATTCGTTATTAAATTTTTATAAAATATCTGCTGACTTTAAGATTACCGGTAACTTTCAATTGATTTCACTTGATAATAACTCATCCAAATTCAGGGCTTTATATTCGCTTATATTTCTCTTTTCTTTATCAAAAGCAACTCCCGCGCAGACTATATTTTTACCGGTGTTCAAATACGGTTCGAAGTATTTTTTATTTTTTATCTGATTTAAAGCGGAGTTTACGCTGTTCATCTTAAATTCTATAATATAAACCGTATTTTTGGTC
>PDOO01000019.1 GCA_002742885.1 Candidatus Cloacimonadota bacterium
AGTATCAAGTATGAGGTTGCCTCCCCCGTCCAAAACGCGATCATTAAATAAACTTTCCGTCATAAAACAATTAGTTAAAATTACGTCAGTAATATTATTATAAGCGCCGCTTATAATACTGCTGTTGAGAAAAACCGAATTATTCACGTGAATATCGCAGTCCATATTATCATTCTTTAAGATTGCTTCATCAAGAAGCAAATTATTCCAAACAGCCTGATTAGTCAAACCGAAGCTCATCTTCCCGAAAAAACTGTTTCCTCCGCCTCTGAGCCATACATGACGGGAGTTATAAAATATATCCCGAAAAGAAACTACTCGGCGCATATCCCAAAAAATATTATCAAACTCTAAATTTTGATAAGTATTGCCGACGGAAACTCCTCCTAACATCGGAGGATAATCCATCTCAAAAGAATTGGAGGAACCGAAATGATTGTTATTGGCATAAAATCTTTCATCCGGAGCAGAAAGATATTTATTGGCAGTATTGGAGAAAAAAAAGGCATCCTCATTTTCCCATGATTGCAACAAATTATACCCCGTATCCTCAAAATTATTACCGTCCAAAGCCCAAAAACCTACCCCTGATTTAAAAAGAATATTTTTAAAGGTATTATCGGTTATCTCCCGTTCATATAATGTTTCATCCTCGTCAACGCAAAGAACAGGACGATGAGTATATTCAAAAACACAATTATTAACCAATAAATTGCCGCCGTTAAATAAAATCGTTGCCGGGTAATCCTCAAACATGCAGGCTTTGCTGAAATGACAATGTTTAAAAAGGCAATGTTCCGAATGATCGGTAACATAGATCAAGCCCCAATAAAAATCCGGCTCGTCGGAGTCGGAGGTAAAAACAACAGGATTGTCTTCTTCCCCGATTGCCTGCATATTGCCCTTTACGATAATTATAGAAACATAATTTTCATCCGTCGAATCTCCCCAAAGATGGTCGGTCATCCCCGAATAATAAAGATCTATATCGGCGGAACGATAAGGGTTGTTCTCCGGACTCCAAACAGTATCTTCAGAAATATGACCGCCGACTTCAATACCGAAAAGAAAACCGCAAAAGAAAAATAAGATAATAAGGTATTTCATGACATGCTCCCCATATAAAGATTAAGAATATGCGGCTGACATTAATTATCAACCGCATTTCAAGAATATTACTTAAGCAAAAGACATTTCTTGGATAACGTTTTACGATCAGCATTTAAACGGTAAAAATAAACTCCCGAGGCAACATGTTTGCCGTAATTATCCTCGCCGTTCCAAATAACCTCGTGTACTCCGGCTCTCAAATCTTCATCAAGCAGAGTTTTAACTTTTTGCCCCTTGATATTATAAACAGACAAAGAAGCCCGGCTGTCATTTCTCAGAGAAAACACTATTGAGGTAAAGCAAGATCTGCCGTCTTGCGAAATTCCGAAAGGATTGGGATAATTTCCGTGAAGCCGGGTTAAAGGCACGGAAGGAGTATCTGTATCAGGTTTCGGTCTCCATCCTTCTCGGAGTTTATCCATAATTGCCAAATATTCGGCTTGATTTCTTGCCTGTAAAACGCAATTATTAAGAGGCATCCTGTTCCCTTTTTCAGACTGTTTCAAAGTGTACCAGGCAAGATCCATAAGAGCATTAAGCAAGTCTTCGTCATTATCGGCATTGGCAATTATCCAATTAACCTCGGCAACGGCGGCAAGAAACTCGTCTTCTTCCGCAAAACATTTTGCGTAAATATCTTTTACGGCAGTTATTACCGTTATATCATCGGAAACAACGGTATCAAGATAATCAATCATATCCTGACAAGTAAAATTACCTTTTCCCGCGGTTCCGAACAGAAGATACAGCAAAGATGCCGATTCTTTCTTGTCGGGATTATTGTTTATGTAATCCGTCATTAAAAAACGAGCCTGATCATAATCCCCGCTTTCCGAAAAACCGTTTATCTCCGCAAGAAGAGTCGGATAATTATCTTCCGAAAAAGCTTGAACGGGACTGAAAAGATTATCGTAATCGGGATTAAAGACATTGGCTCTTTGTCCGTTAATATATTTATATCTGAATAAAGAGTAATCGCTGTTTTGATCCCAATTAACTATAACGGCATATTTGGCATACGCTCCGTTCCCCGGGGTAAAATCATTGCCGTAAAATTCAAGAGACGGAAGATCATAATTCAGCAATACGGCACAATTATCGGCTTTTATCGTATTTCTTTCATTATAATCATAATCATCATCATTCCAGGGACCTTCGATAACGGAACTCCTATCCAGGGTATGTATGCCGATATTTACGCTGTCAATTGTACAGCCGGAAATAAAAACTTTAGCATCTTTTAAAACTGTCGCGCTGTTTTTTCCTCCGGAATCTTTGCAATCGGAAAAATTACATCTTTCTATTTTATTCTCTTCATGAGTATAAAACAGTTCGATAACATCGGAAGTACAATCCCTAAAATCGGCATCCTTAACATCAAGAGAAGCCTTAAAAACACTGAAAACAGGGATATTGTAATCGTAAAAAATGTTTTTATAATCAGTTTCGTACTCTTCAGCAGTAAATACCGCATCATGTCCGTAAGCGTAAAAACGGCTGTTATCATGAGCTTTTATACCGCTGAAATTAAGTTTAGAATTTATACTCCAAACCGGAGAAGCATCAAATTCAGCCATATTAATAAATTGCGGTTCGTCACAGTTAAAAAATAAGATACCGCTCCATTTTTTGTCATCATTGCGATTATAAAAAACAGGTCTCGATTCATCCGTATAATAATCGGGGAATTCCAAAACAGAAAAATCTCGGATTACTATTTTATCTCCGTTACCGCTCGGATCGCAAGAAATACTTGAATTATCGGAAGCTAAATTTCCGCTGACAGAGGAATTAGCCTTCATAATTAATTCAGCATAATTTCCTCCGTCTATACCTTTAAGGGTTATCATGCTTGCCTTTCTCGGTTCTTCTCTGCCTGTTAATCGAATATCGCCGGAGTTATTTATTTCCCCTGCGCAATTGATATCCGAGGCATTAAGAACAAGTAAAGAATCATTTATAAGACAACAATCATACATTATCCGGATACAGGAATTATCCGCATAAAATTTATTTTTCAAAATAAAGTCCGAATGGTTGCATAAAGTCATATCCGAATCTTGCAAATACAATTCAGCATTAAAATCGATACTGCAAAAATCATTATGATTCATTCCGTAATTACTGTTGCTCGCAATACGAGAATTGTTGCGGACTATAAGTTTGTAAAAATCAAAATTACCGTAATTAAAAAAGACATCACAATGATTCAGACAAACAACTAAGCCTCTAAAATCATCATCGCTTGATATTGTTCCGGAAACAGCAAAGCTTTCCTTTATTTCGGCAAAATTATAATCGGTAACGGAGCCGTCATAATTTTTAAACTCAGTATTGCCATTAAGAGAAATTTTATCGAAATTAAAAGGATAATCCGCAGAATGATCCGAGGAAGCTTTAAATTTAACGGCTGAAAACTCCGAAGAATAAAAAATATCAGAATTTAAAAAAGACATATCTCTCGAAATAACAGTCAAATAATTTAAGCTCGCGCTTCCAAAGGCATTGAAATTACGTACATTTATTGAGGAATTTTCATAAACTTCAATATCGCAATTGTTTTCGGCATTAAACTTTCGAACCGATAATATTGATTCTCCGCCCACAGAAACTATTCCTCCTTCATAAAGGTTTAATTCTGACGAGAATAAAACTTGAGAACCGTTTTCTACAATAAGATGACCGTAAATATTCCCATTTATGAAAAATTGATTTGAATCAACGGTAACTGTCTGTCCCGCTTCAACATTAAGTTCTAAATTATCAATATCAACAGTAAGCGGAAAATTTTCAACTTTTAAACCGGGAACCACAATATTACTGTTGTCATTCAATAAAATATCAAGCTGATATTCATTGGCGCGCAATAAATTATCGAATAAATAAACATTATCTTGTTCGTTTGCAAAATATCTGTTCAAATTTATGCCGGTAACCTCAAGATTATCATTATTATCAATTATATTAACGATTCCGATTCCTGTATCATAAACAGTACTGTTGGAAGGATGCTGTTGAAATTTATGAGAAGAAGAATTCGTAAATAAGATCGGAGAATAATTTTCATTATTTTCACAATATTGAGACTCTTCATCATATATAGTAAAGAAATCAGGGATACTCCAGGCGCATCCGTATTCATCAAAAAGTATAAAGTTGTGTTTACCGTTATTTGTTTTATAGGGGGCAGGACCGCCAAACGAAATGGTTTCAAATATAAAATTTCTGTCATTATATACCTGTAAACTGTCACTGAATTTACCGCGATAGAAGTATCTTAAATTACCGTTTCCCGTGAAATGGTCATAATAATCAGATTCATCCAAGACATTAATATGATTACTGCTGTCATCAATACAGAAGTAATCAAAAGATAATCCGGAATAATGGTTATAATAAGACTTTTGGAAAACAAGAGGATGTGAATTTACCAAAGGCGTATTCAAATTCTGTTGGGTTGAATTTTTGACAATAAAATTATTATTTATATTAAATCCGGAGGAACTTCTGCTTAATGAATTTTCAACCGTAAGTATACCGCCTCCCTTTACTTGAAAGAGAATATCATTATCATTTAAAATAACGGGATTACCGATAAAAGAATCATAATCGCTGACAATAAACTCTTCGAAAGATGAGCTGTGATCGGAAGAAACAGTTCCTTTACGGTTTTTTACAAATACCGAGTATGAAGTTGCTGAAGCAAAATAAATATTTCCGTCACCGGATAAAGCGGGAGAAGTTATAAAATTACCCTCAAATTCATCGGAATCAATATCATCCAATCCGGAATCAAAATAAAAATACTTACCATTCTTGGATATAACATGAAATGAATTGCCGTCAAAATCAAGAGACGGAGCAGAATTGAAATAATCATTTTCAAGAATTAATTTTACTTTATGCTCCAGAATTTCTCCCGTATCGGAAGAAATTTTAAAAATATAATGCAAACCGACAACTATAATATAATCGGAACAGACAAGAGGAGTTGCCATATACTCATATTTAAAATGATCGGCAAACTCCCCTCTTTCGACAGATCTTAAATTTACAGCCCATACCGCATCGGATAAATCATCTGTTATCGACGTCAACACTCCGCTTTTATTAAGAACAATAATTCTTGAATTATCTGTATCCAAAACAGGACTTGCCCAACAGCCGGAATAACCGTTATATCGGCAAGCGGCTTGGTTTGAATTATAAAAATCATCCATAAAAGCCTGATCTTCCGGGATGTATCCCTGCAAAGATATCCCGTTACCTTCATATTCGCTGAATTTTTTTATTTTTAAATCATAAAATCTCCAACCAAATAAAATATTATCGGAATTTCTTATCTTTGTTTTGAGAATTGAACCTGATTGTCCGAAAAAATTATCATCATTATCTTGCCACAATCCGAAAGAAGATGCATAAATTGTACTTGAACCGAAGCCGTCATTTGTTTTTACCGCAGGAACATTACGACAACAATCAGACCAAACGTTCTTAAAAACAGGATGATGAGGCTTAGGAACCAAAGAAGTATCGATAACCGTTGTATCAAAACAATGCAAAATTACCGATATAAAACATAATGTCGCGCAAAAAATTGCTCTTTTCATGATAATTCTCCTTGCTATAAAAAGGTTAAAAGAAAAAATCTTTAGATTTGTCGTTAAGACATACAAATTAAAATAACAGAAAAATAAATATTATTGAAGATAAATTGAAGACATTAAAAAATTATTTTTTTTGACATTAATAATCGACTCATTGCTTCAACATTAAAATTTTCCTATTTAATGTTTCGCCGGAGGTTTTCAGTCTCACAAAATAAACTCCCGAAGCAACCGCAGAATTTGCGTTGTTCTTGCCG
>PDOO01000032.1 GCA_002742885.1 Candidatus Cloacimonadota bacterium
GATGACAAAGACGGCAAAGCTTGCGCCAGCGGTATTTACTATGTTCGCATGAATGCTGATAACTACAGCAAAACAAGCAAAATGCTTCTTATGAAGTAAGGTGATTTAAATTAAATCGTCAAAATGAACTTACCCCTCTTCTGTTTTAGGAGAGGGGTATTTTTATATTGCCGTAATCTTTAATTATAATAGAGAAAGAGTCTTTAAATATGGACTTGACATGTATTCTCTTATTTTTTTTTTTACACTGATTGAATCATGTAATTGTTTGATAAAAGAAGATTTTTTATAAAAATTATATAATTAAATAAAAGGAGCCGAAATGAAACGTACATATCAACCTCATAACAGAAAACGCAGAAATAAGCATGGCTTCCGTGCCAGAATGTCCACTAAAGGCGGACGCAAAGTTCTTGCAAGAAGAAGAGCAAAAGGTCGTAAAAGACTTACTGTATAATATATAAGGATTGGAATAGATTTGATATTTATTTCTTATGAAAAAATATAACAGGATTAAGAAAACATCTGAATATGCCGAACTCTATTCCAATCATTTTTCATTTAAAGGAAGATATTTCATCCTGCTGGGGCAAAATAATTATCCCGATACCTTAACTGTAGGCATTGTAACCAGTAAAAAAGTAGGAAAGGCTGTTGTTCGTAATCGTAAAAGACGACAAGTTCGAGCTTTTCTTCTTGAAAATCCTCATTTATGGTTATTGAATAAAAGAGTTGTTATAATTGCCCGAAAAACAGGTGTTACGGCAAACTGGAGTCAACTAAAAAAAGATTTAGGCGAACTTTTTCAAAGATTGAATAGATTTAAGGAAAAATCGTAATGAATTCAATCATTATTTTCACGATAAGAATTTATCAAAAATTTATTTCTCCCGTCTTGCCTCCCTCGTGCAGATTTACACCTACTTGCAGTAATTACGCAATCATGTCTTTTAAAAAACATTCTTTTTTTAAAGCGTTGTTTCTGTCAGTTAAAAGAATATTAAAATGTCATCCGTTTCATCCGGGAGGACATGATCCCGTCCCTTAATTATCGGAGGAAATTTGGAAAAGAAAACACTTTTGGCAATGGGTCTTATCCTGATTGTCTTTTTTCTCAGCAACGAATATATTTGGAAAGTTAAACAACAAAATTCAACAGGTATTGATTCTTTAAACTCAGTTAAAAATGAAATGCCTTTGGATAATAAAATTTCTGAAAAAGTATCAGCTGATAACAAAATATCTGATAGTAATGTAAGAGAGGACGATAATATCCTCTTGGAAAATGACGTTCTTCAATTGGTCTTATCCAATAAAGGCGGTAATCTAAAGAAAATTATTCTGAAAGAATTCTTTTTGTCGGATAAAACTACAGAGATAAATCTTATCCCTGAAAACAAAGAACTTGCAAGTATTTATTTAATGTCGGATGACGGTAAGGAAAATCTTGATAATGTCATTTTTAAACACGATTTTAATTCCGATGAAAACAGCATAACTTTTTATGTAGAAAACTCCGAGAAAGAAATTCTTTTAAGCAAAAAATATACTTTGGGATCTGATTATGCCGTTGATTTTAATTTTATAAATAACGGTTACGCTGTTGTTAATAATTATAAAATAGGATTTAACGGCGGAATTTCCGATACGGAAGAATACTTAATTAAAAAACCTAAATTGAAGCAACGAGATTATAAAATAATATACGAAAAAGAGAATTCGGTAGACTTTTTCAGGTTGCAGAAACTTAAAGAAATGCAAAGCGTGAACGGTATGATTGATTGGGTTGCAATTCGCTCAAAGTACTTTACTGCGGTTTTTCTTTCTTCCAAAGAAACGGATACTTATAAAATGTCAGCTTTCAGAATTAACAACAGTCCGGCATTTTCCGTCTCCGTAAAACCGACGAGCAACAGAACTCATTTCAACGATTCGTTTAAAATGTATTTCGGACCTGTTATTGATTCTCAATTAAAACAAGTTGATCCCGGTTTGGAAAGTATTGTTGAAAGGGGAAAATGGCTGGGAGGCATAAGTAAATTATTTTTATCTTACGTAAATATATTGCATAAGTTTATTCCTAATTGGGGAGTTTGTCTTATCATATTTGCTCTTACGTTAAAAATAATATTATATCCTCTTACCCATAAAAGCTTTGAAGCTGCTCAGAAAATGCAGAAAATTCAACCGCAGTTAAAAGAGCTTCAGAAAAAGCATAAAGGCGATCCCAAACAATTACAAATTGAGAGTCAGAAACTTTACAAAGAACACGGGGTAAATCCTTTGGGCGGATGTTTGCCTATGCTTCTTCAAATGCCCGTATTTTTTGCATTGTACCCGGTTTTGAGATTTTCCATTGATCTCAGACAAGCAGGTTTTATGCTTTGGATAAAAGATTTATCGGAACCTGATCCTTATTTGGTGTTACCGATTTTAATGGGGGTGTTTATGTTTATTCAGCAACAGCTTATGTCTAAGACACAGCAAGAAACAGCTGATATGGATGACACCCAACTGGCTCAAATAAAGAGCCAAAAAATGATGGGATATATAATGCCCGTCATGATGTTCTTCATTTTCAAATCATTTCCGTCAGGTTTAGTCCTCTATTGGACGGTATTCAACGTATTCAGTATTATCCAACAATACTATGTGCAAAAAAAATTAAGCTAAATTAAGGATTTGATATGAAAACTATTGAAAGGAAAGGGAAAAGCGAATTTGCGGTGGTAACCGATTTTGCCAAAGAATTTGATATTCCCCGCACAAAATTAAAATATGAAGTGATTGATCAGGGATCGAAAGGTTTTTTTAATCTTTTCGGTGCCAAACCCGTAAGAATCAAATTTTTCTTGGAGGATAATTTTCAGGGCTTAAAATCATTTGTTTCCGAATTATTGGGAAAAATGAAAATTGAAACTGAATTAATCCAAATTAAAAATGAGAAAGACGGTATAAAAGTGATTATCACTGCTCCTGAGTTCAAAGGTTTTTTGATTGGAAAAGACGGCAAGATGCTTGACAGTATTCAGCACCTGCTTAACCGCTACATGAAAAAACATGATGAACAGTCGCCGACCGTAAATCTTGATGTAGATAACTACAGACAGAAAAAAGTTGAAAAGTTGCTTTCCAGAGTAAGTTATATTTCTGACAGAGTCAGAAGCAGCGGGAAAAGTTTTACGATGGATCCGTTAATTGCGCAAGATCGTAAACTTATTCATCAATTTATTGAGCAACAACAGGACTTAAGGACATTAACTGTCGGAAAGGGAGCCAAGAAAAGAATCGTTATAATGAAAGATCAACCGAATCATTCTGGAAGGGAAAGAACTAATTTCAGCGATAACAGATCTTATTATCGGCAAAAGAAAACAGCCGGACGAGGTAACAAAAAAATTCATCAAAATGAAAAAGAGTAGAACTTTAAATACCGATTCATTACTTTTTTGTGTTGGTATTAACTTAAAATTCTCAGGAAATTGCTGAAATTCATTTTATTGACTGAAAAATAAACCTGAGTAAAGATATGAAACTCAGATGAGATAATGTTCTGTGAATGATAGAAAAACAAATTCGAGGTTAATTTTTTATTGTTTAAGAGCGGTCTTAAGAGAGAATTAAGTTATATGTTTTACTTGTATTGATAAACCGACGGATTTATGAAAACTTTTAAATAACGTCGAAATTATGATTTTGATAATTATGAAGAACAAGGTTATAATCTTTTAAAAAAAAAGAGCGGAATTTCCGCTCTTTTTTACTTCAAAATAACTACTTTAGTTAAATGAGTCATTCTTTCTGAGACAACAAATTGTACACTGTATTTACCGGCAGGCAAAATATTTCCTTGGTCATCTTTACAATCCCAGTCAAACGTATAAACTCCCGGTTGAGATTTATTTCTGCTGAAAGTCCGAACTGTTTCTCCGTTTGTATTTAAAATAATTAATCTTATTTCTGAATACTCTGTTGAAGTTACGGTTATTTTTACAAAATCTTCAGCAATATACGGGAAAATATCTAAGGAATTTGTTTTTTCCGAAAAAACAGAAAAAAGACTTCCTGTAATGGCTAAGACGATCAAAAGAATGAGATATCTTTTCATTTTTCCTCCATAAATATTCTTTAATATTTATTTATGCCTGAATTGTTCCAAAAGTTATGTATTAAGTAAAAAAAATATTTAAGAAGTAAAAATATTCGTAATATTGATATTATCAGGTAAAAGTAAGTTCTGATATTCTGAATTTATGAAGTTATACTTATTATTGTTTGCCTTTTGTCTTTTATGAAGACATATTTAAGAGAAAAATTTTAATATGCTTTCATATTATCTATCAATCTTGTCGAACCTATTTTAACAGCCAATAAAATCCTTGTAGATTTATTGACAACGGTAACGTTTTGTAAGTTTATATTGTTTACAAATTCTATGTAATCAATTTTACCTTTGTTTTGGAAAATTATTTTTTCCATTTCAGGAATAATAAGTTTTGTTTTTATTATTCCTTTACCTATCAAATCTTTTGCTTTTAACAGAGATTTATAAAGACATAAAGCATTTATGCGTTCTTCCTCAGACAAATAGGAGTTGCGAGAACTCATTGCCAAACCGTCTTTTTCCCTGATAACAGGACATGATTTAACATTTACGTCTAAATTCAAATCTTCGGTCATTCTCCTTATGACGGCAATTTGTTGAAAATCTTTGTCTCCCATATACATATTATCAGGTTTAACAATATTTATTAATTTATTTACAATTGTCGTTACGCCTCTGAAATGTCCCGGTCTGGAAGTGCCGCAAAGATGTTCGGTCAAATGCTCTACATTGACAAATGTAGAAAAATTTTCAGGATACATTTCAGCGGAAGTCGGTAAAAATACATAATCTGTTTCATATTCCGACAAAAGTTCTATGTCTTTTTCTATATTTGAAGGATAAGAATCAAAGTCTTCATTTTCGCCGAATTGAGTCGGATTAACGTAGATACTGACTGCAACTGCAGAGTTTTCTCTGCGAGCCGCTTCAACCAATGATAAATGACCTTGGTGCAAATATCCCATGGTCGGCACGAATCCGAGACTTTGAGTATTGCCGATTTTTTTTCTTATTGCTTTGAACTCGGCAATTGTCTTTATTATTTGAGGTTTAGTAAACTTCTTTAACTTTGTTTTCATTGTCAACCGTAATTACAACCGGATTATGATTTTCGGCTTCTTCCAAAGGCATATAACCGTAGTTAACCACTATTACTCTGTCTCCTTTATGAACCAAACGAGCGGCTGCGCCGTTAATGCCGATGATTCCTGAACCGCTTTTGCCCTCAATAACATAAGTTTCAAAACGATTTCCGTTATCGCAATCAAAAATTTCTACTTTTTCGTTAGGTTTTATGCCGGTTTTATCCAGAAGATCTTTATCTATGGTTATGCTTCCCACATAGTTTAAATCTGTTTGTGTTATTACAGCTCTGTGTATTTTAGATAAAAGCATTGTTCTAAGCATGATTTATACTCCTTAATGGATCAAATTTCAGACAAAAAATTTTGTTTATTCAAAGATGTAAAGTATAATTTAAATGTTCCATGATAATATTGAATTTAAGGGCAGATAAAAAAATGGTCGGGATGACAGGATTCGAACCTGCGACCTCACGAACCCCATTCGTGAACGCTAGCCGGACTGCGCTACATCCCGATGAGCCAATATTTAAATGAACTGTTTTTATGACAAGAAGAATTAATAAAAAAATAAAAAAACAGTGATATGAATATATCTAACATAAATTGTAACTTTAACTTGACGAAAATATGCCATTGGTTTTATTCAAAAAAAATATAAGATATATCATATTTAAAAGCAATAAAGAAGGGAGGATTTTTATCATGAATAAGAGAATTTTAATTTATTTAATGCTTATTTTCACCTGTCTGGGAGCAGTTCATAATTTTACGGTTAACGGACAGGAATCAATCACGGTCGCAGCTGGAGACTCGATTAATATTTATTTTGAATTTGAAGAAGAAGGGGCAACTGCAACCGTAAATATAGAACCGGCAGCAGGGGGATTTGATTTACCGGAAATACCTATTCCCGAATTAACCGTAACAGACGGTATTTTTCCTGATGCAATCGGAGCAGACGGTATTTTTGAATATTCTTTGAGAAATTTTGTCAGCTTGCCTGAAATAGTCTCTCTTGTTATTACTTTGGAAGATAACGGGGTGTCAGATGAAGTTGAAATAGGTTTTGAACAGCTTGAATCGGATTTTTCTGTATCAGGCAGAGTTGACAGAGAAAGCGCAATAGACATGCCTGTTTTTCCGGCTTTGATTTATACTTTTTACAACTCTGTTCCGGAAGACATAATATCTGTCTTGGATGAGCCGAACATTGACGGGTTGTTGGAATATTTTTCATCTGATCACTTTATTGTCAGTGATGTTAACGGTTTTTGGGGAGATTACCAGCTTTTTGTTCCTGATGATATTGAAAACGTTCCTTGCGTAACCGGAGTTTTAAGCAGTTATACGGGTTCAGAAGAATATGTTCAGCCCGGTTTATCTTTTAATGAAATAAACGGACATGAAGAAGACGTTAATTTTTATTATGCTTTTCCTGATGCGATATTTAGCGGACAAATTGTGAACGGCAACGGAGAAACTGTCAGTCAAGCAGCAGTAACTTTATCAAAATCCGATGACCTTACCGAAACAATTTTCGATATTGCCGATTCTCTGGGAAATTTCAGTTTTGCCGTTATGAACGGTGATTATTGGCTTAACGTTGCCGCCCCGGGATACAGCATTTATCAGCAGGAATTAACAGTTGACGGAGAAGACATAAATCTTGAAATTCAGTTGGAAGATTTAGTCGGTATCGAAGATAATGCCGTTGTTGCCGATAACGGTTACTTAAAGATTTATCCTAACCCGTTTAATTTGTCGATAAATTCTCGCTCAAGCGAAGTCTCGATTCTTTTCGATCTTCCTGTTGCAGGAAACTCGAACTTGGAAGTTTTTAACGTGAAAGGGCAAAAAGTTCATGAAAAAACGGTTAAGGCTTTAAAAAATGAGAAGAATATCGTAAAATGGGATGTTTTAAATGAAAGTTATAATGCTGTAAGCAACGGAGTTTATTTTATAAAATTACGCTCCGGTAAAGTTACCAAAACAGGTAAAATGCTTATTTTGAAATAGATTTAAATTCAAAAAGGTCGGGGAAACCGACCTTTTTTTATTCACAGAGCATTGCTTTTTAGGATATATTGAACAATTTTTTTAAGCATAAATAAGGGTATAAAGGTTTTCTTTCGCAAAATATTTATCGGCTATTTCATGGATTGATTCCAAAGATACGTTTTGCAAACGTTTTTCTCTTTCTAAATAATAATCATAGGAGTAGCCTGTTGCAATTAAATAAGATAACGCCGATGACTGAGCTGACATGCTTTCCGACTCCATAAGTCTGGCGCCGCTCAGATATTTTTTGGCAACGGCAAGCTCATGTTCTGTAACCCCGTTCAGACGAATATCCTCCAAAATATGAAGTATATATTTTCGAGATTCTTCCTCTGTCTTTTTATCCACAATGGCAACCGCATGAAAAATTCCTAGTTCTTCTATGGAAAAAGATTCGAAATTCAAAGAATACGCAAATCCTTTTTTTTCTCTGATTTGTTCATACATTCTGGAGTTAAAATCTCCTCCTATAATTTGAGAAAGTACCCAAAAATCAGTATTTTTTTGAGGAATTTCCGAATTGCAGCCGAAACCTCCTATGCGAATAATGCTTTGATTTGATTTTTTATTTATGCGTTTAAAACAGGGCGTTGTTTTATCGGTAAACAGATTTCTTTTAATCGGAATTGACTTTGCCGGAATTTTTTGAAAATTATCTTCAATTTGTTCCAAAACATCATCAAACTCAAAATCTCCGATAAGACAAAGCGTCATATTGGATGGATGATAAAATATTTCATGCCATTGTTTTATTTTTTTTAAATTAACTTTTTTTAAATCTGATTTCATCCCGGTTCTGGACAGAAGATTACTTTTTTTGCCGAGCAGCATTTCTTTCCATAAATAATTGGAGTACTGAGGCGGATAATCTTTTATTCTTGAAATATTTCCGAGATATGTCCGCTTTATGTTTTCAATATGGTTTTTAGGGAAAACAGGAGTTAATACCGTATCCGCCAACATGTTTATTGCCTTTGGCAAAGCTTCTCCGAAACATTTTATTTTTACGGAAGAAATTTCTTTTGAAGCCGATACATTGAAATTTATTCCTGCTGAAGAACATTCTCTGACAAATTGTTCGTAAGAGTTTTTTTCGTTTCCGTACATCATGCCGGCAGAAGTTATCAGATTTGTTCCTCGCATTTTCGGTGTTTCGTAAAGTTGAGATACATTGAAAGAAGCGGTAATTCCGACAGTGGGTTTTCCGATCACTTTTTTCATTAAAACATTGCATCCGTTCTCAAATTTATATTGCCTGAACTCCGGATAAGATGAAAAATTCTTCCGGGAATTTCTGCGGATTACGGGATGATTTGTTGCAATTTCTTCTGAGATTTCTTGTTTGCCTGCATAATAAATTTGCATAATATCAGGGTTGAGAAATTCTTTAATCACTTTTTTTATGTTTTTTGCATTTATATTTTTTATTTTATCCGGATAATTTAAAAAATTTTTGTAATCTCCGTTTACTTCTTCCGAACCGAGCGCAGTTCCCAAACTCTCTATATATTCAAAAGCATACCGATAGGAGAAAATTATTTCTTTTTTTTCTCTTTCAATTTCATCTGACCTCAAACCTCTTTCATATAATTTTGCATTTTCGTCTTTAAATATTTCAATAATTTTCTCAGGGTCAGTATTTTTCTTCGGTAAAACTATAATTGCCGATATGCCGTTTTCGACTCCGCAATAAGAATGAATATGCATTGAGTCTATCAAGGATTCTTTGGTGTAAAGTCTTTTGTAAAGTCTGGAATTTTGCCCGTACGCAAAAGCTTTTAAGGCGAGAGACAAAGAATGGTTACGCTCGTCTTTTTCTGATATTTCCGGAAATACAAAAGCCAGATAATCATGTTCTGACTTTAATTTAATGCGATGAAGTCCCGGAGATGCAGGAAAATCTTCGTTTATGCTTATTTGAGGCTTAATGGTTTTCTCTTTCCAGTTACCGAAAAAATTATTTACGAACGGCTTTATTTCATCAAAAGATACGTCTCCGGAAATAACAAGAAAAGAATTATTCGGAGCATAATTGTGAGAAATATAGTCTCGAAGTTGATCAACAGTTGATTTCTGCAACACATCCTCATAACCGATAATGGGACGCTTGTAATTTGATTTTTTAAAATAATTTTCGGCAACCGAATCCGAAAAATAATCCAAGGGATCATTGGCGTGTTGTTTTAGTTCTTCCAAAACAACTTTTTTCTCCGATTTGAATTCTTCATCGGTAAATTTTGACGCGGTAACTAATTGAGATAAAAAATCCAATCCTTGAGCAAAACAGTTTTTGGGCAAAGTAATATAAAAGCAGGTTGCGTCATAGTCGGTATAAGCATTTATTTCGCCGCCGAGTTCGGCAACTTCCTTCATAATTTTATTTTCCGGATATTTCTCGGTTGCTTTAAACACGAGATGTTCGCAAAAATGAGAAAATCCGGCAGTTTCGTCCGATTCTTTCAGACCTCCGACACGGACATATAATTGCATTGATATAAGGGGATGCGAATGATCTTCGGCGACAATTACTTTTAATCCGTTATTCAGATAATCGGAGCGTATATTTTGTTTCATTTATTTCTCTCTTCCGCAACGCATGCGTAAGCATTATGATTATGTATTGATTCAAAATTTTCCGATTCAACGATAAAAGAGGTTATTCTTTTATCTGCTCTCAATTTAAGGGTTAAATCGCGTACTACGTCTTCCACAAACTTAGGGTTTTCGTAAGCTTTCTCCGTTACATATTTTTCGTCGGCTCTTTTTAGAAGAGAATAAATTTCGCAACTTGCCGTTTCTTCAACCATTTCTATAAGTTCTTCGAGCCAAACGTGATCTTCGTAAAAAACGGAAACCGTAACTTCTGAACGTTGATTGTGTGCTCCGTATTTACTTATTTTTTTGGAACATGGACAAAGAGACGTAACAGGCACCGTAACTTTCAGTTTAAGCTTATACTCTTCTTTGAGATATGCTTCAAAAGAACATTGATAGGACATTAACGATTCTTTTTGGGAAACGGGCGCTTTTTTCATCATGAAATAAGTAAACTTAATGGCTGTATAAGCTCGTTCCGCTTGTAACTCTTCTTTTATTTGAGCAAGAAAGTCAGGCAGATTGTCAATAAATGTTTCTTGATGAAACCGATTTAGAACTTCTATAAAACGACTCATGTGAGTTCCGCGATTTTGAGCATCCAAATCAACATAAATATCTATTTCAGCCGTAGTTTGTTGGGATCCTTTAATTCTGTCGCTCACAAGTATCGGATATTTTATGTTTTTTACTCCGACTTTTTCTATTATTACGTTACGTAAATCTTTTTCGCTTTGTATATCTTGTATCATTATTAATTCTCCTTTTCCGGAAAAAGTTTCATTCCGGAGGTTTTAAGAGCGGTAATTTTATTGTTTGTTTCGTAATAAACAACAGCTTCGATGTTCCCCGATTTTTCTGCTAAATCAATTGCTTCCTGCGGTTTTAAAAGAAATAATGCCGTAGAAAAAATATCAGCTTTTTCTGCCGTGTCTGCCAGCACTGTTACAGAAACGGAGTTCTCGGACGGATATCCGGTAAGCGGATCAATTATATGATGATAACGTTTGCCGTCTTTTATAAAAAATCTTTCATAATCTCCGCTGGTTACAGTTGCTCCTGATTTTACGGTAACGGTTGCTATGATCTCATCGCTTTTTCTCGGATGTCTTATTCCTATGGTTTGTTCCTGATTATTTCCGAAAAATCTGATGTCTCCTCCTGCATTTACATAACCTGATAAAACCTTTCTTTTTCCCAGATAATCGGCAACTCTGTCTAATATAAATCCTTTTGCCGCGCTTCCCAAATTTATTTTAGTTCCTGCCGGTTTTTTCAGAAAATTTTCGTTGAATATTAATTTATCGAATCCGACTGTTTTCAAAGCGGTTTTAATTTCCTCTTCAGTCGGAACGTTTTCCTTTTCAAAATCCCAAATATCGGTTAATTCTCCTACGGTAACATCGTATCTTTTTTCGGTCATCTCGTATAATTTTTTTGCTTTGGTTAAAATTTTGCAAACATCTTTATCGGAAGCAAAAGAATCGGTTTCGGCATGATTTATTATGTAAATATAAGATTTTTCCCGATAAGCCGATAATTTATTTTCGTAATCTTCCATAAGTTGAAAAACTGAATCCGCAACTTCGTTTACATGCGGATTTTTCATCTCGAAAGAAAGGGTAACAACGGTATCCATTAACATTTTATTGGAAAAAAATTTGTAACTTTTATTCTGATAACGATAAAAGGAAAATCCGATTGCGAAAATCAGAACAATAACGGAAAAAATTTCTTTTTTATTCATAAGACCTGCTGTTTTTCATAAAATATATATACTTAAAGTACCGCATATTTTTATCTTCTTATATTGTCAATTTGTTGATTTACGTCGGATTTAGGATAATATTTTAAATGATGTCAATTCAGAAATAACCACTCAATCGAGAAGTTTACGTGATTTAACCAAGCAGGACGGCTTAGAATATAATCTCGATTAAGCAAATTATATCCTTCCAGATTAATTCTGAATTGTCGGGTTATTTGCAGAGAAATATAAGAGTCAAGAGAATAAGATTCGTCAAAAATATTGTTAAAATAAATATTTCTGTAATCAATGCCGCCGTATTGATATATAATTCCGGCGGTAAGGAAGTTGTGATGCCGTAAGTTCCAAATAAATTTAAGATGCGTTTTCCAATTAATATAAGGTAATGTCTCAATATTTTCCAATAAAAGAGTTCCGGAGTTAATCCAGTTTCCGTCAAATAAAAGAATTTTGAATTTGTAGTTTGCTTGCCATTCCGCAAAAAAATAATTAAACTTTTTGCCGAGATCATCGATCCCGGTTTGATAATGTATGGATTTATCTGTTTTATCCGTCCAAAATCCCATAAAAATCTTTGCGGCAAGCATATCATTTTTAAAGTCAATTCCCGCTCCCGATTTATTAAGAGAAGAACTTAACTTAATCTTTTGCAAAGGAGAGTTATTGTAATATTCAATCGGTTCGTTATTAAGATATTCCGATTTTAGGAAAGGTCGAAAATTTTGATTTAAGGAGTATCCTGATTCAAAGCTGAAAGAATTTTTGTCTTTATTTATAATCCATAAGTTTATTCCGAAATCTGCTTTGGATAATTCTGTACGAAAAATAAAAACACCGCCTGTCTCACCGTTAAATTCATGTTGAACGGAAATATCGAAAACTGTTTCGGCAAATGAGAATTTCTTACCAATAAGTCCCGTATTTTTTTCCTTTTTTAGATTTAAAGCAATCTCTTCTTTATCTGAATTTATCATATCCGCATCATAAATATTTTGTTTGTATTTAAGATAAAAATATTTATTTTCCCAGCCGGCAATAAATTCGTCCTGTTTAACGGAAGCCCAATCGTAATGTAAAGCATATTGTTCTCCCAAATTTAATCCGTTCAAATCAGAGCGATGATTTTTATATGAAATTTGATATTTCCCTCCGGCGTTTTTATAAGACATATACAAATCAAGATCAGTGCTTGAGTTGGTATTTTTATGTTTCGGAAAAGAACCTTCCGAGCCCAAAAAACCGAATGAAACATAAAGATTTTTTACGTCGAAAAGTTCATTTTTGCGGATTCTTACCAAACTGTGCTGCATATTTACATCGCCTATTCCAAGATCAGTATCGGTAAAAGTAACAGGAAAAGCGTATTCGTAAGGTTCAAAACTCAACAGATTAGCGGAATAATCAGCATGATGAAAAGGATAATTTGTTCTGAACTGCAAATGTTCGGCAAAGGGAGCAACGTTTTCCAAAAATCCGAATTTCCTTATTGCATAATCTGTGTAAAGAGGATCGGAATAATAATTGTAATTTTCTTTCAAAATTAGATTCGGCGCAATAAAAACAGCATTGTCTTCCTGATGCCATAAATCATTTTTTAATTTATAAACTGAGTCTTTCAAAGCTGTAATCGAGAGAGTGTCCGATAAGTTTGTCGAAGCCTGTTCAAGTTGTTCCGTTTGAGTAAAAGATTTTGAATAAAATTTCAATTCAAAAATCAATTCCGATGTAACGGGAGTTTCTCCCTGAAAGGCGGGAATAAAGTTTAATTCATTTGTCATTTCTTTAACCGTTTTATCCAAAGGAGACGGTTCTGAAATAATTTCTTTGCGGATGATTTCTCCGGAGTCTGTCAGTTCCGCTTTTACTTTTACGATAACCAAACTTAAGGAGTCGAATTCCGCCGGAAGCTCAAATATGTTATCTCCTGTGAGTCTTGCCGGTTTGAAATCTTTATTTTCTTCCGCAAAAAGGAAAGATAAGGCTAAAATAACGTAACTTAAAAATATTTTTATAAATATATATTTTTTCATAATTTTTTTCGTTTTATCTCGCTCAAAATTTTGTAATTTACCGTATTTAACTTAAATAATGCAAAATAATCATCATCATTCATCTGAATATTTCCGACTTAACAAGCAGAAAAATAAATACGGGATATTTTTTGATATAGCTGTCAGTTTTGTAACTTTAATAGCTATAATGTGTTATGCCTGATTTTGACGGATTTCCGAACTTCCTTGGTTGAAATTTGCAAACCGCATAATGATATAAAAACAAGACGATATTTTAAATAATTGTATTTTCAGCAAGAGATAAATTACAGGAAGGGGAAAAATTAATTTATAAAATCAAATATCGGGGATGAATTACAATAAAAAGATAGACTGCTTGAATGATTTGATTGATTGATACGGATATCTGAGAACGGGGAAAGGAGAGGTTTTATGTTATCGATTCTGCTAAAAAATATAAATTATAATTTGTCTGATGAACCTGAAAACATAAAACCTTTTACAATAAAAATTAATTATTTCTCCTCTGACTGCTTATTCTTTATTTATAAGTTTACTTTCAACTGCAGGTAAAGCTCTTCGATAATTCTTTACGTCTGATTTTAAGTCAATACGTCCTTTTTTTCTTTCCTCTATTGCCGGCAGAACGGAAGCTTTAATAAGAACAAGAAGTTCTTTAACCGTCGTCTGCTTTTTTTCATATCCGAAAACATAACGCAGTCCAAAGAACCACCAAGGAAGATCTTTGAGGAAAGGAACACCTCGGCGCAACAATTTTGTTTCTTTGGAAGTTAAGCCGCTGATAACTTTCTCTTCTCCGTTGTAAAGAGTGTGAGTTGTTTGGGTTTTATTCTTTTTAACAACCGTGCTTACCACATCCGGTTCAGCAGTTGATCTTTCGGCTTCAACATTCATGTAAATTACAAAATCCCCGTCTTCAAGTTCAATAACTTCCGGAGTTACTTTGATAATTGTTCCTGCACTGTAAAAATTATCTGTGGTATTTCCGTCTTTGTCAATTTGTTTTATGGAAAAATCTTCACCGTCTTGAACCATGCCTTCTTTACCGGAAGTAACTGTAATTGACGGTCTGGAAAGGATATGACCTTTATCATTCGCTTCAAAAGCATCAAACATGGCAGTTACGTCCATAGTCCCTTTTCCCATATCAATGCTTTTTTTAAAGCTTAATTGTAAAATTTTGTCTGTAACATTGCTTTTCGAGTTCAGGTTTGAATTGAAGTTCACTTTTCCTTTATGATAAGTTGACCAATCTATTCCCATTTCTCGTAAAATATTTCTGTCTGCCTCAAAAAAAGTTATTTCAATTAAGACATCCGGAGTTGAGGGATCATGAGAATCTTTTTCTTCTTCCTGCAACGTTTTATTTGCGGCATCGTTTGATGCGGTGATAACCCAAGCATTGGGAGTAATGTTTAAATTTAATGAATTGGCTTCCAATATTGTGTTTAAAGCTAACTGCCAATGTAATTTGTCTATATCTATTCCGACATTTCCCTTAAAACCGGACATATCCGCTAAAACTTTATTCTCGGATTTCTTAAGATAATCATTCAGAAATAAAACAGCCTGTTTGAAAGGCAAATCTTTTTTAAAGGTAACCAAGTCTCCTGCTGAATATATCTCTTCCGAAATTAATAAAATCGGTAACAGCAAAATAAACAAAAATATTTTTTTCATTAAAACCTCCGGTTTATTTAATTGCTAAACGCATTCTTTCCTGAACACCGTATCTGTTAACGGCAAAAACGGCTTCTTGTCTAAGCCAATCAATATTTTCAAGATAGCCGAAACGGACTCTGTCGCCTATATTTAAAATTTTAATAATACCGTTATTCCTGCTTTTAAGGAATACTCGTTCCGGGCTGAGAGCAACCATATCAACGCTTTCAATATCAAGCAAATCAAGAAAATCATCGTCTTTTTTATCGACTTTTTCATGTATTCTCGGAAAAAAAGGATTATAAGACAAACGGCGAACTTTATTTTTTCTTAATTTTATATTTGCCAAATTTTTACCGGTAGCGGTATAATAAGCTCTCAGTTCAATTGAAAACTGAACTCTTCCTTCTTCCGATATATTCATTATATTTAAGGCAAGAGATTCAATAGTGTAAAAAGCAGGTTGTCTTTCCAATTGATCCAAAAATAAAAAAATTTGATTAATGAAAGCTTTTCCGGTAAGAATATATTGGTTGTAAAAAACTTTCGAATCTTTTGTTTTTATTCCGCTTTCCGATAATCCGTAATCAAAATGAAGAAATCCGGCATATTTATTAGCAATATCAAAGAGATAACTCAATGTTCCCGTAGGGGTGTCTTCTTTCATCATTATTTTATTGTTTAAAAAAACTTCTTCTTCTATTTTTAATAAATTTTCGTTAACAATATCCACTCTCATTAATTGAGTATTGGAATCTTCCAATTCTTTTTTGATTTTTTCTTTTTCTTTTAATAATAATTGTTGTTTTTTGTCTAATCTTTTGTAATTCCAATAAGTTAATCCGACGATGGCAAGGAAAATTATAATTAAAATGATAAGGTTTCTGGTCCTTTTGTTTATTTTTTCTCCGGATGCGGAAAAAGAATAGTCTTTTTCTTGTGATTTTAAATCTTCCTTTACTTCGTTCTCTTCGTCGGAATTATTGTTTTTGTTTTTTTCGGAAATCATTATAAAAACATACCAAACACCGACAATAACTCCTGCAAATATCATTATTTTAAGCATAAATCAAGCTCCGTACCGTTCAATTTTTTGTTGCGCCTGCTTTGAATAAGCGCTGGTAGGAAATTTTTTAACCAACGTTTCCCAAATTTTTACGGCATCATTTTTATTTTCGGCTCTCATAAAAGTTTTACCGAGCATAAAATATGACTCCGGCAATTTTTCTCTGTCATATCTTATTACATTTTGAAAACAATCTTTTGCCGAAGAATAGATTCCTAAAGCATAATAAGATTCTCCCAAATAGTAAGTCGCATTTACGATCAGAGGATTATCATTTTGTTCTATATAACTTTTGAAAGCTTCAACGGCTTCTCTGAAATTTTTTCTGTGGTAAAAATTTATCGCTTTTTTATAATCGGCATGAGTTATCATCAATTTATCTTGATCATAATTTTCGTTTACCGGTTTAAAATAAGAATCAGTATTTATCATATTTGCGATATTTTCATTTATTTTCGGGGGAGAGGAGGAGGCTGATTTATCATTGGATTTTTTACCTGATTTTCGGTAATTCATCAGTTTTCTTTTTGCAATATCGGCATATTTTGATTTCGGATATTTTTTTATCAATTTATTCCAAGTCAAAACGGCTGAATCTTTTTTACCGATGCGAGCATAAGATTTTCCCAGCATTAAGAGAGCTTCCGGTTGCTTGGCTTTATTAATTTCCAAAACTTTATTAAACATTGATATTGCTTCTTTGAAAGATGAAAGTCCGAAATAACATTCTCCTTTAAAATATAAAGCATTCGGTTTTAATTTTCCGGGATTTGTTTCCAAAAACTTGTCAAATAAGGCAACGGCATCATTGTATTTACGATCAAAGCTCAACTTTACCGCCTCTTTATAAAGCGAATTCCCTTTTAAATTCGATTTAGCTTTTTTTCTCGACGGCATAACCGATTCGTCAGTTTTATTTTGCTTTTTCAGCTCTTTTTTGTTTTCTTTCTTATTTCCTTTTTTCCGGACATTATAAACTATTCCTTCTCGTTGCATATCCAAACGTTTGGTAATCAGCGGATCCGGCATGTTAAAAAGAATATCGAAATCCCATACTTTATATGCTTCGATATCTCTCTGGACAACTTTCAAAATCTTACCGCCCGGGAAGAGTTGCGAAAGAGCAACAATATTTATTCTTCTTGTTGTTGATCCCGATAATTTAAATTGATTTTTTTCTTTATGAAGATTTATTCCCCAAGTCAAAGAATTATTTAAAAAACCCTTTGATATTTCTTCTAAAATGAAGTGCCATTGATTTTTATTGCCCATGAACTTATGGACTCTCTCAATGTTCTTTTTCAATTCGGCAATACGTTTTTCTTTTGTTTTTATGGAATCAAGCAAAGGCTTATTAATGAGTATTCCGTTATGTAATGCTTGAATTTCGTTTTTCAAACGTTTAATATCTGAGTTTTCTTTCCAATTAAGCCTTACTGAAATCAGAGACATTGCAAGAATTAAAGTCAATACCAACAATCCTCCGAAACCTATGGAAAGATTGTTTTGGGTCTCTTTAATTGATTTTGGCAATAAATCGGGAATAAATATGTTATCGTTTTCGGGAAACAGTGTACTGAGAGCCAAGGATATCGGGATAATAAACTCTGATAATTCTTCTTCTCCGTATTCTGATTCCCCGGCTTCAAACTCTTCTGTCTCAAGCTGCAGGGGTAAAAGAGGAATAATTTTAATATCGCTTTCAAATTTTTGTAAAGTGTTTAAAGTTTCTTCTTTATTTATATGACCGGCAACAAATATATGTTGAATATCCGGTAAATCCGATCCTGATTTTTCAAATCTGAATCTGGAATAAAGAGTATTTACTATATCGTGACTCCTGAAACCTTCATTTATTATCGGCAAGGAAAAGATAATCATCTTGTCTTGCAACAAAGTGATACGAGAATAATTATCGCCTATGTAAAATACTGCTGCTACCTCGTCTTCCGGTAAGTCATAATTAAAATTAACCATGTTTACCAGAGCAATTTCATCAGGTATAATATGAGAAAAATGAAAACTTTTATTATTTAGATTGTTGGATAATTCGTAAAGGTTTTCCAATAAATTCATCGGCCCGTCGTTTACTATACCGACAACTTTATCATCATTTTTTTTCTTTATATAAGAGAAGGTAGCCGTTTTGCTTATTTTAGTCCCGGAAAATGCTGTTTTTACTGTATCCAGTATTTTTTTCTTTTTTGCTCTCGGATCAATATCTAAAGTATTGTAAAACACGTTGTCTATATCAAGGTTTAATGAAATCGGAGCCTCATGAAAATCCATTTCCCGGGCAATATCTTCCAAAATATCCTTGAACGAATCTGTTTCATTTTCGTCTTCGACAAATTCCTCGTAAGGAGAATCATTTTTTTTCTCTTCCTCGTTTTCATATTTGAAATCATCGCCGTTTCCGAAATCGTTGAAATCAAAATCATTGAAATTTTCAAAGTTGCCTTCTGAGGAAAACTCTTTATCTTTATCGGTTACTAATGAATCCTTATAAAGACGGACAATTGATACTCTGTCTTTTGTTGCTTGCAACAACGCAACTTTTATATCATTACCGTCTTGATATATCCCAAATGCTTTTTTTATCTTTGCCATTATCTCTACATCTTATGCCTGTAATAATTAAGCAAATCAAACAAACGTTTTTTGTTGTTTGCGTAAGAAATTGCCGTCTCTTTTGAAATTACTTTATTCATGAAAAGTCGGAATAAATCTTGTTCCAATGAGATCATTCCGCTTTCTTTGCCTTCGGAAATCATCTGATAAATTTCAGAGATATTATCATTATTAATTGCTGCCGCAACGTAAGATGTTACGTTTAATATTTCTTTTGCCAAAACTCTTTTTCCGTTCAGAGCAGGAACGAGTTTCTGTGAAACTACGACGCTTAACACATCCGCCAGACGATTTCTGACTCGAGCCTGTTCATTGACCGGAACTTCCGCAACTATACGGTGAATGCTTTCAACTGCGGATGCCGTATGTAAAGTAGAAAAGACCTTATGCCCGGAATCGGTAATTTCAAGAGCGGTCATCATTGTTTCCGGATCGCGCATTTCTCCGATTACTATAATGTCAGGGTCTTGTCTCAGCGCCTCAATTGAACCTTCTTTGAAAGAAATAGTGTCTCTGCCTACTTCTCGGTGTCGTATAATACATTTATCTGATTGATGAACATGTTCCACCGGATTTCCGATTATAACTATATGCCCGGAATTTTTATGGTTGTTCATTGATATAATTGAATCCAACGTTGTGCTTTTGCCGCAACCGGTCAGCCCTGTAACCAAAATAAGACCTTTCTTTTCGAAAGCTAAATCAAATTTTTCGATTATTTTATTCGGGAAACCAAGTTCTCTGTAGTGAAAAGCCACCGGATTAATGAAACGAAAGTTGATTGCCAATTGATCAAAATCCATGTAAGCATCAGCTCGAAATCTGTACAGTTGTCCTTCATGAGTCAATTGATAGGCAAAATCCGTATTTTGACTTATCATAAGTTGATCAAGCTGTCTTACCGTTAAAACGCTTAAAATAAAGGCAGACATCTCGTCATATCTGAAACGTCCCATATCGGGAACCGGATATTTATTGCCGTGAACCCTCATCCAGACCATGTTTTTTGATCCGAACCCTCCAAAATCCAAGTCGGAAGCATTTTTTGAAATCATTCCTGCCAGAATATTATTCATTTTTTTTTCTGCTTCGGCTCTCCATTCAGGATGTTCATTCAACATCTCGGAAATAAGGTTTATTCTTTCTGTCCCTCTTGTAAGAGGAGGAAGTTTTGAAAATTCGTTTTGAAATGATAGAGACATATCTTATTCCTGTTTCAATTCTTTAAGCAAATATTCAACCAGCTCTCTTCTTTCGTAAGCCGGATAACGTTTTAAAATTCTGCTGAGTTCAATAACAGCTTGTTCGTTTTGTCCGTTTTTCTTATAAATAAGAGCAATTTTAACGTGTGAATCGGGAACTTTTGAGCTTCCCGGGAAAAAATCTATAACTTTTTGGAATTCATTTTTGGCGTATTCGTAATTTTCCAGAGAATAGTAACATTCTCCCAACCAGTATTGTGAGTTGGCTGCCAGTTTATGAGCAGGATACTTTTTTAAAAACTCGCGCAGATATTTTACTGATTCCGATAAATTACGATCTTCATACGCTTTCAGTCCTTTTTGATAGAGGGCTTTTGCATTTCCCTTGTTTCCTTCGGGAACAGGGGTTTTTCTCGGAGAGGGGCTTTTTTTTAGGGCTGTTGCGTTTTGGGGACTTTCGGAAATTCTCTTTCTTCTGTTTATCTCTTCTTTAAGAGAGTTTAATTGCTTTTGCATTTCATTTAATTGACCGGACAGTCGCATATAATTATCTTTTAACGACTTATTCGGCAAATCGGATAAACTGCTTAAATTATCCAATTGAACAAAAATTGATTGAATATCTTTTTCAAGAGCAACTATTTTTTTATTTTGTCCTTTCACGGACTCTTCCAAATCACTAATTTGTTTTTGATAAGAGCAAGAGCATAAAACAAAAACAAAAATCACGCTAAAAGCTATCCTCATAAAGACCTCATGCAATAATTAATGAACTCTTGCAGTTTAAGTAGACCTGCAAAATCACACATGCCATTTATTGCTTAAATAATGTCAAGGAAATAATACTCTATGTCGAATTTTATTTGTAAAAGTGTAAATTATTTAATTTTTGCTAAAACACACTTTTGCCGGAACACATAAATATATAACTTGTCTTCGAACTCGATTAAGTGAAAATAAATTTTTCTATTTTACCGTTAATAAAAGAAATATGAATAATAAACTGTTTGTCATGCAAAAAAAAGGAGAGCATTAAGCTCTCCTGCAATAATTTTAAATTTTATGCTCTTTCGGCGTAAACATTGATAAATTTTTTGCCTGCCGTTTTGGTTTCAAATTTAACAAAACCGTCAATCAAGCTGAAAATGGTATGATCTCTGCCGATTCCTACATTTTCTCCCGTATGAAATTTAGTTCCGCGTTGACGAACTATAATATTGCCTGCAAGCACGGATTCACCGTCATATTTTTTTACGCCGAGATACTTGGGATTGCTGTCTCGACCGTTCTTACTGCTTCCTACACCTTTCTTATGAGCCATTAGGATACCTCTTTAAAATAAAATATCTTTTACAAGAACTTCGGTATATTTTTGACGATGTCCCTGTTTTTTTGTATAACCTTTTCTTCTTTTCTTTTTGAAGACGATAACTTTTTTATCTTTACGATGCGCAACTACTTCAGCTACAACTTTTGCTTCCGCAACCTTAGGTTGTCCGACAAGAATATCCGAATCGTTGTTCAGTAAGACAACATCAGTCATTTCAACCTCGGCGCCTTCTTCGAGATAAGACAGAAAAGGAACTCTTAACTTAGCGCCTTTTTCGGCACGAATATGATGTCCTTTAAAATCTACAATGGCGTACATCATTATCTCCTTTTATATCATCATTTTATTTATTTAATTTTTGTTAAGATTTCGTTTGATCGGGTTTTGCGAAATCTGTATTGAAAAAGACCAATAATTTCATTCCGGTTTCAATGTCAAGCATTATATCTTGATGTTATTTCTTTGCCGTTTTTTAAATCAAAAACAGTAAATTTGCCGGGAGAAAGAAGATCATCGGAAACCAATTCAATCTTGTTGTCTATGGCTGATAAATAGTCAGGCTGTCTGTCCAAAAATTCTTTTACGTTGGGGTGAACGGTGATCCTGAGTTCTTTTCCTTTTATGAAATATTCCGAGCGATAAAGCCAACGAAAAAGTTTCAGGGCAACCGAGTCTCTTGACATTACTCTTCCTGTTCCCTGACAGCAGGAACAATGTTCGGAATAGGTCGAAAGGAAATTCAATCTTGCCCGTTTACGGGTAACATGCACTAAGCCGAGTTGAAAGAAGGGGTATATGTTGCTTTTAACCCTGTCTCTTCGCAGAGCTTTGCGGAGAGCATCCAAAACCTCTTGCCTTTGTTTTTCATCGTTCATGTCAATAAAATCAATTACGGTGATTCCGCTTAAATCTCGCAGACGCATTTGTCGGGCAACTTCTTCTGCTGCTTCGATATTCGTTTTAAGTATGGTTTGAGAATAAGAAGATTTCCCTGTAAAGCTTCCGGTATTGATGTCAACGGCAACCAAAGCTTCGGTTTGTTCTATGACGATATTTCCTCCGCTCGGCAAATAAACTCTTGCATTGAAAAGCGCTTCTATTTTCTTTTCTATGGAGAATGCGTCAAATACCGGAGAGTCTTCATTATAAAATTCTATTCTTTTGCATAAATCAGGATCAACAGCTTTTAAAGCGGAGAATAATTTCTTTTTGAAATCTGCATTGTCAACAATAACTCGATCTATTTTGGAGCTGAACAAATCTCTTATAATTGTATTTATGAGATTTGTTTTGGAAAAAAGACAATACGGAGCCTTGGCATGTTCTATCTGTTTTTCTATATATTTCCATGTTTTTTTAAGACCGTTATATTCGTGGCGGAAATCCTCTTCGGAATTTCCTTCCGCTTCTGTTCTGACAATTAATCCGACATTGTCATCTTTTAAATCTTTTAATATTTGTTTTATTCTTCGTTTTTCTGCGCCGTTTGAAATTTTGCGAGAAACGTTTAAATTGTTTCCGTTGGGCATATATACCAAAAATTTTCCCGGAATCGATAATTTACAGGTTAATCTGGCGCCTTTTTTATCTATCGGTCCTTTCTGAACTTGAACGATTATTTCCATCCCCGGTTTCAGATAGCGATTTATATGCCCGGAATCATTGTCGTAATTAACAAGTTTGCGTTCTTTTTTATCTTTTTCCGGTAAATCGAGAAAATCGGTCAGAATATCGGAATAATGCAAGAATCCGGTTCTGTCCAGACCGATGTCTATGAATGCCGCTCCCATTCCCGGCAATACGTCTTTGACGGTTCCTTTGTATATATTGCCGACGATATGACCTTTTTCTTTCTTTTCCACAAGCAGTTCAACCAGCTTGCTGTCTTCGGTTACGGCAACTCTTGTTTCCAATGGATGAACATTTATTATAATTTCATTTAACATACTTAAATCCTTTTATTGTCAAGGAGCTTTTGTCTAATTTTGCGTCAAGATTATTCTTTTTTTTATTTTTTCCTTGACTCAAAATCAGGCTATCAGCTTTATGACCTCACGTTTGTTGCGAGGTGGAGCAGTCAGGTAGCTCGTCGGGCTCATAACCCGAAGGTCGGAGGTTCAAATCCTCCCCTCGCTACCAATTTTAAGAGTAGGCGGCATAGCTCAGTTGGTTAGAGCAACGGAATCATAATCCGTGTGTCCGGGGTTCGAGTCCCTGTGCCGCTACCATTTTACTCGCTTATCTCAGATAAGCTTTTTTTTTGGATGATTTGCGCGCCAGTAGCTCAACCGGATAGAGCAACGGCCTTCTAAGCCGTAGGTTTGGGGTTCGAGTCCCTGCTGGCGTGCCATTTTACGGTGGCTATAGTTCAATCGGTAGAGCACTGGATTGTGGTTCCAGGCGTTGTGGGTTCGAGTCCCATTAGCCACCCCACTTTTTTTTCGTAACCTTTGGTTGCGACTTTTTTTGTATCCGAACCTATTAACATTGATTGCCTTTATGCGCTTTCTATTGAAATAAACGAATGGGGCAATAATAAATTATGACCATTATTTAAATAATTTAAGAAATCTTAATTCAATCTGACATGTTATTAGATAAAAAAAAGCCGGCTTTTATTCAAGTCCGGCTTTTTTGATTATAACAGGGTTATTTTATTATTAACATCTTATTTGCGCTTGTCGTTTTAGGAGTTTTTAACTTATAGAAATATATTCCCGAACTCAACGGTTGATTATTGTCGTCTTTTCCGTTCCAATATATTTGATGATTGCCGGAACGGTTGTTTTCATTAGCCAATTGTTTTACTTTTTGACCCTTGATATTATATACCGAAATTTCGACAGGGGTTGCTTTAGGCAATGAATAAGATATTGTCGAGCCTTGATGTCGGGATAAAATAAAAGGATTGGGATAGGAGTTTACCGATATATTATTTGGGTTATATTCGCTCGGTTCTTTTTCTGTAATATCTGAAGCTGTTATGCGAATTTTATCCAAATAAAGGCAGTTTCCGTTATCGTTAAGGGTTTGAAAACATATTTTAATGTCAGGCATATTTTGATAATTATCCAGACTGAAAGAATATACATCTGCCCAATCATTTTCCGAAGCAGGGAAAAATCTGTTGTTTGTCGGAGCATGAGTAGCAAAATTTTCATCTGAGTTGTCCGATAGAACGGCAATGGATTCCCAAGTAACTCCGGCATCGGAAGAGATGAGTATTTCCAATTCATCGTTTTTTGCCGGAATTCTGTTGGCGTAAGCATGCATAAAACTGAGAGTAATATCTGTTTTATTCGTAAAATTAAGCAGAGGAGAAATTAATCGGTCTTTTTCGCCGATATCTTCATAAGCGTAAAAGTTTAAGCCGATTGATTTTGCTCCCGGTCCGTTTCCGTCAACAAAATAAACTCCGTCCCAAGATATGTAATCGTCTTCGCTTTCTGTTTCCCAGGCATCAAGCTGCAAAGGGATCTCAAAATCTTCAATAAAAGGAAGCGGAAGTCCGCCTGCATAAATTGCTCTTTTTTCCGTTTCATCCGTTCCGCTGTCGTTGGTTGCCGATAAGGAGATATGATACGGTTGGGCGACGGGGAAACTTATTTCGGGATTTTGGGAATGTTGATCCGTTCCGTTTAAGTATTCCGGTTCAAACTCATTTCCGTTTACCGAGAATTTCCATTCTATGGAAGTCGGAGAATTTAAGGAATTGTCATAAAGTATAATGCTTTGATCTGATTTAATGATCGAATCCTGCAAAGTAAAAGATGCAAGGGGAGCAAAGTTATCCGCAACATGGATGTAATTTTCCAGCGTTAAACTGTTTGTTCCTAATCTGTTGGTCGCGCTTAAAATAACATCGTAATCACCCGGCTCCGAATATACGATGCCTGTCGGATTTTTCAGGTTTGATTCGGTTGTTTCCGCACCGGGAAAATTCCATGTCCAATCATAAGGCGTATATAAGGTAAGATCCGTAAAATCAACCGGACTTCCGATATTTACATTTGTATAACTCGCTTCAAAATTTACTTCCGGTAAGTGATTGGGATAAATATTTATTACGGCTGCTTGCCAATTGTTGAATGTTGAGGTTCTGGGATTGAGGTTATCAAGATAATAGAATCCGTTGAATAATCCGTCCCAACCCCAATTAAAGTGAAAATGATCATTTCCCTGATATCCGTCGCAGATAAAAGCATGACCGTATTCGCCCGAACCTGAATATTCCATCGGTAAATTTTGATCCAGATTCTCTTTCAGTATATTTTTCCATTCTTCTTCGGAATAATCTTCTTTATAACATATTGCTATATCATTGTTGTAATCAAAATATTGATTAAGAGCGTAAACCACGTTTTCTGTATAGGAACCTGAACCGTCAGTTCCGTAATTCATATCTACGGAGACTCCGCAATGATAACCCAATTGAGCCAAATCATCATTATAATCGGTAAGATAATTCGGAATATTATCCCAGTTGTAAGTTGCGGCGGCAAAATTTGCCTCTTGGTAGCCGTAATTGCTGTAATAACCGTGTGAACCGGTTCCTTGAATCGGATATTTGTGATAATGCATTATTTGACTCATGGCGGTTGCCACGCATCCTACGGGTACATGACCGTCCACTCCGCCCGGATCTTCCGGACACATCGCATTATAGTATTTGCACTGATTCCAAAGAGATTTAACCAAAGGCTCCGCAACATCTCTGTTGCGTTCCGGAACGAAATCAGCTTGCGAATATTTTTCCCAAGCCGAAGAAATTTCAGCTGTTTTTTCTAATTTATTTGTTTCTATTTCTTCTATTTGAGCAGAATAAAAATCTAAAAATTGTCGGAGAGCCGGCGGAATAGTTTCACCGGAAAAGCTTTGGCTTGAAGAGAATGCCAAAACAGGGAAAGCGGCATCAGAATTTGAAATAATGACGTAGCCTTTTTTATTTTCCCCGTTAAAAATATAAATTTGGTTATTCGATAAAGAAGAAAGCTCCGGGGTGTGATCCGAGGAACGAGATATATTAAGAATTTGATCCGATTCCGACAAAACATTTTTTGCCGTTTGTAAGGCTTGTTCCAAAGGTATCGGATTTGAATTGAGAATTGTTGATATTAAAATCAACAAAAATAAAAATGCTGTTTTTTTCATGTTTTCTCCAAAGTTTAAATTTAATTGAACAGATTAATTCAACGGATTTAAAACATTGATTATTTTACCCGTAATATTGTCCGGTTAATTTTTTGATACGTAAAATTTATAATTCAATATTGTTCTATAAAGTAATTAAGGATATTTGTATTTTTATCATTACAATATAAAATATAAATGAAACGTAGAACATCTTGGATTATAGGATTTAAAATAAATACTGCACTTCTTTTAAACCGCCCCGCCGGCAAGCCGGCACCCCTCCGCAGGATGAGAATTTTAAGCCGTTTGCGCTTCGATTTCTCTCAACGCCCGGCATCTCGTCCCGGGACGGTAATTTTAACCTTTTTTTATAATTACAACATATAAAATACAAATAAGATGTAAAATATCCCGATCAAGAATTTATGCTTCCGACATTATAAAAACATTGTCAGGATAACATATAAAAAAATCCCCGACTTTTGCCGGGGATGAATAATGTTTTTTATACCGTGAATAAAATCAGGAAACCAATTCCATTCCTTTTTTAATTGCAGTAAGGTTCATGGCGAGGAGTTCAGGATTTTTCTTTGCAAGGAAAGAGGTCAAATCCGATTCTATCGTTTCATATTTGATGACTCCGGTTTTACCGATAATCATACCGATGGCAATCATATTAACAACTCTCGGACTTCCTATTTCTTTAGCCAAAGTATTCATGGGAGCTGCAACAACGTCAACGCCTTCTCTTTTTACGCCGTGAGGACACATATCTGTATTATAAATAATAAGACCATTTTCGACCATATCCGGAGCGAATTTATCTATGGACGGTTGGTTTAATGCAACCAAAATATTGGGAAAAGTTACGAGAGGAGAAGCTATGGGAGAATCGGCAATAACAACTGAAACGTTTGCTGTTCCTCCGCGCATTTCCGGACCGTAAGAAGGAAGCCATGAAACTTCTTTTCCTTCTTTCATTCCCGCTTTAGCCAAGAATTTTCCTATTGTAAGCGATCCTTGTCCTCCGAAGCCGGAGCAAATCAATTCGTATTTCATTATTTTGCCTCCTCAACCGATCTGTCGCGGAAATTACCTAATTTGAAGAAAGGCAACATTTTTTCTCTTGCCCAATTTTTTGATTCAACCGGATCAAGTCCCCAGTTTGTCGGACAGGTTGAGATAAATTCAATGAAAGTAAATCCTCTTCCTTCTTTATTATATTGCAAAGCTTTTTTTACTGCTTTTTTGGCTTTCAGAATTTCAGCCGGAGAAAGCAAAGAAACTCTTTCAATAAAATAAGGGGCTCTCAAAGTGCTGAGAAGTTCGCAAACTTGGATAGGATAACCTATATCGTCGGCATCTCTTCCGTAAGGAGAAGTGGAAGTTTTCATGCCGGGTAAAGTTGTCGGAGCCATTTGTCCTCCTGTCATGCCGTAGATGGCGTTATTTACGAAGAAAGTGGTAATGTTTTCTCCTCTGTTGGCGGCGTGAACGATTTCGGCTGTACCGATGGCAGCCAAGTCTCCGTCTCCCTGATAAGTGAAAACATGCATATCGGGTCTGGCTCTTTTCATTCCTGTAGCAACTGCCGGCGCTCTTCCGTGAGCAGCTTCTGCCATATCGCAATTAAAAAATTTATAAGCAAATACTGAACATCCGACGGGAGCAACACCCATCATATTGTTTCTCATTTCCAATTCGTCCATACATTCGGCAATCAAGCGATGAGCTACTCCGTGAAGACAGCCGGGACAATAGGTAAACTGAACGTCGGTTAACGACTCGGGTCTTTTTGCTATAACCTGCATTATTCCTCCCTATAAATATTGTTCTATCTTGGCTTTTACTTCCTCGGGCGTAAAAATTATTCCGCCTACTTTTCCGAGGAATTCGACATCAGCTTTACCGTTTACGGCAATTTTAACGTCTTCAAGCATTTGACCGAGATTCAATTCAAAAACGACAACTTTTTTGATTTTATCGGTTACGGCTTTTCTGACGGCATTGTAAGGATAAGGCCAAACAGTAATCGGACGGATAAGACCGACTTTATGACCTTCGGCGTTCAATTGATCAACTGCTGATTTTACGATTCTGGAAGCTGTTCCGAAAGCAACACAAAGAATTTCGTTATCTTCTTTGATACAATATTCTTCATGGCGAGTTTCTTTTTCTTCTATTAATTTGTATTTTTCGCTGAGAGAGATAACGTGTTTTTCCAAAACATTGGGATCTATTTCCAAAGAGTTAACTTCATGATGATGATGTTTTTCTCCGTCTTCGTTAGGTCTCATGCACCAATCATGATGTTTATGGTCTTGAGTCGATATTTCTTCATCGGACATTGTTTTTTTAAATTCAACCGGTTCCATCATTTGTCCCAACATACCGTCTGACAGAATCATTACCGGAATTCTGTATTGATCAGCTAAATCAAACGATAATTGAGCCATATCGGCAAATTCCTGAACAGTGCTCGGAGCCATAACTATGGTATGATAATCTCCGTGACCTCCGCCTTTGGTAGCCTGAAAGTAATCGCCTTGAGCAGGTTGAATATCGCCGAGACCCGGTCCTCCGCGCTGCACGTTTACGATTACCGCCGGAAGATTGGCTCCGGCAATATAAGAAACGCCTTCCATTTTCAAAGATATTCCCGGAGAAGATGAAGATGTCATCACTCTTTTTCCGCATCCTGCCGCTCCGTAAACCATGTTAATTGCTGCAACTTCGCTTTCAGCCTGCAAAAAAGTTCCGTTTACTTTGGGTAATTGGCGAGACATGTATTCGATTAATTCGCTTTGAGGCGTTATCGGATATGCAAAATATAAACGACATCCTGCTCTTATAGCAGCTTCAGCAACAGCTTCATTTCCTTTCATTAAGACTTTTTCAGCCATATCATCCTCCTTTTATTTCTCAACTGTAATGGCAACGTCCGGACATGTTGCATAGCACATTCTGCATGCAATACATGAATCCTGATCAAAACATTCAGCAAAATGATAACCTCTTTCGTTAATATCTTCGCTGAAACGTATAATTTTCTTGGGGCATGCTTGGATGCAAAGTCCGCATCCCTTGCAATAATAAGAGTTTACTGTCATTCTTGCCATTTCTGTCTCCTTTCTTTATAAGTTTTTTATTATTTTTAACCGTGTTTCAATATTTACCTTAAATATTGTCAACTTATCTTTTAAATTTGTTAAAATATTCGGCGAAAATTATTTTTTTTCATCAACATCGTTTTTCGGAATATCATTATGCTCCGTTTCTTCGTTTTTTGATCTTTTAAGCAATTCCTTTTCAACCGTCTTCAAAAAAGCATTTTTCATTATGAAATAATATGTTCCGAAAGATATATTTATAAATGCGGTTAAGCAGCTTACGGCGAATAATCTGAGGGAAGAATCTCCGAAAATTTCTAAACTTACAACAGACCACCATAAACTCGCGCTGTACATGATTAAAACAAAAATAAAAATAAATTTTTTCTTGGAACTGACAAGCTGTTCCGATAAATTTCTTGCTGATGCAAGATCCGTATTTTCATGAATTAAGATATGAACGGTAAAAAAATTTTTTAAAGCAAACTGTATTGCCGGGAAGACCAGAAGAAAAATTCTGTACGTAAAATTAAAAAAATACCAAACTCCGAAATAAAGCAAATCCGGAAGACGTTTAAAAACTCGAGCAATGTATTTCCAGTTCAAATCATGGTATATCCAAGCTGAACCGGTTCCGCAGTAAGTAAACCAAGACACCAAAACAGATATTAAACCGAGAAACATCAATTTGGGGTTATACGTTGATCCGTCGAATTGAATCAAAGCTTTATTGACAGCGATATTAACCGAAAAATTCAACAAAACGATCATGGAATAGAAAATCAGGTTCTTTTTTATAAGTTTCAGACTTATTCTGAAAATAATTGCCGCATCTTTCATAATCAAAGCCTTAATAATTTTATCCGTTTAACAGGTCATTTTTATTCTGCAAAAAGAAAATTTTACTGATTTATGTCAAATTTTAAAAAGATAAATTTATTTTTGACATTCCGGGCAGAAATAAGTGGAACGTCCGGCTTGTTTTATTTTGCTTATTTTATGGTTTTTCGGGCAAAAGTTTTTTTGATAAACCCGTAAGAAATTTTGGAAATTTCCTTTTTTCTCATCTACTCTGGCATAATCGGAAATGGTTGTTCCGTTTTCTCGGACGGCTTCTTTTAAGACTTCTTTGGTTTTTTCCGTTATTTTTTGCAGTTCATTTGTTTTTAGAGAATCGGCTTTTTTTTCAGGAGATATTCCGGCTCGATAGAGTAATTCGCAAACATAGATATTGCCCAGTCCGGCAACCGTTTTTTGCTCAAGCAACACATTTTTTATCGGAGCTTTGCGTCTTTTCAGTTTATCTTTCAAATATGAAACATTAAATTCGTCCGACAAAGGTTCCGCGCCTATTCGGGCAAAAAATTCTTCTGTATTTTTGTCGGAAATAATATCTATTTTCCCGAAAGTTCTGATGTCGTCAAAAACGATATGCCCGGATTTTTCGTAATCAAAGACAGATCTCGCATGTTTGCGATTTTGACTTAAATTTTCTTCGTAGATAATTTTTCCGGTCATGCGTAAATGTATGATGATTGAAAAATTCCGGTTTGTTTCAAAAACGATATATTTTCCTCTGCGGACGACTTTCTCGATCAAAAAAGGAAATTTCAACAAGGACTCCGGATCGCGCGCCGTGCCGGGTCGCAATTCTTTCAGGCTAATGATATTTCGGGGCGGAAGAATTTTATTTAATTCATCTGTAATGGTTTGCACTTCGGGTAATTCAGGCATTTTTTGTGTCCTCCGACAAACATGAAGAGCAAATTCCTTTCAGGTTAATATGATGTTCGGTAATTTTATTGCCTTCTATTATTTTATTTTCCATAAAATTGAAACGTTGCTCTACATCAATTATTTTATCGCAAACAAGGCATTTGAAATGAGCATGAGGCATTCTGTTGTATTCATACCTCAATTCATTTTCAAATACGGAAACAGTTTTAATCATACCTTTTTCCGAAAGAATTTTAAGCGTATTGTAAACGGTTGTCTTGGAAAGAGACGGCATTTCCGGCAACAATAACTTATATATATTATCGGCAGTAGGATGTATTCTGTCCTGTTCAAGAATTTGAAGAATTTTTATTCTTTGTTGAGATGCCTGCAAGCCTTTATCTTTCAGCATTTGTCTGAAATTAAGCATATCTTATACTCCGTTATAAATTTATAATCATTACAAAAGAAAAATCGAAACAATCTGTCAATGTTTTTATGGATAAGCAACAATTAAAGTTAATAAAATAAGAGAAAAAGAAGTGAGTTGCCGAAACATTGTGCAATTGATTGCAGATGGTATTATGAAAAAGATCAAAAATATAAAACAGAAATCAAATCAATATAATCAGACCGGACTGACTAAATTTTCCGGACAGCTTTCTGCAGTTTCATTTATTGCGGAAAAATAAGCTTTGCATCAAATCGAATTATTCTTTGCAGATTGTCGGTAACGAAATTATAGAAATAAAGATAAATACAGGTTTATTAAATAATTGCCGAAAAAGACGAAAAGTAAAGAGGCGGTAACCAGAAACGGACCGAAAGCAAATTTTCCTTCCCTTAAACTTTTGAAAGGCAGAACTGTAAGCAAGGCAATTAAGCTGGAAAAAAATACGGTAAACAATACGCCTTTTGCTCCGAGAAAGGTTCCGACTGCCGCAATATATTTTATATCTCCTCCGCCCATTCCGACTTTTCCTTTTGCCTTAAAATAAAGATAAGAAATTCCGTAAAAAATCGAAAATCCGACAGCTCCTCCGATAAGAGAATCGGACAAAGTTATGTCGTTAAAAGAAGAAAAAGAGGCAATAATTCCGATTAAAACCAAGCTTAGCGATAATTCGTCCGGAATAATTCTATAAAACATGTCTATAAAAAAAATGATTAGACCGATACTTGCAAAAATGAGGTATTTTCCGTAAAGAAAATTAAATTCTGAATGAAATTTAAGATAAAGAAGAATAAATATCAACGGCGTTAAAATTTCTATAAGGATATAATGCCAGTGTATTTTTTTTTGGCAATAAGCGCATGAACCGCCGAGAAAAATCCAGCTTAAAACGGGAATGTTGTGATATGGTTTAATTGTTTTTTTGCAATGCGGACAATGAGAAGGAGGAAAAATTACCGATTTCCCTTCCGGTATTCTGTGTACGCAGACATTAAAGAAACTGCCGAAAATAAGACCGAATAAGGTTATGAAAAAAAAAGAAATTGTTTCAATTCCCGTCATTCAGACCGCCAAAAAAAGTTATCGGAGCGACGGTAAATGCCGCCTTGTTGAAATTCAAATATTATTTTTGAGTTTTCGGAAGGTTTGTATTCGATTGAAAATTCGGGTAAAACTCTGTTTTCGTTGTCGCCGTTTCCTTCAACATGAAAATTTCTGCTCCAAGTTGCCGTTCCGTCATTCACAAAATGCAAATTGAGATTCATTTTAAGCTTGGGGTTAAATTTGTATTCTATGCTGTTGGTGTAACGGGATTGATAAAAACTGTTGTTTCTTGAATCGAAAGAACTTGTAAAAGAAACGCTTTGACTCATTTTAATTTTATTGGGATTCAGCAAAGTCGGAACTTTGTAAACTTGATGGAACAAGCGTTCAGGTTTGATAGTTTCAGACGATAAAGAAAAACAAAACATCAATAATGCCGAAATTGCAAGCTTATTCATAATTATCTCCTTTTTTGATGTTTTAGAGGCATAACTTAATTTCTCGAAGAATATTTCAAGAACGGTTAATTTTATGATTCATGATTCCAATATTTGTTTCGGGGCTTATCTTGTCCAAAGAAAAATAAATCCGCTCAAAATAAGACGGGTAAATCTCGTTCGGTCTGCTCTCTTTTTCTGTCTGTTGACGGGTTCGGGCAGTCGGATATAATTATTGCCTATTAGTTTATTGACAGCAATTTGACTAAAAAATATTTTGAATATCGTAAAAATATATCAGGGAGTCAGTTTATGAAAAAATATGATATGAAGAACATTCGAAATATTGCTTTTTTGGGATCAAGCGGAGCCGGTAAAACGACTTTGATTGAACAAATGCTTTTTAATTCTAAGATGACGACACGCCTCGGTAAAATAGAAGACAGTAACACTGTTACGGACTTTGATGCCGACGAAATTGAAAAGAAGATGTCGATCGCAATGGGTATTGCTCATGCTGATCTGAAAGATGTAAGGTTTAATTTTATAGATACTCCCGGTTATTCCGATTATATCGGTGAATGTATCTCTGCCGTAACCGCTGTTGAAACAGTTGCTGTAGTGGCAAATGCTTCCGCAGGTTACGAAGTCGGTCTTGAAAGATCATTTGAGATTATTGCCGATAAAAAAAATACTGCTGCTATTATCGTAAACCGCATGGATAATGATCAGGCGGATTATAAAAAAGTTTTGGATCTTATTCAGGAAAATGCCGAAATCACTCCGGCTCCCATCTTGATTCCGATCGGATCGGAATCAAAATTCGAAGGTGTTGCCGATGTCGTAAAAAATAAAGCTTTTATCGGCGGAAAAGTTGTCGATATCCCGTCCAATATTGCCGATGAAGTTGAAGAATATCGCATGAAGCTTACGGAAGCCGTAGCGGAAACCGATGAAGTGCTTTTGGATAAATATTTTGAAGAAGGCGAATTAACCGGAGAAGAGCTTATTCAAGGCGTTAAAAAAGGTATTGTTGACGGAACGGTAATTCCCGTTTTTGCCTGCTCCGGCGGACAAAACATCGGAGTTGACGCTTTATTGAATGCTTTTGTCGAATACTTGCCGTCTCCTGCCGATAAAAATGTCAAAGAAATGGTCAAAGGAGACGAAGTTGAAGAAATTCAGCTTTCCGCCGACGGAAACACAATTGCTTATATATTTAAATCTTTCTCTGATCCGAATATAGGAGATATTGCTTATTGTCGCGTTTTCTCCGGAATATTGAAATCAGGATCGGAATATTTTATTCCTGAAAAAGACACGAAAGAAAAAGTCGGAAACATGTACTATCTGCAAGGCAAAAACAGATCAGATGCTTCCGGACTGCGAGCCGGAGAAATAGGCGGTCTCGTTAAGCTTAAGCACGGACGCGGATTTGATACTATCGTTGAGCAGGGCGAAACCGTAAAACATCCTGTCGTTGAATTGCCTGAACCCGTTGTATGGTCTGTTATAAAAGGCGTAAGTCAAAGCGATGACGATAAAATAGGTATTGTTATTCAAAGATTGCTTGACGAAGATCCGACAATGCATCAAGAATTTAACGACGAAACGCATCAGCATGTTATTGCGGCAGTGGGCGAACAACAGCTCAATCTTATTCTTAAACGCCTTAAATCCAGATACAAAGTCAACGCTGTAATGGAAAATCCCATTATACCTTATAAAGAAACAATTACGGGAAGAGTGGAAGACCAGCATTACAAGCATAAAAAACAATCCGGCGGACGCGGTCAATTCGGCGATGTTTACTTTAAAATAAGTCCAAAACCCAGAGGCGAAGGTTTTGAATTTGTCGATTCCATCGTCGGCGGCGTAATACCCAGCAAATTTATTCCTGCAATCGAAAAAGGTTGCCGCGAAAAGATGGAGCAGGGAATTATTGCCGGTTATCCCGTGGTTGACATAAAAGTCGAACTTTACTACGGAAGTTATCATGATGTCGATTCTTCTGAAATGGCGTTTAAAATTGCTTCAAGTCAATGTTTGAAAGAAGGTTTTGCCAAATGTAAACCTATTCTTCTCGAACCCATTCACGAAGTTGAAATTATTATTCCCAACGAATATATGGGTGATGTGATGGGTGATGTTTCCACGCGTCGAGGAAAGATTATCGGAATGGAGCAGGCAGGCAAAAAACAAAACCTTAAAGCTCACATGCCTTTGGCTGAATTATTCGGTTATTTTGTTGCCTTGAAATCATTGACTCAGGGAAGAGGAATTTTTAAACAAAAATTTGACCACTACGAAAAAGTGCCTGAAGAAATTACCCAAAAGGTTATTGCCGCTTACGAAAGCGAAGAATAAATTTATTATTGCAACCGAGAGGAGAAGAACAAGCTTTTCCGTTCGGAGTCGCTTGATTTAACCATCTCGAATATTTAAAGGAGGTGAGGAAATTTGCCTCCTTTTTTTGTTGTAAAGCAGGATTGACCGAACAGCATTTATCGGGTTTTCGGGTTTAAAATTGAAATCTTAAAATTTTTCTTTTTAATATTGATATAACCGTTTTTCACCTCGTCGATTTTGCATTTTTACTTTACGACTTCAACCGGTATTTTTTGCCGGGAAAAATTAATTAACAGGAGAAATTATGTCAGGACATAATAAATGGAGTTCCATAAAACATAAAAAAGGCGCCGCCGATAAAAAAAGAGGAAAACTTTTTACCAAAATAGTGAAAGAAATTATTGTTGCTGCCAAAGAAGGCGGAGGCGACCCTGATTCCAATCCTCGTTTGAGAGTTGCTGTTCAGCTTGCTAAAAGCAACAACATGCCTAACAGCAATATAGAAAAAGCAATTAAAAGAGGAACCGGAGAACTTGAGGGAGCCGCTTACGAAGAATACACTTACGAAGGATACGGCCACAACGGAGTTGCCGTAATAGTAGATGTTATGACGGACAATAAAAACAGAACCGTTCCGGAAATAAGGCATATTTTTTCAAAATACGGGGGATCATTGGCTGAAAACGGAGCCGTTTCCTGGAATTTTGATCACAAAGGATTGATTGTCGTTCCGGAAGGAGATCATAACGAAGAAGAATTTATGATGACGGCTCTCGATGCCGGAGCTGAAGACGTTACTTCGGAAGACGGATTTTTTGAAGTAATTACCGAAAAAACAGATTTGCACAGTGTTGCGGCTGCTTTGGAAAAAGAAGGTTTTGCCATTGAAAAAGTTGAGCTGACCAGAATACCTAAATCCACCGTAAATGCGGACGATGTTGCCGAAAAATTATTGAAATTGATTGAAATGCTCGAAGATAATGACGATGTGCAAAAGGTTTATGCTAATTTTGAAATTTCCGATGAAGTTTTGGAAAGGTTATCTTAATTGTTGATTCTCGGAATTGATCCCGGAAGCAGATTTTGCGGTTATGGATTAATTGAGGTTGAAAACAGAAAAATTACGGCTGCGGGATGCGATGCAGTCAAAATTCCCGTTGAACTTAATCTTCCCGGGCGTTTAAATTTTCTCTATACTGAATTAACGAAAGTTATTCTGGAATATAAGCCGGACGTTATGTCTGTGGAATCGATTTTTTATTCCAAAAACGTAAAATCGTCGTTTATATTGGGACATGTCCGGGGAGTTGTTCTGTTGCTGGGCGCTTTACATAAAATGTTTATTGCCGAATATACTCCGAAAGAAATTAAAAAATCGATTACGGGTAACGGCAATGCCTCTAAGCGACAGGTCGGTTATATGGTTTCGCAAATCTTGAATATCAATAAAGAAAATCCGTCCGAAGATGCCATGGACGCTCTTGCAGCCGCTTTCTGTTATTATAATCGAGAAAAATTCAGGAGCTTTTGATGTTTGCCTTTCTTTGCGGAAAAGTTGTTGATAAACAACCCGGTTCTGTTGTGATTGATTGTAACGGAGTGGGATATGCGGTTGAAGTGCCTAACGGAACTTTTTCCGCTTTGCCGGCTGAAGGGGATACTTTTAAACTATTTATTCATTTTGCCATGAGCGAATCAGACGGAATAAGACTTTTCGGCTTTGCGTCGCCGGAAGAAAAGAAAATGTTTCAATTGCTGATAAGTATTTCCAGAATCGGTCCTAAAATAGGTTTGGCAATATTATCTGCTTTGAGCGTGAAAAACATAATTCAATCCGTTTCGGATGAAAATGACGACCTTTTGGCAACAGTGCCGGGACTCGGTAAAAAATCAGCCAAGCGACTTATAATGGAATTAAAAGACAAGGTTGACAAATTTAATGTTGTTCCGGAAATTTCTCCCGTCGCAAAACTTAATTCTGATCTTTTTAAAGAAGCGGAAGAAGCTTTGATAACTTTGGGATATAAATCGTTTGCGATTCAAAAAGCATTTGCCGAAATGAAAAACGATGTCTTTTCCAATACTGAAGACATTGTGAAAAAAACCATAAAAATTTTATATAAGAACAGAAGTTGAAAATTATGTTGAATGTAAGATCAGAAGCTTATAAAATAATTGTTAAAGTCTTGAAAAATAACAGTTTCTCTGATTCTCTTCTCGTTAAGATGACAAAGAAACTTCACGAAAATAACGAAAGTTCGGATTTCTTTTATCAATTGGTAAAAGGCGTAATAAAAATGCGGGATAATCTGGAATATATAATTTCTGCTTATACTGATGCGGATAAGTTTGCGAAAACTCAGATTCAAGTTAAAGCTTTGCTTTATATAGGATTTTATCAACTCCTCTATATGGATAAAGTTCCCGATCATGCTGCCGTGAACGAAACCGTTGAAGCTGCCAAAAAACAATTTTCTCCCAAAATTGCCGATTTTATAAATGCCGTTATGCGCTCTTACCTCAGAAACCCTGAAATTTCTTACCCGGAAAAAGTGAACGAAAGAATTGCCAAAGAATATTCTTTTCCCGTTCATATTGTTGATGTTTTTTTGGACTATTGGGGAGAGGAAGATGCAGAAATGCTCTGCATGTATTTTAACGAGGTTCCGAAATTATGCATGAGAGTAAATCAATTGGCGACGACCAGAGAAAAGTTTATAGGTTATTTTGCTCGTAAAAATATTATTGTAACCGAATCTGAGGCAAGTAAAAATATGGCTTTTACTAAACAGGCAAAAGAAGTTTTAAATGATGTCGCTTTCTCGGAAGGTTATTTTACGATTCAGGATATTTCGGCTGCTTTAGTTGTGGAATTAAGCGCTCTCGAAAAAAATATGAGCGTTTTGGATCTTTTTGCCGGTCCGGGAGGAAAGGTTACTTTTGCCGGAGAATTAATGAGAAATACCGGTGAAATTATTGCCGTTGACAAATTCCCCAAAAAAGTAAAAGAAATAAAAAAAAGCTGTCAGCGTCTGAAAATAGAAAACATGAGTTTTGTTGCTCAGGATTTTATGATGTACGGTCCCGTTGCGCCGGCTTACGACAGAGTAATGTTGGATGTCCCTTGCACCGGATGGGGAGTTTTTCAGAAAAAAGCCGAATTGCGTTGGCAAAAATCTCAGGATCTTGATTCAATTTTAAAAATTCAAAGCGAAGCTCTTCAACATGGAGCTAAATTCGTTAAACCCGGAGGCTGTCTGATTTACAGCACCTGCACTTTGAACAAACAAGAAAACGAAAAACAGGTAGAGAATTTTTTGGAAAGCAATAAAAACTTTGAATTGCTTGAAGCAGCTGATTTTATTCCCGAAAAATATACTTCAGGATCATATTTAAAAACAATTCCTCATATTCACAATATGGACGGCGCTTTTGCCGCCAAAATGAGAAAAACAGATTAAGGAGATTTTTTTTGGAGTTTTTTAAAAGTTTTTTATTGGCATTGTTAATGCTTTCGGTTGTTTGCATTATCGGTTTTTTCGGTTCAAATCTGGTAATGAAAATTATTACGGGACACGGCAATGAAGTAAAAGTCCCGAATATTGTCGGAAAAAATTTCGATACGGCAAGAAACAAATGCAAAAAATTAAAATTATACGTGCAGAAAACAGGTTCAAAGCACAGCAACGATATGGGGAAAGGAAAAGTTTTAAGCCAGAAGCCCGGTAAGGGAATGATGACGAAAATAGGCAGAACCGTTGAAGTGATTGTCAGTGAAGGTCCCGAGTTGGTTCGGGTACCGTTTTTGGACAACATTACTTCCAAAGAAGCAAGAGTAAGATTAAAGAATACGGCGTTGGAATTGGGACAAATAAAATATCGTTATTCTGAAGACGTGCCTAAAGGTAAAATAATTATCTCGACTCCTATTGCCGAGGCGGAGGTTGCCAAGTACTCGGCAGTTAATATTATCGTATCTCTCGGAAAAGTTCCCAATACAACAAAAAAATCCAATAAATATAAGAATCTGCTGGATCGAGCAGGCTCTGATTAAGGAGAAAATCATGTTTAAGCTTGATGAAAAGCATCTCGAAAAAGCAAAAAAAATTGTTTTAAATCACAGAAAGAAAAAAAGTTGCGACAAATGTTACGACCGCGGATATATCGGGGTTAACGAGAATAATTTGCTGATTACATGTCAAAAATGCGTTGATGTTGACGCTTCTATGGAAGAGTGGAAAAAATATGTAAATGATTATCCCGAATTAAAAGAATATTTCAGCGATTTATTTGAAGAAGAAGGCAACACGGAAGAAACTGATTAACGGAATTTTAAAGTCGATTTTCATTTCAGGAAATCGGCTTTTTTTATATTTAAATTTCTTTTAGTATGATTTAAATCTTGATATATCAATCTGTTAAATAAATAAGGCTATATATGAATAAAAAACGTATAAAGGATTAATTATGAGTTTTAAGTTTAACCCTCGAGAAAATTACGAGAAAACCCGAAAAGAAATCGGTTTTGTTGCGTTGAAAGAAGCTGACAGGGAAACATGGGAGAGAATCGGCTTTATGTCCGGTTTGGAAATTCATCAACAACTTGATACGGATAAAAAACTTTTTTGCCGTTGTCCCGTCGGTATTTTTCACGATTTTGAAGATTATGATGCGGAAATTATCAGACACATGCGACCTACTCTCAGCGAATTGGGCGAATATGACGGAACAGCTTTGATGGAGTTTAAAACCAAAAAAGAGATAACTTATCGTATAAATAACGAAACTGCTTGTACATACGAGATAGATGACACTCCTCCTTTCCCGATGAACAGAGAAGCTTTAAAATATGCGGTTGAAATTTCTTTGATGCTGCATCAGTATATTGTCGGCGAAGTTCACATTACCCGGAAACAATATTTGGACGGTTCCATTCCTGCCGGTTTTCAAAGAACCGCCATTATCGGAGTGGAAGGTTCTTTTCCGATTAAAAATAAAAAAATAAGAATGATACAGATGAGCATTGAGGAAGATTCCTGCCGTGAAATTTCGGATTATCGGCACAAGAGAATGTACATGACTGATCGTCTGGGAACTCCGCTTATAGAAATGGTTACTTATCCCGATATGATAAATCCTTATGAAGCGGCGGAAGCGGCTCAGTATTTGCGTTTTTTGGTTCGCAGTACGGGAAAAGTCCGAACCGGCATCGGAGCATCTCGTCAGGACGTAAACGTGTCTTGCAAAGGCGGAACCAGAATAGAAATAAAAGGTGTCGGACATATTGCCCGAATACCGGATTTGACTCACATAGAAGCTTTCAGGCAATGGGCATTATTGCATATAAGAGATGAAATTAAAAATCTCGCCAAGGAAAATTGGAAAATAGAATCCAAGGTCATTAATGATGAGTTAATTTCGGAAAATATGATTCAAAAGCCTGAAAATTGGCATTATATTTTGGTCAGACTTCCTGATTTCAGAGGCATTTTATCTCACTTTACTCAACCCGGTAAAATATTTGCCGACGAAATTTCGGACAGATTGAAAGTTATCTCTTGTTTGGAAAAACCGAATATGCATCATTCCGAAGAATTGGAACCTGTAATAAGCGAAGAAATTTGGGATATTCTTGCAAAAGAATTGCCGGGAAGCGAAAATGATGCTTATATACTTTTCCCTGCTCCCGAAGAAGATCGGGAAACCGCTTTGGAAACCGTTGAAGAGCGATGTCTTGCGGCTTTTGACGGCGTGCCGGAAGAAACCAGAAAATCTTTTGCCGACGGAACAACCGTTTTTGAAAGAGTTTTGCCGGGAGCCGACAGAATGTATCCCGACACCGACAGCGCGCCTATTCCCGTTTCGGAAGATTTTATAGAAGATATAAGAAAACAATTGCCGGTTGAGTTGGAAAAACGCATTGCTCAATTTGAAGAATGGAAGCTTCCGACCGATACTTTTACCTATCTTTTCAGAAATAATCTGATGAAACTTATCGATGAAATAAGTTCAGATTTGAATATTGATCCGCGTGAAGTCGGAAAACTTATGGCTCACAGAATAAAATTCAGAGAAAGAAAAGATCGTAAACCTTTTAATTATAAAATTTTGAAAAATCTTTTGGCTTTTGTTCAAAAAGAAAAGATTGAGTTTGAAATTGTTCCCGAAATGATAAAAGTTTTAATGAACAGCCCGGAAGAAGATTTTTCGTCAGTATTGAAAACAATAAAATTCAACCGCTTTAAGCAAAATGAAATTACTTCCGAAATATCGGCAATCAGAGATAAACTCGCCTTAAAAAAGGATATTTCAAAAGAAAAAATCGTTTCCGGCATTATGGGATTTTTACGTCCCCGGGCAATCGGAGATCTTTCTTTGGCGAAATTGAATAAAATTGTAACCGAAAACGTTGAAAGAGGAGAGTAAAATGAGTGAAAATGAACAAGGTTATCGCGGTAAAGCTCTCGAAGTTTTAAGAAAATTCAAGGTCAGAGTTTGGAGTAAAGCAAGTATCCTTTCATCTCGAGGAAAATTTGAGGGAATTATTCTTCCCCGTTCGGAAAATGATGATGATTTTCATATTGTTTTAAAATTAATAACCGGCTATAATATCGGAGTCGATTGCAACACAATTACCGAAATGACGGAGCTGGGTTATCAACGGGCTGAATACAAAATTCCCGAAAAAGAATTTCCTTACAGTCCGGATAAACCCAATGTCAAACTTTTGGGTACGGGCGGAACCATCGCTTCCAGACTTGATTATCGAACAGGCGCCGTTATTCCGGCGTTTTCTCCCGGAGAACTTTACGGAGCGGTTCCGGAATTGGCGGATATTTGTAACCTTAACACCGAAAAAGTGTTTGCGGTTTTCAGTGAAAATATGGGTCCTAAACAATATTTGGCATTGGCAAAAGCGATAGGAGAAGAAATCAAAAACGGTATAGACGGAATAATGATCGGACACGGTACCGATACTTTGCATTATACTGCGGCGGCTCTTACTTTTATGGTTCAAAATTCACCTGTTCCCATCGTTCTCGTCGGTTCTCAAAGATCGTCCGACAGACCGTCTTCCGATGCGGCGTTAAACTTGATGCATGCCGCTTATGCCGCTGCTCACGGCGATATTGCCGAAACCATGGTTTGCATGTTCGGACCTACTTCCGACGAATACGGTTTGTTGCACAGAGGAGTTCGGGTAAGAAAAATGCATTCTTCTTATCGTTCTACTTTCAGAACTTTGGGAGATGTTCCTTTGGCTGCGGTTACCCGGAATTCATTGACTCATATTACCAAAAAATACAACAAACGACGCTCGGATCGAGAAGTAACGATTTTACCGTATTTTGAAGAAAAAGTTTCTCTTCTTTACTATTATCCTAATATGCAACCCGATGTCATAGATTCCTTGGTTGCAAACGGTTATAAAGGAATTGTTATTGCCGGAACAGGTTTGGGACACGTAAATAAATCCGTTTACGATGCCGTGGAACGAGCTTCAAAATCCGGAGTTCATATCTATATGACGGTGCAAACTCTTTGGGGATATGCTCACATGTTTGTTTACGATACCGGACGAGATCTCATAGCAAAAGGTATCGTGCCGGCTGAAAATATGTTGCCCGAAACCGCTTACGTAAAACTGGGTTGGGCATTGGGACAAACCGACGATCCCGAAAAAGTACGTAAATTAATGCTTACTCCGGTCAGTTCCGAAATAACTGACGGCGAACCTTATAACGGTTATCTGGTTTATCAGGGCGGTATCCCGGAAGTTGAAGAGTTCATAAGAAAAGTACATAAATAAAATATCAAAGCTCCCTTGGGAGCTTTTTTTAAGAAACAAAGTCAGACAATTTAGCGGTCTGCTTATCAAATTATGAGATGATATTTTTTCGATAAATCACGGAAAATATTTTTCTTGACAACATAAACTATAGTTTTTTTTATAAGTTACGACATTCATAAGTCTGGGTAAACAGGTTTCGGCATGCCGAAAGAGAAGTATGCTTATTGCATATTTTTACGAATTTGAAATTTATTTCTTGAAAAAAAGGGAGCTTATTATGCAACAAGAAAAAATCAAAGATGTCTTGAAGGAATTGTTATCGGCAAACATAAAACCTTCTCCGGATGAATCCGCAGACGATTTTATCAAACGAGTCAAAGAACATCATTTGCCTTTGGTAAAGAAAATTGCAGGTGCAAAGATGGGAGTAATTGACGGTAATTTTGAGAATAAATCGAATGTTCCCGATGATATTGTCGAAAAAATAAATACCGGAAAATGTGTTTCGTTTACCGTTCCGGAAGATTCTCCGAATTACAAAGAAGTCAGAGAAAGTTTACATCAACTGTTGAAAGAATTGGGAGCCGAGGAAGTTACGGAAAATTAAAGGAAAATAAATTATTTCGGGGACTGATTTTCAGTCCCTTTTTTATTTGCTTATTTGATTGACAAAAAACTTAATCGTTTTATTAAATTATTTATTATCATATAACTTGAATATTCCTGAATTAATACACATGTAAAATACCGAAATAATCAGAGACGATTTTTCTTTATAAAAGGAGATGTTATGACTAAAATTAACTTATTGATTCTTATTGCGTTTATTATTGCGCTGTGTCGGGCGGAAGAAAAAGAAATGCATAAAATTTACGATACAAAATCAAACAAAGAAATAAATTTAAATGAATTGGCTTCGGAATTATCAAATTATGACGTTATCTTTTTTGGAGAATCGCATAATTCAGCCGTATTGCACCGACTTGAAATAAAGCTTATCCGTGAATTTTATAAGGAAAATAAAAATCTTATTATTTCGGCTGAAATGTTTGAAAGAGATACGCAATTATTTATTGATCAATACATTAACGGAGAAATAAAGGAAGATGAATTTCTTCAAAACTCTCGTCCCTGGTCAAACTATAGTACGGATTATCGCCCGATTGTCGAATTTTGCAAAGATAATAAATTGCAATTTATTGCTGCCAATGTACCGAGAAGATATGCCAAGCTCATTAATCTTCAAGGCGAAGATGCCGCAGAAAATCTTCCGGAAAACGAACAAAAATTTATTGCTTCTCAAATTAAAGCTTTGGATAACGAATATAAAAAACGTTTTTTTGCAACGATGAGTTCAAATATGATGCACGGCGGAAAAATGCCGATGAAAATGAATCTCGATAATCTTTATTCCGCTCAATGCGTAAAAGACGACACCATGGCGGAAAGTATTGCCAAAGAAGCCGGTAAAAATAAAAAAATAATTCATATAAACGGAAAATTTCACAGCGATGCTCATTTGGGAACGGCAAATAAACTGCATCTGCTCAAACCGGGGTTAAAAATTGCCGTAATCACTGCTTTTGAGATTGAAAACCGCGATTTTGAGTTAACCGAAAAACAACGTAAAGACGGAGATTTTGTTATTTTGTTTAATTAAAATAGTTTATGAAATATTTTGATAATGTTTTCTTTGAAACGATCAGGACTCGCAAAGAGCAATTTATTCCGCTTTATATCTCTGCTTGACAACTTTAATCTTCACAAACTTTTATCTTCTTTTTTAATTGTAATGATATGAAAATAGGATTATTATAAGGTTCTCGTTTTAAATTCGGCGAGTTATTGCAAACTTTCGGTTTGGCGCAAACGATAACCTTTTTTTGCGAGAATTTTAAAATAAATAAGGAAGACGGAGCGAAATGGCTATATTGAGAAAATGGTACATCAACATAAACAGTACCGACTCCGATAAAAAATTTTCTTTAAGTTTTTCCAAAAATTTTTTGACGGGAGCGCTTATTGCCTTTTTGTTTATATTATCGGCATTCGGGATGTTTTTCGTCAATTTAATGCAAAAACATGTTGATGCAACTGAATTGGAAAAAATAAAAGAAGAAAATATTGCATTGAGATCTCGTTTATTGCAATTGGATAATAAACTTGATAAAATTATGATTGACATAAAGCTTCTGGAACTGTTGGAAAACAGTATAAGAGCTGAAAAAAATCTTAAACAAATCAATGAAGAAATAAGAGCTTTGGGAACCGGAGGTATGCCGATAATTGATTCTTCTCTTGTAAAATACGGGCTTGATTTGTCAAACAGATACAATGAGGCGATTCGTAAAATAAATCATTTGCAAAATAAGATTGAATTTGATACGGAATCATGTAAAAATTTGGCTGAAAATATTGCTTTGCAGGAAGAAATTTACCGAGCCACTCCTTCAATTTATCCCGCTTTCGGACGCATATCGGACAAGTTCGGCTGGAGAAGACACCCGGTTACCGGAAAGAGAAGTTTTCATCGAGGATTGGATATTGCCAATGAGAGGGGAACTCCGATTTATGCTTCGGCGGACGGGGTCGTTAAAGCGACGGGGAGAAAAAAACTTTTCGGGAAATATATAACCATTGAGCACGGTTACGGTTATGCTACTAAATATGCTCATTTGCATAAATTTCTCGTTAAAAAAGGAGATAAGGTTAAAAAAGGTCAAATTATCGGGCAAATGGGGAATACCGGACGATCAACCGGAGATCATCTTCATTATGAAGTTATTTATTACGGCAGAAAAATAAACCCTTATCGATATTTAAATAAATTTGAATCGGATATTGATGTTGCAGGACATTAAAAAAGCAATTCTCGTTACATTTTTCGAAAAAGAAATAAATCCTGTCATTTGGGAAAAATTCAGAAAAGACGCTTTTCTTATTGCGGTTGACGGCGGTGCCGATTTGCTTATTGAATTGGGCGAGAAACCTGATTTGATGACAGGTGATTTTGATTCTGTCTCCCGAAAAGCAAATGAATTGTTTCGTGATGTAAAAAGATTGGAGTTTCCTGCCGAAAAAGATTTTACCGATACTGAATTGGCGATTGAGTATGCTTATGAAAATAATTTTCGGGAAATTATCGCAATTAATTCTTTAAACGGAAGACCCGACCAAATTTACGGATTGCTTTCCCATTTCAGATATGCGAAAAAAAAGAATATTGATTTGTTGATTTCCGATACCGTAAATCATATTTTTACCGTTAGAAAGTCGGAAATAATAAATTTGGATATTAATTCGACGGTTTCTCTCATTCCGCTCACTGAAGAGGCGGAAGTTGTTTCTACATCCGGTTTGAAGTATCCGTTATCAAATGAAAAATTATATAATTATAAAAACAGAGGAATCAGTAACGTTGCAATTAAAGAAGAAATTAAAATTGAAACTAAAAAAGGAATTTTGCTTGCGACGGTTGCATCAAAAGATAAATTCTTGAGGAAATAATGGCAAAAAATTTAAAATTTGAAGAAGCATTAAACAGATTAAAAACTATTGTTGAGACGCTTGAAAACGGCTCCGATGATTTGGACGAAATAATGAAATTGTTTGAAGAAGGCTCAAAACTTGTTTCAGGATGCAACGATAAACTTAATAAAGCCGAACTTAAAATAAAAGTGTTAACAGAAAAAATGAATGAAACAAAATCTTCGTTTGAATCGGAGATGAATTAAAGGATGAAAAATGGCAGCTAAAGACGATAAATTACAAGCAGTTTTTAAAAAAGATATTAAAGAAAAAAGGGAATTGATAAATATTACTTTGGACAGGTTTCTTCCTCGCAAAGACGAATATCCGAAAGAAATACATAAAGCTCAGCGTTATACTTTATTTGCCGGCGGAAAAAGATTGCGACCTTATTTGTGCCTTCAGTCATTCCTGCTGTTTTCCGATGACATAGATTTGGCTCGTCCTGTTGCCGGAGCCATTGAATTGCTGCACACTTATACTTTGATTCATGACGATTTGCCGGAAATAGACAATGACGATCTGAGAAGAGGACGCAAAACCTGTCATGTCGTTTACGGTCCCGCTTTGGCTTTGCTTGCCGGAGATTCTCTTATCTCTTACGCTTTTGATTTGTTGGCAAGCTGTGAAGTCTCCGATAGCTTGAAGGTTGAACTTATCAGACAGTTTGCCCGTGAAACCGGAGCTTGCGGAGTTGTCGGCGGACAAATGAAGGATATTATCAGCGAAGGGAAAAAAATCACTAAAAAAGAACTGCAATACATTCACGACAATAAAACCGGTAAGTTGATCAGATTGCCCTTGCGTTTTGGAGCGATTGTCGCCGGAGCGTCAGAGGATGATGTTAATCGATTGGACAGATTCGGAGAAAAAATCGGTTTGGCTTTCCAGATTGCCGATGATATTTTGGATATTGAGGGCAGTAAAGATTCTTTGGGCAAGAGCATCGGTAAGGATGCAAAGACCGAAAAAGCCACTTATCCGGCTTTATACGGTTTGGAAAAATCGAAAGCTATGGCAGCGAAGTTAATCAAAGAAGCTAAAGCTCTTTTGCAGCCTTACGGAGAAAAAGCTCTGCATCTTGAATTGCTGGCTGATTATATCATAAGCAGAAATGTATGATTTTCGTTGATATAAAAAAAACGCATCCTAAAGCAGAAATTCCTCGTAAAATGTCAGAGCTTGCGGCAGGTTATGATATTTATGCCTGTCTTGAAGAAGAAATTCTGATCAAATCGGGAAGACTTGCTCTTATTCCCTCCGGATTTGCTTTAAGTTTACCGCCCGGATACGAAGCTCAAATACGCCCCAGAAGCGGTTTGGCTGCAAAATATCAAATCGGGGTTTTAAATTCGCCGGGAACTGTTGATGCTGATTATCGAGGTGAAGTTAAAATCATTCTTTTTAATTTCGGAGAGGAAGATTTTATCGTAAGGCACGGAGACAGAATTGCTCAAATCGTGATTGCGAAACATGAAAACGCAGAATTTAATCTCAGAGACGAACTTGATGAGACTGTCCGAAATACGGGCGGATTCGGTTCTACCGAGATATAAATGAAATAATAAAAATTTGTATTTGTGTATAACGGGAGTTTAGAGTGGAAATTAGCGAGAAGATGTTGATTGACCGAATAAACAGATTAAAAAAAGAAAAAAATGCCATTATTCTGGCTCACAATTATCAAATATCTGAGGTTCAGGAAACAGCTGACTTTGTGGGCGATTCTCTGCAATTGGCTCAGGAAGCCGAAAAGGTTGAGGCAGATATTATTGTTTTTGCCGGAGTAAAATTTATGGCGGAAACAGCTAAATTATTAAATCCGGAAGTAAAAGTGTTATTGTCGCACGGACAAGCCGGATGTCCCATGGCGGATATGATTACAGGCGAACAATTGAAAAAATTTAAAGAGGAAAATCACGGATCTGTCGTTGTCTGTTACGTTAATTCCTCAATTGACGTAAAAGCAGAAAGCGATTTATGCTGTACTTCCTCAAATGCGGTTAAATTAATCAATGCTTTGCCGGAAGATAAAAAGATTCTTTTTGTGCCTGACAAAAATTTGGGAACCTGGTCGGCAAAACAGACCGGACGAAATATCAAAGTTTGGGAAGGATGTTGCAATGTTCATAATCATCTTGTTACTTTGTCCGACGTAAAGAAAGTTCGCTCCAAGTATCCCGGTTACAAACTTTTGGTTCATCCTGAATGTCGAATTGAAGTTTGCGAAGCGGCGGATTTTGTTGCGTCCACTAAAGGAATGGCGGATTTTGTTGCGAAAAACGATAATGTTATTATCGGTACCGAAGTCGGTTTGGTTGATGCTTTAAAGATTAAGTATCCGGGTAAAAATATTGTTCCTTTGAGTGAAAGAACTGTTTGCGTAAATATGAAAAAAACTGCTTTGGAAGATATTCTTTTGACTTTAGAAGAAGAAAAAAATGAAATTATTTTGGATAAAGATATTGCCGAAAAAGCTTTATCTGCTGTTGAAAGAATGTTGCAAATGTCCCGTTAAATGGAATTAAATCAAGTATTGCTTCCCTTCGGGAAAACGATATATCAGAGTTTAAAAGGTCAGCCGGTCTCATCGGATACCGGCTTTTTTGTTCAATATATTGCCGATCATTATTATTCCGAACGAGCTGAAGTTTTGGAATTGGGATCGGGATGCGGCATTATTTCTGTCATGTTGGGATTTTACCGAGAGAAATTTAATATTCACGGAATGGACATTTTACCTGAACTTGTGAAATTATCGTCTCTTAACGCCGAAATTTGCGAATTGAAAAACGTTAATTTCGAAGAATGTGATTTAGTTGATTTTGCAGGAATCAAGCTTTATGATTTGATCATAACAAATCCGCCTTATTATGCCGAGGGAACGGGGCGTATTCCGCCCTGCGAAGAGAGAGCAATCGCCAGATTTGAGATCAAGTGTACGATGTCCGATGTTTTCAGAACGATTAAACGTAATTTAAAGCCGAACGGCTCAGCTTTTATAATGTATCCTTTTGAACGTTACGAAGAATTAAGCGATAATGCCGAAAGAACAAAAATGATTAAAGTAAACGAAGAGATTTACGGGAAAAATAAAAATAAAAAAATAATTGTTGAGGTAAAACATGCTTAAAATTGAAAATATCAGCATTAATTCGCAAAAAGACGAGCCTCTTCTTGAAATTAAAAAGTTTAATCTGAGTAAAGGGGAAAAAATTAATATTATCGGCAGGAATAAGACAGGTAAATCTTCTTTTTTGAAAATTCTTAAAGGAGATAAGAAGCCGGATTCCGGAGAATTGTCTTACGATGCAAAAAATCCTAAACATTTGAGGATTTTGGAAATTCAAATTTTACCCAGACTGGTTGACGAATATTCGGTTTGGCAAAATATTGTTTTGCCTTTGACAAAGATCACAAGCAGAGAAGAAAAAATAATTCAGGATTTTTGCAAAATATTTAAGCTTGTAGATTCCTTGGACAAAAGAGTCAAATATCTTTCGTTTTCAGAGAAAAAAGTTACCGAATTAATTCGCGCCGTTGTTCAGCTTCCTCATCTTATTTTGATAGATGATTTTGATGTTTTTTTTGATGATGTTACGAAATCTGATGCTTTGCGTCTGATTGAATATGCTGCGAGCGGAGGAACTGCGGTTGCAGCTTTCTCAAAGATCAGGGAAGAAGGTTTTGAAACTTATTACCGAATACAAAATAAGGAACTTCTTAAACTGTGAAAAAATATTATTTTCTGCAAATTTTTCCGATTTGTTTATTATTGGCGGTGTTGACAGCCGTAATCGTAAATATCGATAAAATGAAATTAGGGGAATATGAGTATTTGGAATCTATTCCCATAGTTGTTTATTCTTATGATTGCGAGTCTTTGGAAAATGAAACAGGCAAATTAACAAAATACGATTATGTCGGATCTGCCGTAATCGAATCTTCGGAAAGCATTACCGACAGTTTAATAAAAAAGTATGATCTTAAAAATATTAAAAAGGTTATCGGAAAAGTTTCTTTGCCCAATATAATGTATATTCGGATCATAGGCGAAAAATTCAACGAAAAAGCCAAAAACAATTTGCTGGAACAGCTCAATAAGAAAGAAAAAGGCTTTGCTTTGGATTACAATGACCGTATTTGGGAGGAAAATAACAGAAGACTTGAACTTTTTAATACAGCTGAAAATGCGATTTTTCTTACTTTTTATTTGATTATTTTTTTAATTAGGGTTTTTATGAGAAATTATGCCGAACGCCGCAACGAGAAATATTGGACTGTTTATCTGCATGCCGGCGGTGATTTTAAAAGAGTAAAAAAGATGTTCCGGAAAAATTCTTTCTTGCCGATATTTTTGCCTGTTCTTTTTAATTTTACGGTTATTTTTTTATTTACCGGAAATTTTGAAGGATACGGTTTGACAAACATTCTTATTCTGCTGATTGTGCTTTTGATTGCTGATTTATCGGTATATTTCAGGCTTAATTTTATTTACAAAAGAGGAAACTTTTAGAAGATGAAATATTTACCTAATGCTTTAACTTTATTGAGAATAAGTTTAGTGCCCGTTTTTTGGTTCTTTATGTTTTGGGCGGAATCAAATTTTAAAAACAGCGTAATTGCTTTAGCAACTTTTGTAATTGCCAGTATTTCCGATTATTATGACGGCATGCTTGCCAGAAAGTACAACGTTATTTCAAACTTCGGGAAAATAATGGATCCTCTTGCCGATAAAATATTGGTTCTTACGGCTTTGTTTGCTCTCGGTACGGAACCTTTATCCATGATCAATATTTATATGATTTGGCTGATAGCTTTTCGAGAAGTCGTTATTACCGTTTTACGAGAAATTTACAAAAAGAAGAATATTATCATTGCCGCCAATAAAAGCGGAAAGTTAAAAACAGTTTTGCAAATGACGGGCATAATTGCCGCATTGCTGTGGTTTACTTTGGTTAAATCCGGAATTATTCCTGAAAAAGCCGTATCGGTTGCTGATTTAATCTTTAACATTTATTTTGTTTTCGTAACCGTGATTACTGTTTGGTCAGGACTTACCTATGTTTTGGCGGTAAAGAAAAAATGATGTTAAAAAAAATTATTTATTTTTTTCTGATTGCTGTTTTTTTGATTTTGGGATGCGATTCCGGAAAGAACAGCAAATTGCGAGTAAGCAAAAATAAAATTGATCCGAAAAAACCTTTGGCTTGGGGAAGCAAGCAGGAAATTATTGTAATGTCCGACGAAGATGAATGGAAAATAACGGAAGACATTTTAAAAAGGTCATTGGAAAAAATTGTTGTAACCACCGAGGAAGAAAGCGTCTTTCAATTGCGAAAAGTGTCTTTTGACGGAATGGAGCAGTTTTATAAACATCGAAATATTATATTTTTAAGCATTTTGGATTCCCAAAGCGATATTTCTGACTTTGTTCGCAAACATTTAGCGGCAAACTCATTTAAATCTGCCCAAGAACGCAAAGGCGGAATGTTTACGGCAGAAAATGTTTGGGCAAATGATCAACAGGTTGTATTTTTAATAGGTTCAGATTTGGAAAGATTGAAACAACTTGCCGATTTCTATAAAGACAGATTGTTTAAAACTTTTCGTAAACGCTGGGACGAAAGAATTTCGGCAAACATTTATTCGCGAGGGATTATTCCGTATTCCGCATTTTCCCGATATCCTTGGACTGTGCAGATTCCTAAGCATTACAGGGAGTTTCGCAGAAACGACGAAAACAATTTTATTTCTTACATTGCCAGATTAAAAGATAATCCCGACAGAATTATCGGTATTTATTGGGAAAAAGCCGAGACAAAACCTGATATGATTCAATGGATGCTGGACACCAGAGACCGAATCGGTTATGAATTTTATGAGGGAGATATTTATGACCGCAAAAAAACAGAGATGACCAAAATCAAATTGAACGATCAAATCAATGCCATTAAAATGTACGGACATTGGGGAAATTTAGAATTATTTGTAGGAGGAGCTTTTCGAGGTTACGGTTTTTGGAACGAAGAACAAAAAATATGCTATTTTATAGATAATTATGTTTATTTCCCGGAAGGGTATAAACTTGCAGGGTTGGAAGAACTTGAACTTATAGCAAAGACTTTTCAACCTAAAAAAATAAATAAGAAACAGAGTCTTAAACAGGAGAATTAAGATGAAAAAAATCAGCTTTTTATTGATAATTTTCAGTTTATCCGACTTTTTGTCCGGGTATGAATTGAGAAGACTTGCAGATGTTCCGACAGCGGGAATTTTGCAGAGAGGAGAGAGTTCCGTTTTTACCAAACTTTATCGCAATAACGGAATGCTTATCGGTTCCGAGGTCGGTCTTTTCCCCAGATTTATGTTTGGAATAAGTTATGGGGGAGAGTCAATTGTAGGTAATGAAAAGCCTGTCTTTCACGATAAAGTAGAATTTAGTTTTAAGTTTCGCGCCATTGATGAAAGTCCGTCCGTACCGGCTGTTGTCATCGGTTACAATTCTCAGGGACACGGCAGTTACATTGAAAGCGAAAAACGTTACGACATAAAATCAAAAGGTTTTTATTTAGTTACAAGCAGAAATTGGATTTTATGGGGAAATATCGGGTTACACGGAGGATTAAATTACAGTTTGGAAGACAAAGAAGACAATGACTTGAATTTCTTTTTCGGAGTCGATAAAACCGTCGGAAATATGCTGACGCTTATTTGCGAGTATGATTTGGCTTTAAACGACAACGATGATCGAGTCAGCGAAGATGACAGATTTTCCGGAGCGGGGAAAGGTTATCTTAATGCAGGAGCGGAAATTCGTTTTACCGATTATCTGAGTTTGCGTTTGAATGCTTACGATTTATTGGAAAACAGTCCCAACACTATCGGTTTTGATCGTTCTATGATGATTATCTTCAATATGACTTTTTAAAATATGAAAAATAAAAATTATCTTATTCTCGCATTATTTTGCGCATTGATTTTTGCCGGATGCAGCTCAAATAAATCGGTTAGTTCCGGAATTCCGAAAAGTTTGAAAGAGAATGCGGTAATAGAATATTCCATGGGCGATATGGCTCGTCTGGAAGGCGATCCCGTTTCGGCTGTTGTTTTATTGAGAAAAGCTTATAAAGAAAGTAATTGTAATCGAGTTATTCTGGATGATTTGATTGAATCTTACTGTTATCTTTCTCCCGAAGAAATGCAAAGGTTTAATGATGTCCCGGATTTGATCTGCCAATATCTTACGGAAGTAAACTTTGACGAGAAAATTGCCGAAGATTTCGGAAGTATTTTATTTAGTCGTTTTCAGTTTGAAAAATGGGAAAATATTTTCAGCAAACTGATTGAAAAATATCCGAACGACAGCAGAATTATCAAGTTATTGATGTTTAAAGTTTCTCGAATTGACATTAAGCCTGAAGATTTTGACCTTATTTTTAATTTAAATCCGGATTCGACTCGCTGGGGAAAAATTGACCTTATTTTACAAGAAGAATTTATCGGATTATTGAATTATATTGTCAATGCTTTCCCTGATCAGGCAGAAACTGTTTTGCGTAAATCTTACGAAACTTACGGAGCAAAAAGGATATTTCAGGAATGGTTCCAATTTTATTTGGAACGAAAAAATTTTGATGCCGCAATTGCTTTAGCTGAAAAATATTTTGCTTGGGATCAGGAGTTGCAAAAAGCTTATTTGCCTATGTTGCTCAGAATTTATTTGAGTTGCGATAAATATGAAAAAATAAATGAATATCAAGCTTTTTGCCGTGATATTGAAGATGAAAATTTAATTCTGATTTTTATTTCTGCCGCTGTTTATTCCGATAGAGCGGATATTGCTGTTGATTGTTTCAGAAAATATTTGAAAATTTCTAAAAATGAAGAAGATAAAAGAAATGTTAAACACTTAATTTCAAGTTTTCTCTTGCAAAAAGGATTAAAGAAAGAGTGGATGAGACTTTACAAAGAAACCGATTTAAATATCCAATTATCGAATTATTGCTATGCTTTGGCAGCCAATGATTCCTCGGGATCGAATAATTCGGAAGCTTATTTGGATTCTTTGACGGCTCTCGGATTGCCGAAATACAGAAAAAATATTATTCTTGCCGATATTTTTGAATGTTTAAACAGACAAAATGACGCAAAAAAATATCTGAATTTATTAGATAAAGAAGATTTAACGGAAGAAAACGATATTATATTAGCGACCTATCTTGCTTTTAAAGGCGAAGAATATGAAAAAGCCGAAGAATTTTCGTCTGCTTTGAATAATCCCGGATTTTCCGCTTTTATAAACGGAGAATGTCTGCAAAACCTGAAGAAATATTCTTTGGCTGCCGAATGGTATTGGAAAGCAGCTCATCAGGACTGTTTGAGTTTAGATAATTATTTTGTTATAGGAACATTTTTTGAAATGAGAGGAGAAACAGATAAACTTCTTGCCGTTTCCGAAAAATGTTACTCTCGATTTCCGGAAAACTCTTCCGCCATTAATTATTACGGTTATTCATTATTGATTTATTCCGATAAAACGGAAAAAGCGAGAAAGCTTATCTACGAGGCATTCGAGAAAGATCCGGATAACCTCGGCATAAGAGACAGTATGGGTTGGTTGTATTATAAACTGGGAAAATATCAAACCTCAAAAGTATTCTTTGAAGAATTTATTTATAATGAAGTTACAAACAGCGAAATAGCTTATCATCTCGGGGCGCTTTTTTTGAAGCTGTCCGAACCGGAAGAAGGGAAAAATATGCTGAATTTAGCGGTTAAGCTTAATAATCATAAACAGTCGGTTGAAAAAGCCGAGACAATGTTAAAATATTTAAATAAAAAGTGAGGAATATATGAAGCGTCTGCAATTTGGAAAAATAAACATTGTGCTTTTTGTTTTATCCGTCATTTTATTGATTGTCGGATATGCGATTATGGCAACAGGGGATGATGAAATTTCTCCCGTTATACTGACTATTACCTATATTGTTTTACTTCCCCTTTCAATTTTGTATAAAGAAAAGAAAAATTAATGAGGAAAGAGCTTTTAACGGACAAAGCGATTGCCGCAGCCGATAAATTCAATCTCAGAGCAAAGTTAATCGTCGAGGGATTTATTATCGGTTTGCACCGTTCTCCGTTTCACGGATTCAGCGTGGAATTCAGTGATCACAGGCAGTATATTCCGGGGGATTCTCTCAAAAACCTGGACTGGAAGATATTTGGCAAAACAGGTAAGTATTATATAAAAAGATATGAGGAAGAGACTAATCTGAAATCTTATATTTTGCTTGATTGCAGTAATTCCATGGGATTTTCTTCGGGAAATATATCAAAACTTAATTACGGAAAAATGTTGGCTTCGTCATTATCTTATTTAATGCTGAAACAACAGGATGCGGTCGGAACATTAATTTTTTCCGATGCGGTTGACGATTATATTGTTGCCAAAGCAAGACGTTCGTATCTGAACATTTTGATGAATAAATTCTATGAAACTAAACCGAACGGGAAAACCAATACGGCTGAAGTTTTACACAGTTTGGCGGAGAGAATACAAAAACGAGGTCTGATAATTTTGATTACGGATTTGCTTGATGATCCGGAAAAACTTATGAACGGACTCAGACATTTCAGGTATCTTAAACACGAAGTAATTGTTTTTCATTTGATTGATAAAGAAGAAATTGAATTTAATTATAAAAAAGAAACGGAATTTATTGATTCGGAAACAAAGGAAAAGGTTGTTGTTAATCCTTGGCAAATCAGAAAGCAGTATATAGACTCTTTTAAAGATTTTACCGATAAAATAACCGGAGAATGCCTTAAATCGAATATTGAATACAATCAGATTAACACTTCTGTACCGATTGAGCAAAATTTATTGGCGTATTTTATCAAAAGGTCAAAATTAATGTAAAATTTTTTTTTATATCTATTTAGCTGTAATTTATTTTAAGATAACCATTTATTTAATATTGCTTTTACCTTTGAAAAATAAAATGCAAAGAAATATTTGCTATTATCAATTAGTTTGTTATTATTAAGCAGTAAATAAAAAATATAAATTAAACGAGGTAATAATGGAACATTTAACACTTGATACATTTAAAGAAAAAATTTTTGATTTTGAACAGGGAAAAGAGTGGAAGTTCAAAGGCGATAAACCCGCAATTATAGATTTCTACGCAAATTGGTGCGGTCCGTGTCGGATGGTGACTCCTGTTTTGGAAGAATTAAGCGAAGAATATGCAGGTAAAGTAGATATTTATAAGATTGATACGGAAGACCAGCAGGAACTTGCGGGAATGTTCGGAATCAAGAGTATTCCTTCATTATTATTTATTCCGATCGGAGAACAACCTCAAATGAGTCAGGGAGCTTTTCCGAAAGAGCAATTCATTTCAATGATAAAAGAAATTTTAAAAGTCGGATAAATCCTGATTTTACGGTTTCTGAGCATAAAGAAAGAAATAAAAACCTCCGTTTCGGAGGTTTTTTGTTTTTTCTTTTTATAATTAAAAGTTGTATTTTATTGTCAGTTGATTGACAAAACCCAAGTCTCCGTAAGAGGAAACGGCATAGTCAAATAAATATTTGTCCCAATTCAAACCGAATCCGAAAGACATTCCTGAAAATAACTCGTAATCCCCTCCTGTTTTCCAGTCGGAAGCATTGGTTTTATAACCGACGCGCAAATCCAATACGGGATGAATACGATATTCCGCACCCAATTTTCCGTAAGCATTATTGCGGAGAGGATAACATATATCAAGCAAACCTTTAAGTTTTTCGCTTTTTCGATAACAGAATCCTACAGCAATAACTTCGGGCATGCTTTCTTTAAATTTTGATTCGGTAAAATAAGATAATTGCGTTCCGAAATTTTTGGCGCTGATCCCGAGTTTCAGTTTTTTATTTGTGGTTTGATGCAAAACTCCGAAATCAGCCAGAAATGCGGTTGCCGTATTGTCGTCAATGGATTCAGAAATAAATTTCGCCGTTAATCCGAAAGTAAGAATACTGTTCATCTCGTAAGCGGAAGAGATGCCTAAAACAAGATCGGAAGCTCCGAAAGTTCCTGTTTTGCCTATATATTCATTTTGATTGTTAACTTCCGTTTTATCTATGTCTCCGTTGGTCATGTATTGAGTAAATGCTCCTAAAATAATTTTATTGTTTAATCTTTTTGCGTAAGAAGCTGCTCCGCCTTGAAATCCTTCAAAATATTGCATAAAAGATACGGAAGCCGACGGACGCTTAATTTGAACAATTCCGGCGGGATTGTAATAAAGAGCTTCCGAATCATCGGATAAGCCGGTGTAGGAGTTCCCCATAGCGGCTGCTCTTGCCGAATAGTTAACATTTAAAAAATTGAATGCGGAAGTTCCGGCATCATCGTGTAAAGCAAATAAAAAGTTCATCGGAATAATCAGAATTGCGACAAGAACAAGTTTATTTATTTTCATACTCCACTCCTTTCAATATTTCATAAATTTGATCAACCGAATTTACGGAAAAAAGATTGTTTATGGTATCGGGTATATGTAAAAATTTTGATACGGCAGATAATATTTTCATATATTCGGAGGCATATTTTTCCGGAACGGCTACCATAAAAAGCAATTTAACGGGTTTATCGTCCAGAGAATTAAAATCAATGGTATTTTTCAAATGAAAAACGGCTATCGCTAAAGATTTTGCGACATTTGATCTTCCGTGAGGAACGGCTATACCGTATCCTATTCCGGTGGAGATAAATTCTTCTCTTTCTTTTACTGAAGCAAAAAACTCGTCTTCGTTTGTCAGAATATCGTTAAGAGCCAATAAATGCGCCATTTTTTTTAAACAGTCCCATTTATCCTTGGTTTCCGCATTAACTCTGATTAATTTTTTATCAAATAACATTTTTACTCCCGAGATCACTTTTTAATTTCATTATCAAACTCTTTAATTTTTCTGAAGAAGTCTCCAAATAAGAATTTTCGTCGTAATCTTTAAATCCGGTTAAATTTAATTTATTTCCTGAGGTCGAAAGATCTCTTCGGCAATTCGAAAAAGTTCCGTGTAATTGTTTCGCTCTGGTATATTTTATAAACTCAAGACAATTTTCCGGATTAATTCCCGCCCCGGGTAAAATCTCAATATGTTTAAAAGATTCTATAAGTTTTTTTATTTTTTCCTTTCCGGCAACAGCTGAATATTCCCCTCCGGAAGTAAGTATTCTGGTAAAACCGCAATCTTCCAAAATTTTTGCCGATTCCGTTAAATCTTCGGTAAAATCGAAAGCTCGATGAAAAACCAAATCAATATTTTCGGGAACAGCTTTTCTGATTTCCAAACATTTTTCTCTGTCAATAGTTGCATTATTTTTTAAAAAACCGATTACAATTCCGTCAGTTCCGCAAGACAAAAAATTATCGATTGAACGTCTCATCATCATAAACTCGGATTTATTGTAACAAAATCCGGACGGTCGCGGACGAATCATACACATTACGGGGATTTCGGAAAAAGATTTTATGTAGTCCAAAAGAGCAATATCCGGGGTAAGACCGCCGAGTTCCAGCCCGCTGTTTAGTTCCAGTCTGTCAATTGCAAATTCGGAAGCAATCTCGGCGCTTTTGGCGGAAGCGATACAAATTTCCAATTTCATTTTAAGAACTCATAATCATTTCGGAAAAAGCAATGAATAATTTTGATTGACCGAGAAATTCATCGAATAAATCTTTTATATCTTCTTCTGAATAGTCTTTAAAAGTAAAAATGTCCATAATATTTTCAGGATGGCGAATCATTTCGGCGTTACTGACATTTTTGAAGCCTGTTAAATTGGAAATATAGGTTCCCGCATTCAATATATAAGCTCCCGTCTTATATTTCTGGACAGCTTTTTCAGGATTACTGTAATTTATTATGTATGAAACAATATTTGTCGGCAAAGACCAATATCGCAATATTTTGGCTCCTTCTTCAACATAGTTGGTGTTTTGTATTTTTTTTTCCGTAAATGCGATGGTTTCATTTTCTGCAATTGAAGTTTCCAGAATTTTTTTGAAGTTCAGAGGCATGTACATATCCCAAAAAACGAATCCCAAATCATGAAGAAGACCTGCAATATAAAGATTATTTTCAAGCTCATAGGAAGAAGTTTTGTCTGCGGAATCAAGGTAAGAAACAAGTTTTCGGGAAATAAATCCGGTTGCCAGAGAATGTTTCCAGAATTGGTCTATCTTTATAGAATTTAAACTCAAACCGCTGATCATGTTGGCAATATAAATAGTCATGGCAATATTTTTTATTTCGCTGCGTCCCAATCTTGTAACTGCTGCGGATATTTCATTTATTTGGGCTCTTCCTCCGAATAAGGCGCTGTTGGCAAGAGATAAAACTTTTGCCGTTAAAATGGGATCGAATCCTATGATTTGCGCAACTTCTTTATTAGAAACTGAGTTATCGTCTATAGCCGTTAATATTTTGTTTAAAACGATGGGAACGCTGGGTAATTGTTCCAGCTCTTTTATCGGTTTTCCGTAAAAAGTCATAATTGTTATTCCTTTTATTTTTGATTAGCTTTTTTTCTTAAATCGCATAGTGATAATAAAATTTTTTTAGTCATATAATTTTGTTAAAATCAATATCAAATCAGAAATTTTCAAGTCGGAAATTTTTTTATCCCGATCAAAATCAGTTTTTAATATTTTCAATAATTCCTTTACGGAAATTTGAGTCTCCTCAGGATATGATTTTCCGGATACGCAGATTTTTTCTTTTTGGGAATATGTTTTTTCTCCTGATTTTTGGATTTCTTTCATTATTTCATCGGTTTCGGATTTTTGGGACGGCGTTTCATATTCTTCAATATTTTTATGATCTTCTGCGTTTTGCGGAATTTTTTCTTCCTCAATACCGTCAAAAGCTTCCCGATATGCTTTGTAAGTTTTTTCCGGAAGGATCAGAAGTTCTCTCATCTCTTTTTCCGTAAAAATTTTCAAAAGTTTATCGTTATATTTTTCTTTATGTTCTTTTGCAATCAGACTGCGGAGATATTTTATTTTTTCCGAAACTTCTTCATCGGGATTTTGGGCATAAAGTTTTTCGCAGATAACCAAAGCATCAACATATTGATTTTGAGCTTCGTAGAGATGAGCCAAAGTCAATGTCGGTCCTATTTTTCGTGAAATATCAATTTCGTTTATCGGCATAAATTATCTTTAATCCTTTAATATGATTTTATCTTTTATTTTCTCGTAAGTTCTTTTACCGATGCCTTTTACTTTCATAATATCTTCTTTTGCGGTAAACTTTCCGGAAGTTTTTCTGAACTCTTCTATTCTTTTTGCTTTCTCGAGCCCTATCCCCTCCAAAAGGGTTAATTCATCAGCTCCCGCCGTATTTATATTTATTTTAATATTCAATTTTTCGACTGATTTCCGATAATTTACGGAAGCTTTGATTTCGTAATCTTCTTCTCCGAATTTTAAGAAACAGTCGCTTAACTTTTTATAAGTTAAAGGTCCTATTCCTTTTACTTTCATAAGATCGGAAGTTTTTTGAAAACCGTAATTTTTTCTGAATTCCAATATTTTATCAGCTTTTTTCTCGCTTATGCCGGGAAGACAGAGTAAAGCTTTTTTATCGGCTGTCCTGATGTCCAGTATTATCTTGTAAGGTTCGGCAAATACAGAATCGGCAATTTCTTTTTCGGCTTTTTCATTGATTATTTTATTGCCGCTTATTTTAAGAATTATTCCGGTAAAAAGAAGAAACAAAACAAAAAAAAGAATTCTTTGCTCATCCGGGGTAATCCATCTTAAAAGCGGATTATTTTTCATAAATCCAATCCGTAACGACCTGACCGACATTTTTAAGAGATTCAGCTGAACATTTATCCGGCGTGTCTTCTCTTGTGTGCCAATATTTATAATCGAAATCTATAATATTTACGGACGGAAAGCCTGCTTTCAGCAGATAATAATGGTCATCTATTATCGGATCTGAAATTTTTTTGGTAAAAGAGGAAATATCTCTTTTTTCGGCAAGAGTAAGCAGTTTCAAAACATATTGAGGGTTTTCGCTGTAAGAAAAATATTCCATTTTAATTTCCTGATCGGAATCGCCTACCATATCGATATTTATTGATGTCTCGGGACAATCAAGCAAAGGATTTTCCGAAAAATATTTTGATCCGCAACACCATGATTCCGATTCGTTGTAAATTCCTCCGTCTTCGCCGTCAAAAAAGATCATGTCCACTCCGTGAAGAACAGGACGATTTTTTGATAAAATTTCGGCAATTTCCAATAATACGGCAACGCCCGATCCTCCGTCGTTTGCTCCGGGAACGGGTAATTTTCTGTCGGCTTCATTCGGATCTTTATCGGCGTATTTTCTGGTATCGTAATGGGCGGAAAGCAAAATTCTTCTTCCGAGATCAGGATAAAACTTTACTATGATGTTTTCGCCTTTTTGCGGTTCTCCAAATGCCGTAAAGTCAAATTTTTGCGTCGTAACTTCGCCTCTGCATTTTTTCATGCTTAAAATGATAAAGGATCGGAGTTTCTCAATGCCTTCCGTTCCGGGATATCTGTCTCCCATAAGATGTTGACGCTTTATCAAATCCAAAGCGTTATTCCCGTCAAAATCGGGCGTCTTGTAATTCTGACAGCCTGACAACAATAAAAGTAAGAGCAATTTAATGAATTTCATGGCTTTCCCTTATGTGATTTCAGTAACCTTGTCATTTTCAGTCAATATGTCAAACTTAAAATTAAATTTTAAAAAATTTTTCTCTGCTTTTGTATTCCCGATCATATTTAATTTTGATTATTTTATTTTTCTCAAGATTAAATTCATTATCTTCGGCAATAATCTTAAAAGCAATTTTGCGGGCTGTTTCCAAAATTTGTCTGTCTTTCGCTAAATTTGCAAAAGAAAAAGCAGGCAACCCTGATTGGATTGTACCGTAAAAATCTCCGGGACCTCTGATTTCCAAATCTTTTTCGGCAATATCGAATCCGCTGTTTGAAGCTGTCATTGCGGATAATCGTTCTTTTCCTTCTTTGCTTAATTTTTGATAAGAAATAAGATAACAAAAAGCTTGCTCTGCTCCCCTTCCGACTCTTCCTCGCAATTGATGCAATTGACTCAAACCGAACCTTTCGGCATGTTCTATTATCATGACGGAGGCATTGGGTACGTCCACGCCGACTTCAATTACCGTGGTGGCTATCAGAATGTTAAATTCCCCTCGTTTAAACGAGTTCATGATTTCGTCTTTGTCCCGGGTTTTCATTTTCCCGTGCAACAGAGCAGATTTGAATTGAGGATAAATATTATCTTTAATTTCTTCATAAAGGGAAACCGCATCCAACAAATCTGTTTTATCTGATTCCTCAACCAAGGGGCAAACTATGTAAACCTGTCGCCCTTTTAATATTTCAGGTTCAATTTGAGAATAAACTTCATTTCTGCTGCGAAAAGAACGCCAAAAAGTTTTTACGGGTTTTCTTGTCGGAGGCAATTCGTCCAATATGCTGACATCCAAATCTCCGTATGCCGTCATTGCCAAAGAACGGGGAATCGGCGTTGCAGACATGTGTAAAATATCGGGATGCTGATCTTTGGAAGCAAGCAAAGCTCGTTGTCCTACTCCGAAACGATGCTGTTCGTCAATCACTGCAAATCCTAGATTTTTGTATTCAATCTTTTTTTGAATTAAAGCGTGGGTTCCGATTATAACTTGTATTTTCCCGTCTTTAACATCTTGAATTAAAGATTTTTTGCCTTTGTAATTACCGCCTTTTATCAGGCAACATGAAATATTAAGACCTGATTTTTTCAATAACTTGCTTAACGTTTTTGCATGTTGTTCAGCCAGAATTTCGGTCGGAACCATAACGGCAGCTTGAAATCCGTTAAACACTGCCTGTATTATTCCGAAAAGCGTAACGACAGTTTTTCCGCTTCCGACGTCGCCCTGCAATAATCTGTTCATTTGGCGATCTGAAGCCATATCAGATTGAATTTCTTCGATAACCCTTTTTTGAGCATCAGTTAAGCGGAAAGGCAAAGAATTAATCAGTTGAATTTGAGCTTCCTCGACTTTCGGCATGACGTAACCTTTGCCGGGCTGTAAATGATTCATCCTCGATTTTGCCATCAATAACTGATGATAAAAGAATTCTTCAAAGATAAAACGTTTTCTGTTTTCGGCTGCTTCTTCCTCAAAATTGGGGAAATGAATTTTTTGAATTGCCGTATGAAGCGGTTTAAAATTTAACAATTTAATAAGATATTCGGGAAGAGTTTCGCTTATTTGATTGTGGTATAAAGAAAAAGCATTGAAAATCAATTTACGGAAACTGTTTATAGCAATTCCTGCCGTCAAAGGATAAACCGGCAATATTTTACGGCTTCGCCAAAACTCGTTAACCCTGCTTTCTTCATCCAAAAATTCAGTTTCCGGATGAATCAGCTCGGGACGACCTCGAAAAACGGTAAGAACTCCCGCCGCCCAGATTTTTCTTCCCGGTTTAAGTTTCTCAGGCAAGTATGAAGGATATTTAAACCAATGCAGATAAAGGTAACTTTCGCCGTCGGAAATAACGGTTTCCAATTGTTTTTTACCGTTATAACCGGAGATTGTTTCGGTAATTACGATATGTCCCGTTAAAGCGGAATATTGATCTGTTTTAAGATCTGAAAGTCTTGTTTTCTGTTCCCTGTTTATGTACATTCTCGGAAAGTGCAGCATCAAATCATAAATTGTAAAAATATTCAATTTATTGAGCAATCGGGCTCTTTTTTCTCCGACGCCTTTCAGATATTTTATTTCCGAAAAAATTGAGATCATGCAAAGACCTTAACGGGAATTATATTTTCGCATTATCAGGAGCGAGAAAGTTTGCTTTTTACGGAATTAATCTTTCCTTCCATGCGATTTTTTTTACTTTTTCTGTAATCCGTTTTCAGAGTAATGCCGATTCTTTCATAATCATCTGCAAAATGTTTGAAAATTCTGTCAACCAAAGCCATTACGTCGTCCCATTCGCCTTCCAATACGGAACCCATGGGAGTGAGTTGATGATCTACTTTTTCATCTTCTTCGATCAGTTTTATAACTTCTGCGACAAATGGCGATAAGCTTGGTCCTATGTCATAAGTTACGCATACAAGTTCACAAATAACGTTTGCCATAATCTAACCTCTTTTTTCTAAAATTTTTTCAGCGATTTGTTCGGGGCGAAGTTCAAGCATATTCCTTAATTCTTCAACCGAACCGTGAGTAACGAAATCATCCGGCAAGCCGAAATTCATTATCGTTAAACCGTCATTTTTAAAATATTCGCTGATTTGACATCCGAAACCGTTTTTCAGAACATTGTCTTCAACGGTAACGATAATCGAACATGTTTCTTTTATTTTATAGAGCATTTCCGTGTCCAAAGGCTTAACGAAAACGGCATCGACAAGACAGGGTTTTAACCCTTTTTCTTCCAAAATTTCAACGATTTTCATTCCTGTAACAAGATCTTTGCCTGCGGTCAGGATTGCAATTTCTTCGCCTTCTTTCAGCATATCGGATTTACCGTAAATAATTTCTTCGGATGATTCGGGAATAACGTGAGCTTCTCCTCTCGGGTAGCGTATTGCCAGCGGACCTTTGTCGTATTCTGATGCAAATTCCAAAATTTTCTCAAATTGTCTTCCGTTTGACGGGGCAACTATTGTCATTCCGGGAACAGGCAAGAGGTAGGACAAATCAAATACGCCGTGATGAGTTGCTCCGTCGTCTCCTACCAAACCGGCTCTGTCTAAGCAGAAAACAACCGGTAATTTTTGCAAAGCTATATCATGGATTACCTGATCGTAAGCTCGTTGCAAAAAGGTTGAATAGACGGCGACAAAAGGTTTCATGCCTTCTGCGGAGAGTCCTCCGGCAAAGGTTACGGCATGTTGTTCGGCAATACCTACGTCAAAAAATCTCTCGGGATGAGCTTTGGCAAAACCCGTTAATCCGGTTCCGTTTGTCATGGCGGCCGTAATTGCCGTTATTTTATCGTTTTTCTCGGCAAGTTCAGTTAATTTTTTACCGAAAACGTTTGAGTACGTCGGAGCTTTTTTACCGGCTCTTTCTCCCGTATTTTCGTTATAAGGACCTAAACCGTGAAAAGTCGTTGCGTCATTTTCGGCAAAATTACATCCTTTTCCTTTTTGGGTTACCGTATGAATAAGGACGGGACCGACGATATTATTCTTTACCTTATTGAAAATTCTGACCATGCGAGGTATATTGTGCCCTTCGACAGGACCGACATATTTAAATCCCAAATCTTCAAAGAAGATATTCGGTACCAGAATATTTATCAAACTTTCTTCAACTTTTTGCACGCCCGTAATAAATTTACGTCTTATATTTGTCGGCAAATTATAAGAAATATTCCAAACTTTGTCTTTCAAAGTGTTGTATGATTTGCTGACCAGCATATTGGTTAAATAACTTTGCAGCGCTCCTACGTTTTTGGAAATGGACATTTCATTGTCGTTCAGGATAACTATAAGATTTTTTTGGATATGTCCGGCATGATTTAAAGCCTCGAAAGCCATTCCGCCCGTCAATGCTCCGTCTCCGATAACGGCTATTACTCTGTCTTTTTCTTTTTTCAGATCTTTTGCCGTCTGAATGCCCAAGGCTGCAGAAATGGAAGTTGAAGCATGTCCGGCTCCGAATGCGTCAGCCTTGCTTTCAAAAATATTGTTGAAACCGCTGAGACCTTTAAATTTTCTTAACGTATCGAATTCATTATTGCGTCCGGTTAATATTTTATAGGCATAAGACTGATGCCCGACATCCCAAACAAAGCGATCTTTAAACGGATCGAAAACTTTCAGCAGAGCAATAACTAAATCGGTTGCCCCGAGACTGGGAGCCAAATGACCGCCGTTTTTTGCGGTTACTTCTATTATTCTTTTGCGAACCTCTTCCGCCAAAATTTTCAAATCCGAGATTGAAAGTTGATGCAAATCGGTCGAATTTTTTATTTTTTCTAAAATCATTTCTTTTCTCTCTTAAAATATTTGTTTCTCTATCCGATTAATTACTTTTTCAACACCTTGTTTCTTTAACGAAGAGAACGGAATAATTGTTTCATCCGTTAATCCTAAACCTTCTTTAAGCCCGTTTAGAGCTTTCGGTATTTTTCCCTTGGCAATCTTATCGGATTTGGTGGCAATTACCGTAAAAGGCAAGTTGAGTTTTTTCAGCATTTCAATCATTGATGCATCTTTGGGATCGGCTTTATGACGTATATCGACCAATATAAAAACGTCTCTGATTTGAACTCTGTTTTGAAAATACAGATCCAGCATTTTTTGCCATGAATCGCGCTCGGACTTGGGAACTTTAGCATAACCGTATCCCGGCAAGTCCACCAAATTAAAAAAGCCGGACTCTTCGGAATCCGAAAATTTAACCCTTATTTTGAAAAAGTTAATTAATCTTGTCTTTCCCGGTTTTGAAGATATTTTGGCAATTAATTTTCTGTTTAAGACGGTGTTGATCATGGATGATTTGCCGACGTTTGATTTGCCGGCAAAAACAATGTCCGCCAAACCTTCTGTCGGATATTGATCGGGTTTTACTGCGCTTTTAACAAATTCGGATTCGACTATTCTTATCATTTCTTTATTTTCCAAGGTTTATTTTTTTTTATTTAATATCTTCCCGTAACAGAATTTTGATAATTTTGCACAAATAAGGATAAAGTGAAATTATGTCAAAGAAAAATTCAATGCGAATCGAAAAAACAACAATCCGGCGATGATAAAACAAAAAAGGTAAATGAATTAATTGCAAAAACGTTTGATTCCGGAATCGGAGCTTTATTTTTCATCAGTTTAAAGGAGGGAATAAAAACACGCTCATCTAATGTTTATCTTCAATTAAATCAAAATATTATCTGTCTCGTTATCTTTTTGTTCAATAAAAAGTTGACTTTGATAATGGCGCAAAAATTTTCAGTTTCGCTCTGAGGAACAGGTTATTGTTTGCGAGCAGAAAAATAAAATAAAAAACGAGGAAGAATGACGGATATAATTTTAAAACAGAAAAAACATGTTTTACCGTGGATCATGATTACTTTCGGTTGCATGCTTTCCGCTTTTGCTTATACGGTATTCGTTACTCCGATGAACTTTTACGAGGGCGGCGTTATCGGTATAGCTTATTTAATGAAATATATTTTCGGATTACCGCTAGGCACCGTAAATATGATCATAACTTTTGTTATTTTTATCATCGGAACCAAACTTTTGGGCAAAGGATTCGGGATAAGATCTATTTACGCCGTGGCAATTTTCGGCGCTATGTTAGACGGATTTCAATATCTTCATGATACGTATTTCCCCGAATTAATTTCTCATAATCCTCTTCTTAATTCATTTTACGGCGGCATATTAATCGGAATCGGCATGGGATTGGTCTTTTTTCACGGAGCTTGCACCGGCGGTTCTGACGCTTTTGCTCAAATTATGCGTTGGATTAAAAGAATCCCGATAGGCAAAACTCTCATTACGGTTGATATAACAGTTCTTTCTCTTGCTACGATTTGGGCATACAAAAGTACCGGGATGAAAGGGCTTGAAACGATTATGTATTCCTTTGTTTTTATTTTTATTCAGATAAAAACCGTGGATATAGTTTTGAACGGATTTAATGCCAGTCAGCGAATTATGATTACTACGGACAGACCTGAAGAACTGAAAGAAGCCATTTTTAAAAATTTGCAAAGAGGAATTACTTCTTTTGCCGGCGTCGGAGGTTATACGGGAGTTGAACGGGTTGTTCTTACCACGGTAATGCCCAAGAAAAATATTCCTGCTCTTGTTCGGCTGGTTTCCCGGATAGACGACAAAGCTTTTATTGTCGTTCAGGATGTTCATCAGGTTTACGGAGAGGGTTTTGAACATCTTCCCAAGGAAGGAGTTACCCCTAATATGAAAGTTATTCAAGATTAGATTTCAAGCCCTTTCAGCTCTGGGCTTTTTTTGTTTTTATTAAAATACAATACCCTTCTCATGCTCAAATATTGTGTCTCCTTTCATGATGTTTCATCGTCGTTTAATTTAAATTTGACATTCCCCGGAAACCGTATATACTCATTTATAATAAAAAATAATTGCAGAAAGGAGAAAAAATGAAAGATTGGTTAAACAAAAAATCTGATTTTGATATTAAAGATGTCAGGGAATTAAAAGGAAATTTTTTACCTTCTATTCTTCAAAAAGCAAAATCTTTGGAAGTAGGGCAGGGTATTTGCATTGTTCAAAGTTTTGAACCGCTTCCTTTATATTCTTTGATGACGGAATTGGGCTATGAAAACGATACCGAAAAAATAAACGATGCCGAATACAGAGCTTATTTTTACAGGATCAAAAAAGACGAATCAACCGAAAAACAGGATATGCCTTTTAAACCGACGGCTATCGTAAATTTTAATGCCGTAGATCCTGCTTTGGCAAATAATGTTGTTAATTTTTGGAATTATATTTGGGGCAAAGAAGATCATGTTCTCGATATGAAAACAAGACTCTTTCTTTCTCTCGTCAACGGTGTCGGAGCCGGCAGAATGAGACAAGCCGTAAGAGAATTTATCAAAGCCTACTCCATCGGAGCCGAAACAAAAGAATTTGACGAAATATTTGCTATGCTTGTCTGGAATCAGGGAGTCGGATATTTTGCTTCGGAAATAGGACCGTCGGCTTTATTTGCCGCCTATAAACTTGTGAAAAATCTGGAAAATCAAGGTAAAGACAGAGAATTTATTTTGGAAAAACTTGTCGAACAATTCGGAGAAAAAAATCCTGAAGTAAATACTTTTTTCCAAAAGAAATAATTATCTGTAAATCTCATTTTAAACTTTAACTTCAGAACTGCGGCGATTGATTTTATATTAATCGCCGATTTTTTTGTTTTTAATTACATTTAACACACCCTGCCGTCTATTAAATTTCCTTGACTCGAAAATCAACTTTCTGTTTCTGTTGCATTATCTCAGCTTGATTAACGGAGACTTTTTTCATAAAATTAATAAAAAGCTTTAATAATGCGACGGAATCGGGAGAATAAGATGAAAAGCAGCGTAAAAATAAGAGCAATAAAGGAAAATGATTTAGAGACAATTTACAATTGGAACAGTCCGGATTCGCGAGGATGCTTTCAGGAATTTACTTTTGAATCTTTTAAACGATTGGAATCGGAATATCAAGAAAACGGATTTATTGCGGATAAATTTAAAATACTTATTTTTGAGGATGATAAAAATCCTCTCGGGCTTATTTATATAAGCGTTCTCAGACCGGGTATATTTCGGCTCGGGCTTGTTGTCTGTGAAGAAAGTTACAGAGAAAAAGGAATCGGTACAAAGGTATGCGGAATGATTACAGAACATTTATTTGCCAATTATCCGTGCGTCCGCATTGAAGCCGATACCGATATTGATAATATTCCGGCTCAAAAAGTTTTGGAAAAATCGGGTTTTGAAAAAGAAGGCGTTTTAAGGAAATACAGATTTCATGGAGGAAAATGGAGAGACTCACTGATTTACGGCATAATCAGAAATATTTAACGTCAGAGGCGAGAAAATCAGGAGCCTTAAACCTCATAGCTTCTCCGGTAATTGCGAAAACAGTGTTCTTGGGGACGGGAAAGATGAACTTATGCGGTTTTATTTTCTGCCGCGCTTTTTTCTTGTTTTCGGCATATCGAGGCTCTTTTCTTTAATGTTAAGTATAATGGCAGAATTTTCGTCTTTTGCCTTAATGATATATATTTTTATAAAGGAATTTTAATATGAAAATTATCTTTTCGCCCGCAAAAGAGCTTAATCTTGCAGCTCCCGTCAAAAAAGATCGGAGTATATCGGAGCATACGGAAAAAATAATTTCTGTACTTAAAAGTTTTAGTCCGGAAGAGTTGCGTAAGTGTTTAAAGATAAGTCCCGCTCTTTTGAGAGAAAATATAAAGTACATTAAAAATTTTGACAATCCTGTTTCATATCATGCAATAGATTTGTATAACGGACTTGCGTATCGTAATCTTTGTGTTGTTGATTTTTCTGAGACAGAGAGAGCTTATTTAATTGATCATTTGATTTTGCTTTCCGCTTTATACGGTCCGATTCAAGCTGACAGTCTTATAAAACCTTATCGTCTTGATTTTCATTCACAACTCAAAATAGACGGGAAAAGTTTGAAAAGCTTTTGGAAAATGCCGTATAATAATTATTTCAAGAAAGGAGAAACAATCATTAATCTTGCTTCAGACGAGTTTTCCGGATTGTTTGACCGGTCTCGCTTTAATTGGATTGACATTGCATTTTTTGAAAGGAAAAACGGCGAATTAAAAAAACATTCTTCTGTTTCAAAAAAAGCTCGCGGTTTAATGCTTCGTTTTATGGCAAAAAATAAGATTACAAATATTGATGAAATAAGAAGTTTTGACACAGACGGCTATTTTTGCGATAACTCTCTCTCAAACGAAAAATCTCAGGTTTTTATTCGCTGACGATTATCTTTGCAAAATTAATTTTTCTGACGATTATTTTCCTCTTAACACGGGATACGAGCAATAAAAAAACTTCCCTCAAATTAAATTAAGGGAAGCTTTTTATTGAATTAAATGTCTGTTATATTGAGTTTATTCTAAATATATTCTTCAATGCTTTTAACTAAGTAAACATTGTTCGGCATTTTGTCGGTGGTAATGTAACCCGGCTCGCTTTTGATTAAGGCAGGAATGCGACCTACGAGGTTAGCGCAAGTCAGTTCGACGGTTGCCGGTCTGTCAACATTTATGGTTGTGGTCGGTTCTCCGTAGAAAGTCCAGTCATTTCTGTCGAAATCTTCGGGAGAATAAACATTGCCGATACATTCTGTTTCGATAGTGATACCTTCTTTTGTTTCGGTAGTTACTATTGCCGACATTCCTGTAGGTTCTCCGGCTTTGATGGTCATGCCCAATGTAGAACTTTCCAGATCTTTGTCGCAAATAATCGGTACGCATTTTTGGATTTGCGAAACAGGAGTAAGTCCCATTCTCTCGCAAAGCCAGCCGTTTTGATTCCACATATAACTCGGAACATATTCTCCGCTTTCTACAAGTTTCTTTTGCTCTTCCGAACTGCAATCGTTGTAACAACCGATTTGTTTATCGAATTCTTCTTTGCTTAAGCCTGCGCCGTGACCTTCGGCTAAGGCTATTCCGTAATCTTCGACATTGTAGCTGCTTACGCCTTTAATTTTTGTAATATTATGCATTGAACCGGCAATAACATCAACTAAAACGCCCCAATACATATCGGGATATCCGCTTCCCGCTAACGTGATTCCGTTCTTCTTGGCAAGTTCGTCCAATTCTTTGCACAATTCAGGATTTGAGTTCCAAGGGTACAGAGATTCTTCGCAAGTTGAAATTGCGTTTACTCCGCACAAAGCGCAAGTTTTAAACGCTTCTTTAATGTCTTCCAAAGTACTCATTGTCGCAACTATGCAAACATCCGGTTTTTCGGCTTTCAAAATTTCTTCGGCATCTTTGACGTCACTGATTGCGGTTCCCATTTTTCCAGTTTCGCAATATTCGCCGATGTCCATTCCGATGACTTCCGGATTTTTATCAAATGCAGCAATAACATCTGCGCCTTTTTCAAGTAAGTAGCGAATAAGATATTTACCCATTTTACCGCAACCGTATTGTACGGCTTTTAGTTTTCTTTTCATAATGCCTCCGTAAAAACTTAATGTGATTAGGGTAAACTAACTTGCTCAGGATAATATGTCAAGCTTTTTTATTTGTATTTTCTCGAGATGCAGGGCAGTATGTCTGCATTGCTTGCATATTCTTATAATTATTCCGGACAATACCGTTTTTATTTATTTGATATTTTTTAAAGTAATGCGAAATAGTAAGTTAGTCTGTTATTACTATCCTCTGTAACTGATTCCCCTTGAAGAATTTTTTAAAAAAAACTTGACGCCTTTTTTACATAAAAAGAACATTGTTCTTATATAAGGAACGTTTTTATTTTTTATTCGTTTATGAATGTTGATAAAAGGAGATTTAAAATGAAAAAATTATTTTTACTCATTATTGCGTCATTGCTTTCTTTTTCATTGACGGGAGCAGAAGAGATGTCGGCGCGTCAGGCGATGGATCTTGTCGATAACAGAGACGAAGGAAAAACAAGTCAATCAGAAATTGAGATGATTTTGGTTAACAAAAGAGGTAAAAAACGAGTCAGACAAATCAAAAGTTTTACGGAAAATTACGGAAAGGATTCTAAAAGCGTTATGTTTTTTGAAAAACCGGCGGATGTGAAAGGAACGGCTTTTTTGGCTTGGGAATATGACGACATTTCCAAAGAGGACGCAAAATGGCTTTATTTGCCGGCATTAAGAAAAGTCAGACGAATCAGCGGTTCTTCGGAAGACGATTATTTCATGGGTTCCGATTTTACTTACGACGACATGGGAGACCGCAATATTGACGAAGATACTTACGAGTTCGTTGAAAGGAGCAAAATTGAGAACGGACACGATTGCAGAGTGATAAAAGCAACTCCGACAGAACAGAAAGTAAGCGGAACGTATAAGATTTTGACGATCAGAAAAGACAATAATGTTGTCATTAAGGTTGATTATTACAAAAAGGAAAAGTTGGTTAAAACGCTTACCGTAAATTCGATTAAGAAAATTTCGGGCATTTGGATTGCCGAGCAGATGATTATGGATAATTACGAAAAGAAACATAAAACAATCATCAATATGAGCGAAATTAAAATCAATGAACCGATCAAAAAGAGTCTTTTTGAGGTTTCAACTCTGTCAAGAGGAAGATTCTGATGAAAATTTCGGCATTTTGGATTATTTTGCTTTTTGCAGGTTTCATTTACGGTATGGAATTTTCCGGTTTTGCCGACACTTATTTTTCTGCTTATACGGAAGGAAAGTTTGAAACTGCCGTTAATTATCAACGTATAAGAGGGAATTTTTACTCTGATTTCGATAACTCTTTTTTATTTGTGTCATTAAACGGAAAAATTGATAATATATCGGGCGAGAATAAGCTTAATTTTCATGAATTGTATTTGGATTATGCTGATAATTTTTTTAATATTCGTTTCGGCAAGCAATTAACGGTTTGGGGAAATGCCGACGGCGTAAGAATTACGGACTTGGTCTGTCCGTCCGATCTCAATGAACTTACGGCTCAGGAATTTGATGATATCCGAAAGCCTTTGAATCTTGCTCGTTTAAAATCAAATTTGGGTTTTGCCGACTTGGAATTAATTTGGATTCCTCTTTACGAAGGAGACGAATTTCCGCGAAAATCAAATCCTTATAGATTTGAATTTCCCGTGTCGGACAGCTTGATTGAAATGTATAAACCCGATAACAGCTTGGAAAACGGCGAAGTTGCCGGAAAACTTTCCTTTTTTTATTCTTATTTTGATTTTTCTTTCAGCTGGCTTAACGTATGGAACGATTTTCCCGTATTCATTATATCCGATAACGGCGCGGTTCCTTATTATTACAGAAGCAATATTGTCGGAGCGGAAATAAGCAAACCTGTCAAAAGCAGCGTCATTCGTCTGGAAACGGCAACTTTTTTTGACCATTATTTTAACGGATTTCAAGAAACTCCCAAACACAAAACCAAAGCAATGCTGGGATGGGATTATTATCCCGGAAACACTTTGAATTTAAGTGTGCAATACATTAACGAAAAAATTTGGGATTACGAAGATTTTATTGCCGAAAAAGAAGAAATGCGCACCGGTACTTTTAACATTAAAGTTATGTTATTTCGGGAAACTCTTCAGCTCGGAAACATGATTTATTATTCTTTTGACGAAGAAGATCTTGTTAATAATTTCAGTGTTGATTATGCTTTTAACGATAATATCAGTTTTTTAACCGGATTCAATTATTTCAATGTAAATAATGGATCTGTTTTAAACAAAAAATCTCAAATTTGGGTTAAAAGCAAAGTTTCTTTTTAAACGGGATTATTTTTATATCTCGGATTTTGAACTCAAAACTAAAACTGAACATGAAATTGCAGTTGCCGGGGAGAAATAAAAATGACCAAAGATAAAAAATTTTGGGATAAGTTGGCAAAATCGTACAATAAGCTGTTTGAAAATGATAAATCTTATCGAAAAATGTATGCTTTAATGAGAGAAAATCTGAATAAAAACATGAAAGTTTTGGAAATAGGAACGGCAAGCGGAATTACGGCAAGAGCGGTTTCCGATAAAGTAAAAGATGTGTCTGCCGTCGATTTTTCCGAAAAAATGATAGAAAAGGCGAAATCGATAACCGAAGAAAAAAATATTTCTTTTGCCGTCATGGATGCCGCTGATTTGCACTATCCGGACAAATCTTTTGATGCGGTTATTATTGCCAATGTCTTGCATATTGTTGAAAAACCCGAGAATGTTCTTAAAGAAATAAAAAGAGTTTTAAAGGACGACGGCATGATGATTGCTCCTAATTTTATGTGGAAAGAGACGGGGTTTATCGGGAAGATCCAAAAATTCATCATGATAAAGAGAGGCTTTCCTGTTTATTCGGAATGGAACAGCGAGGAATATACGGAATTTTTAAGGCAGAATTATTTTTCCTGTATCAAAAGAGAAACGATAAAATGGAATTTTAATATCTGTTACGTCGAGTGCATGAAAATCAATTAAAATTATCAGGTTTCGGAGGATAAAATGAAAACGACAAAAATTAATGCTTTTTTTTATAAATTCGGCAAATGGCAAATCAAAAATCGTTATTTGCTGCTTGCTTTTATTTTTGTAATATTGCTGGCGGGCATTTCGGGTGTTCCGAAGATTTATACTGAAAACGACAGGGAAAGCTGGTTTGACGATGCCGATGCCGTTAAAATTGCAACCGATAAATTTGAAGAACAATTCGGCAATAATGATAATGTGGGAATTTTAATAGAATCTGACGATGTTTTTCAACCGGAAGTTCTGAATATGATGCTTGAACTGGAAAAAGAACTCCTGGATAAAATTCCTTACGCCGATGAAGTTATGTCTCTTGCCAATTTAGAAATTTCTCTGGGAAACGAGGAAGGCATAGAAGTTGTCAGTCCTTTCAAAGACGGTATTCCGGAAGATCCGAAGAAATTGGAAGAAATCAGAAAATTGTTTCTTTCAAGAACATCATTTGTCGATAAAATCGTAAGTTTCGATTCCAAAGAAACTTGGATGAGTTTATCTTTGCTTGAGTTTCCGTCTTCCGAAGAATGGAAAAAAGAGACGAACAAAGATCCTTTGTTTCAGGTTGGGGAAGCTGCGATAAAGATAATTGCTTCCGAAAAATATAAAAGCGATAAATATTCCTTAAAACCGGTGGGAATGCCTTATACGGAAACCGAAGAAAGAGATTTTTTCGGAAGAGAAGCCGTGTTGAGGATAGTTTCCTGCTTTATTGCCATGGTTATTTTACTTATTATTTTTGTGCGATCCCTGAGAGGAACCGTTATTCCAGCTTTTACCGCAATACTGGGAACTTTGGTTGTTTTCGGAATTTTAGGACATTTGAAAATAGGTATCGATGCCAATATGATGACGCTTCCCATCATGTTGGGCATGGCTCTTTCCGTCGGATATTCTATTCACTTAATTAATTCTTTTAAAAGATTTTACCGTATTGAGCAAGACAGAAAAAAAGCTGTTATTCATGCCGTGGAAGAAACCGGCTGGCCTCTCTTATTTACTGCCGTTACGACTGTCGGCTCGGTTTTGTCTTTTTTAAGTACGGGAATAGTTTCAATTGCCTGGGTCGGCTATACGGCGGCGGGAATTGTTTTTACCAATTATATTTTTGTTATTGTTTTAATTCCGGTTTTCTTGAGTTTCGGTAAAAATAAGCCTTTGCCCGATAAACAAAAAAACGGTTTGACTTTCGGCGAAAAATTTATGGAAAAATTAGGATTCTTTACGTTGAAAAATCGTAAATTATTGATGGCGGTATTTATCTTAACTGTGATTTTTCTTATTCCCGGAATTATGAGAGTAGAAGTTAATATCGATATGTTTAAAATGATGGGACTGAAAGTAGATTATATTAAGAGAGTTTATGAAGTTGTAAACTCGCAACTCGGTTCTTACATGTCTTATAACGTAACCGTTAAATATGAGGAACCCGATAGAATTAAAGAGCCGAAAGTTATGCAAAACTTTGATAAATTTTTAGAAGAAATCGGAAAATTTGAATTAACTGCCAAAAATGAAAACAATTCCTCTATTTTTTCGATTTTGGATATTATCAAAGATATGAATCAAACTCTGAACGAAGATAAAAAAGAGTTTTATAAAATACCGGATAATAAAGAGATGATTGCGCAACTCTTATTCTTATACGAAATGTCGGGAGGAACTAAACTTTTTACTTGGATAGACGAAGATTACTCTGTTTTGAGAGCTCAAATCCAAATGAAAGAATTTAATGCCAACGAAACGGTCAGAGAACTTAACGAAATAAAGAGACTGGGAAAAGAATTGTTTCCCGGCGCCGAAGTTGACGTAGTCGGCACTGCCGTCCAATTTGCGGAAATGAATGCCAAAATAGTTACGGCTGAACTTAAATCAATTTTATTGTCTTTTTTGATTATCAGTATTTTATTGATTTTGGTTTTCGGAAGTTTCGAGACAGGTCTTATCGGAATGATCCCCAATTTAATCCCGATGGCTTTTATCGGCGGTTATATGGGATATTTTGATATTCCTTTGGATATGATGACTATGACTATTTTGCCGATGGTTTTGGGGATTGCCGTTGACGATACTATTCACTTTATAAATCATATTAAATTTGAATTCGAAAAAGAAAAAAATTATCAACATGCTGTTATTTCTTCTTTTAAACATGTGGGATTGGCGCTCGGCATGACAACAATTATTCTTTCTGCCGGTTTTGCCATGTACATTTTCTCGCCTGTGGGAGTTATGAGCAGAATAGGACTGTTGGTTTTTACAGGACTTGCCGCCGCTTTGATTTCGGATTATCTGGCAACGCCGATTTTAATCTATATAATTAAACCGTTCGGGAAAGAAGATAAATAATCACTTAATATTATTCAAGCTCCTGCCGTAAAAGCAAGGGGCTTTTTTTTATTGTTTCTCGCCATCGGGGAAAGTTTAATTTTATTGACATAAAAACTAAGACAATGTTTTCGAGTAAGTAAATCAAAGTAAAATAATAATAGATTATATTTTAAGCAGGATATCCTTGGAACTTTGTACTCGTAAAAATATGCTTGATCTTTTGATGTTTTTTTATACTGCGGAAAGTAAGAAATAAACGAATTACGATTATGGAAATGTTATTGTATGATTTGAGTAGATTATGTGTAGAAAAAATCAGATTATTGTATAATATTTCTCATGGATAAGCTGATAAAAGAGCAATGCAGGAAAAATAAGAAAAAAGTTTTGGTAAAACGGATTTTACCTTTAAAAAGCATAAAATTGCGATATTTGTTTATGGAGAGTTCCGGCACCGGAAAGATTTGGATAATAAAACTAGTCATGAATTTTGACGCAAAAAAATTGTAAGGAATATTGAACAAGATAAAGAAATTAATGCTGAATTACAAAAACAGGGTCGGGAAGTTCTAAGATTTTGGGGAAATGTTATTAAAAAAAAATATAAATGACTGCATAAAAAAGCAGAAGAAAAATTAGAGAGAAAAAATATGTCTTGCGAGGAAAAAATAGATTTTCAAAAAGCTCTTGACCATCAGTCTCAAACATCGGGAAATAATAAAAAAGCTATAGTAAGTCATTACTTATACAGTAATAAAGATATTGCCGATTTATACAAAGAGCGAACAATAGAAATAACTAAAGAAATATATGAAGTTATATATCCCAATCAAAAAATCAGTTTTGAAATTGCCGAGAGTAAATTGCAACATGTTTTTTTTTGATGTTGCAGATATTATTAAGAAAAAACAGCCAAAAGCATTTTTTTGGGAAAATGTAAAAGGGTTGAGAAATCATGATAAAGGTAAAACTCTAAAAACTATTTTAAATGTATTAAGAAACGATTTAGATTATTTTGTCCCTTAACCTCAAATTGTGAATGCAAAAGATTTTGGTGTTCCGCAAAACAGAGAAAGGATTTTTATAGTCGGATTCCATAAAAGTACAGGAGTTACCGAATTTAAATATCCGAAACCGATAAAAGAAAAACTGACTTTTGCGGATGTTAAAGAAGAAGCAACGGTTCCGACTAAATACTATCTTTCAACAGTTTATTTGAATACATTAGAAAAACATAAAGCAAGACATGCAAGTAAAGGAAACGGATTCGGATATGAAATTATACCTGATACAGGAACGGCTAACGCATTAGTATGCGGAGGTATGAGCAGAGAAAGAAATTTAGTTTATGATCATAGAATTACGGATTTTACGCTCGCTACAAATATAAAAGGATAAGTTAATCGTAAAGGAATTATAAAAATGACACCCAGGGAATGGGCGCGATTACAAGGTTTTCCTGATAATTTTATCATACCTGTTTCTGATACGGCAGCATATAAGCAATTTGGAAATTCCGTTGCTGTTCCCGCAATTCAAGCTACGGCAAAACAAATTTTTTCAAACAACCTTATTTTAATAGACAGTTTATTACCTCAAATTTTATCAAACATTGTTTTTTACTTTTATTCAGAAAGTAAGTCTAATTTAGTAGACTTACTAAATCAAGTTTCAGACAAAAATCCTTTAAAATTTTATATGGGAAATGGTCATAAATTTTATGAGTACAAGATTAAACGGTTTTTAACAGATACAGCTTTAGGGATGATGCCTTCAAAAGTCTGGACTATCCCCTGCGCATCAACTTGTCCTCAAATTGCGCGTACTTGTCCTAATTTTTTTTCAGTGCCAAGTACATTGCAAAAATAATCTCTTACTCGTGGTCAAGTACATTGCAAAAATCAAGGGGAAAAAATAAAAAAAACGCCCTCCGAACGGGGCGTTTAAAGAGAGAAAAACAAATATTTTTTACGTAAACCTTCTTTTATAAACCTTTTCGGCTTTCATGTTTTCTTTGTGTACATCAACCAAAGATTTATTTTTGACGATTATTTTAATATTGGCGCTGTTTTCTTCGACGCTTTTTTTAACGTCTCTGAGCGCTTCCGTTATTTCTTTTAAGTCATCTTTGTAAATGTTGCGGTTCATACCTCTTGAACGGACGACTTGACCGCCGTTTTCGCAGATTCCGACAGCAGGCAAAGGAGACGGCACGGGCGGATTGACAATCCCCGACAAAACTGTTTTGACTTGATCAAGAGGCGCAAAATTGATAAAATCAA
>PDOO01000033.1 GCA_002742885.1 Candidatus Cloacimonadota bacterium
GGAAAGGAAATAATATCTCCCGTTTTCTATAAGTTTGTTAATTATCTCTGTTTTATCAACATAGATACAATTACTTTTTATAAGCATTGATAATTCTTGCGTTCCCAAACCGGGCTTTTTCATAATTTCTCCTTTTTATAATACGATAAATAAAAAATTATCAAACCTGTGCAGTCAAAGATGTTTTATACAGTCTTAGATTTAATTTATTAATAATTCTATTCAATATCTTGTCAACAGATTTAACGACAGCGGAATCAACTGCATAAAAAATCCCTCCGCCTTATGACGAAGGGATAAAATAATTAGCTTAAAAGGCAAATTACAGCATTTTCAAAACGTCGTTTGCTTTTTCGATAAATTTCTGTAATTCTTTACCGGTAAAGCGTTTTTGTTCGAGAAGAGCCAATTGATGAATGTATTCTGCAATGGTTTTGACTTCTTCTTTTTTGCCTTTTTCGTCCAATTCAACTATTTTTTTAACAATATTATTATTAGCATTAATTATCATCTTATGATTTGCCAACATATCAAAATCAGAATGCGTCATCATGGCATTCATTTCAGAGTAACGTCTCATGTGTTCATTGAAAACAACCATTCCCGAAATATTATCGGATTTCAAAGATTTAACTTCAGAGGTTACGGGAATGTACATTTGATCAACAATATCGTTAAAAGCGTTTTCTCCTATTTCCTCTCTTACGTTTTGCGGAATATCGTAAGGATTTATAATAGTGTTTTCTTCTTCTTTTCTGATATATTTTTCCAATTTGACAATCGCTTCCGGATGTTTTTTGGAATATTCTTTCAAATTATCGGCACTGAAATTTGCTTCGGTCTTAGGATTAAGAACCTTGTTGAAAATTTCGGCGATTTTGGTATTGAGAGATTTATCTTCATCTGAATCTTTTTTCACTATATTGTCATTGATTTCCGAATCAACTCGAGTAAAAGCGATATCCGATATTTTTTGTTCCAAGTGCTGGAAAAGATGATTATCGAGAATTGAAGTCGAGTATATAACTTCAAGTCCCTGTTCTTTCATCAATTTAATGTATGAAACCTGAGTATCTTCGCTTCCGGCATAGAAAATTTTCTGCGGTTTTTCTTCGGATTTATTTCTTGCCAGATATTCTTCAACCGTAACATAATCTTCGTTGGTTGACTTAAAAATCAAGCTGTCTCGCATGGAATCAGAAAATTTTTCTTCCGTCAAAACGCCGTATTTGATGATTTGATTAACATCTTCCCAAATTTTTTCGTATCTCTCTCTGTCTTCCTTGAAAACGCTTTTAAGATGATCTGCAACTTTTTTGATAATGTATTTGGTAATTTTTTTTACCTGCTGATCATGTTGCAAAAATGATCTGGAAACATTCAACGGAATATCGGGAATATCGATTCCGCCTCTGAGAAGCAACAAAAATTCCGGAATAAATTCTTTAAGATTATCGGCGACAAACACATTGTTGCAGAATAATTTAACTCTTCCTTTATTGATATCCGGCTCGTTTTTGATTTTCGGGAAATACAAAATTCCTTTGAGATTAAAGGGAAAATCAACATTGAGATGAATCCAGAAAAGAGGATCTTCCCAATCATGGAAAGTTTTCTTGTAAAATTCTTTGTACTCTTCTTCGGTAACGTCTTTCGGTTTACGATTCCAGAGAGCTTCTTTCTGATTAAGCGTATCGTCGCCCATGGTAATAGGGAAAGGCGTAAAACTGCTGAACTTATCGACAAGTTCTTTGATTTTATTTTCTTCTTCGTACTCATGAGAATCGGCGTTCAAATAAACGGTAACTGTTGTTCCGACGGTTTTGCGGCTTCCTTTGCCCAAAGAATAATCGGTGGAACCGTCGCATTCCCAAAATGCCGGTTCTTCTCCTTCTCTGTAAGAAAGAGAATCAATGGTAACTTTTTCGGCAACCATGAAAGAAGAATAAAATCCCAAACCGAAATGTCCGATTATGCTTGATTGTTTATCTTTGAATTTATCGACAAAATCTTCCGCTCCGGAAAAAGCGATTTGATTAATATATTTTTCGATTTCTTCCTTATTCATTCCGATTCCGTTATCGATAATCTGTAAAGTATGAGCCTTTTTATCAACTTTCAATTCTATTTTCAAATCATCTTCGTTAACGCCTTCATCCACGAGTTTTCTTTTGCTCATGGCATCGATGGCATTTGAGATAAGCTCTCTCAAAAAGATATCGTGTTCGGAATAAAGCCATTTTTTTATAATCGGAAAAATATTTTCCGTATGGATTGATAAAGTTCCTTTGTTAAGATCTTTTTTACTCATAATAATCTCCGTTAATATTCTTTGAGTCCAATTAGAAAAAGGGTGAAAATTTGTCAAACTCGTTTTTAGCAGACAAACAAGATGAGCGCTATTTTAATAATTATTCAGATATTTATAAAACAGATAATTCCTTTAAAACCAATTTATTATAAAAAAAATACCCGACAGCGATATTTCATCTGTCGGGCAAATTAATGAATCAATTCGAAAATATTTAATTGTTCTTTACTTTGGTAAAATCATCAATCAGAATACGTTCCAGCTTTTCGGCAATCTCTTCTTTGCTTCCTTTACCTTCTAACTCGCGTACGTTGCGATTTTTACGGAAATATTTTAAAACGGGAACGGTTAATTCCTCATATTCTTCCAAACGCTGTAAAATGGAATCCGTATGCTTGTCGTAAGATCTGCAATTGTCGGTTTCTCCTCTTGCTTTCAAACGTCTTACCGATTCCAGCGGAGAAACTTTCAACTCAATATAAGATGTTATTCGAGAATGAAGTTTCTGCAATAATCCGCCGAGGATATAAATTTGTACGATTGTGCGAGGGAAGCCCTTAAAGACAAAACCTTTTGCTTTAGGGTTCATTTTTATTTTATTTTCAATAACTTTAATGACTATTTCATCCGGAACGTTAATGCCTTTTTCCATATAAGTCATGGCAGCTTTTCCGATTTCGCTGTCATGAGATATTTCATCTCTCAGAATTTTTCCTATCGAGATATAAACAAGACCGAATTTTTCCGCAATAATCTTTGCTTGAGTTCCTTTCCCTGAACCGGGATAACCGAAAATAACGACATTAAGCAAATTATTGGATAAAACTTTTTCTGCTGCTTTAGATACTCTTTCAAATACTTCTTCAATTTTTCCGGTTCCGTCCAAAGGATGAAAAATTCCTTTATCATTATAATAATTTATGACGGGAACGGTTTTCTTTCTGTATTCTTTAAGACGATTTTCAATGACATCCTTTACATCATCGGATCTGCCGCTTGTTTTCGCTCTTTCCAAAAGACGTTTTTTTAATTCTTCTTCGGGAACTTCCAAACTTATTAATCCGGATAATTTCGTGTTCATTCTTCTCAATAAACCGTCAAAAATATAAGCTTGCACGTAAGTTCTAGGGAATCCGTCAAAAAGGAATCCCTGAGCGTTTTTATTGTCTTTTATAACTTCTTCAATTAATTGGACTATGATTCCGTCATGAACCAATCCGCCTGAATCTATAATATTTCTTACTTTTGATCCGAGCTCAGAATCGGGCTTCTCCAATTCTTTTCTCAAAATGTCGCCGGTGGAAATATAAACCAAGTTATACTTTTCCATAAGCAACTTTGATTGGGTTCCTTTCCCGGCTCCGGGAGGTCCGAACAGGACAAGATTAAGCATAATAACCTCTGCTTTGTTTTTTTAAATAAGAATCGAAGATACAAAATTGCAAAAATTCGTCAAGACAGATTTATTTAAACCCAAACATGAAAACTGAAAATATAAAATAATCAGAAAAAAGACTTAATATCTGCTTTACCTGAACAAAGGCAATTTTTAATATAATTTTTGCGAAGCTTGATAAAATATAATTTTTGACTTTTAAAATTATTTCTATCAGCTCTCAGTTATTCGGATGACGGCATTTTTTTAAGATGACGGCATTTTTTTAATTTGAATAAGATTACAATTAAATCTGTTGACAATATCTTACCGGAAATTTCGAAAAGATAAATTTATAATGTAAAAATCACCGGCGGAGAAAAAATGAAATACAAAAATATGCGTGAAGAAGAATTAAAAAATAAGGTTGCAGAGGAATGGTTTAACGGGTTTGATACTTCGGAAATAATAGGAAACATAGATTTTTCCGTTTCTTTAAGACAAAAAGGAAGTTCCGAAAGATTATCTTTACTTTGGGCGGAAGCCAAAACCGGTAATTATGATATTGTCGCCATGTTTGCGCAACTTATTTTAACCGTGGGGAAAGCCCGAACTTTTGATAAAATTTTACCGCCGGCTTTTCTCGGAGCATTTGATTTTTGTAAAATGGCATTTATTCCCTACAAAGATATTCAGGATATTTTCTATCTTAATGATTTCAATTGGAACGTAACTCCAAGTAAGCGCGAGACCAAAGAATTTAAGCTGATAGAAAAAAGAATCGCCGATATAATAAAGAAAAAATCTTATGTTTACGACTATAAAAAAGACAAAAAAGAACTGAAAATTTTTATCAAAAACAATATAAGAAAATCATCCCAATCAGGAAAAATAAAAATAGGAAAAAATAATTTTATCCCCGTGTATTTGCGTTGGCTGGAAGTCGTAAAACCCGTCATTGACGTAAATTGGGATAAACTGAAAAGCAACAGGATAATAGATGCGGATTTCTTTCTTGCCGATCTTTTTACCGATGACCAAGATACCCCCGAAATAGACGATGATATTTCAATCAGAGATAATCTTTTTGTCGTTTATCGAAACAAAGGTTACCGAATTTCCAAAGAAAACATTAACCAAATGTTTGATGCCGCAATAAAGATAAAACACACCGATATTTATCAACAATTTTGGAAAATATACAAAAGACCGCCTCTTAAAATTTGGCATGAATATATCATTAAAAGACGCGATTTACTCGTTCCGCAGGACATAAGAGAACGAAAAGGAGCTTTTTTTACGCCTCGCCAATGGGTGGAGCTTTCCCAAAAATACATTGCCGATGTGTTTGGCGAAGATTGGCAAGATGAATATTATGTCTGGGATTGCGCCGCCGGCACCGGAAATTTACTCGCCGGACTGGTCAACAAATACAATATCTGGGCTTCCACTTTGGATCAAGCCGACGTAAACGTGATGCGCGAACGTATTGAAAACGGAGCCAATCTTCTGAAAAGTCATATTTTTCAATTTGATTTTTTGAATGATTATATTCCGACTGATCCCCCTGGGTGTCAGTCGCAGACTGACGGAGCGGTAAATGCAGCGACAAAAGATAAAGACCGCCCCGCCCGGCGGCACCCCTACCGAGGAGGGGAATGTAAACTTCCGCAAAGCCTTTTGGAAGTATTACAAGACCCGGAAAAACGAAAAAAACTCATTATTTATATCAATCCGCCTTATGCGGAAGCAGGAACAACACGACAAAGAACAGGAACAGGGAAGAATAAAGCCGGAACCGCTGTCAATAATTATGTTCATGAAAAATATGCTCAAAGTTTGGGTAAAGCCGGAAATGAGCTTTTCACTCAGTTTTTAATGAGAATATATCAAGAAATACCCTCATGCAAGATTGCAAATTTTTCAAAGTTGAAAAATTTGCAATCTTCAAACTTCCGAGTATTTCGCCAAAACTTTCGAGCGAAGCTCGAAAAAATTTTTTGCGTCCCGGCCGCTACCTTTGATAACGTAAAAGGAAAATTTCCGATAGGATTTTTTATATGGGATACTGCCAAAGAAGAAATTTTTACAGACATACAAGCGGATGTTTATGATAAAATTGGGGAATTTACAGGACAAAAAAGATTTTCTTCAAACGATAATATTATGAATATTGGAAAATGGCTGTCCAATAATAAAGACAGTAATAATATATTTTCAATCGGTATGATGAATTCAGGTCGAAATGATTTTCAAAATCAAAATTTAATAAATATTCAACATTATATAAGTTCAAAACAATCACATGCATTAACTATTGAATTAACAATAAAAAATTTAATAATATGCACAATTTTTTTTGCTGTTCGTTTATGCATAAAAGCTACCTGGATAAACGACCGGGATCAATTTCTTTATCCTGAAGACGGCTGGCAATCGGATAAAGAATTTCAAAATGACTGTCTTGCCTATACGCTGTTTCACGGACAAAACCGCATAAGCTCCGCCGAAGGCACAAACCACTGGATACCGTTTACGGAAAGAGAAGTTGATGCCAAAGATAAATTCGAGAGTAATTTTATGACGGACTTTATCGGCGGTAAACTTAAAGAAGAGACGAATGATGCTTGGCAAACCGAAATTTTATTTGAGGAAACAAGCATTGTCAATCCCTTTGAAAAAAAGATATTTTCAAAGGAAGCAAAAGAGGTTTTTAACGCAGGACGTAAATTATGGCGTTATTATCACGAACAACCGGGAGCAAATCCGAACGCCTCATTTTATGATATTCGGGAGCATTTTCAGGGAAGAAACAGCAAAGGCAGAATGAATGCCGAAAGCAAAGACGCAACTTATACCGGATTAATTGCCGATTTAAGAAAAAAGCTTAAAATTCTCGGCAAAAAGATTGAACCTAAAATTTACCGATACGGTTTTTTGCGGTAAAAACAAAAAGCCGATAATCATGAACATAATGATAAAATAATCAGTCGTTGCCGTGTTCAAACTCCAAAAATACCAAAATACGACAACAAACAAGAAAATATCAATTCTGATAACACTAAAATATTTGACAAAAATAAAACAATTTAAAAAAAATAATTTTTTATAAAAAATATACGTCATAAAGGAATAAAAATGCATAAAAGCAAAAGAGACTTATTGATTGTTTTAATTGTTTTTCCGCTAATTTATTTTATGTACAGCCTGAGTCCTTGGTCGAAAGAGTTATTCGTTAAAGGAAACGATGACTTATTCATTCCATTTTGGAGCGGTATAATTATTTTACATTGGCTGAGCGTTTTCATCATCAAAATATTTTTAAATCAAGAAAATAAAACATTTCGAGACATAGGATTTATGCTAAATGCAAAAAAAAACTTAATCCTTGTTATTTCATATTTTACGTTTTCTTTATTTGTATTCGGATTTACAGAGCAGTTTTTGCAGCATATTTCCATAGACGAAAAAATACTGTCCGGATTACTGAACTTTTTCCCAAAAACAACTTCACAAAGACTGTTGTTTATTCTCACGGTTTTTTCCGCAGGATTTTGTGAAGAAATAATTTATCGAGGTTATGCAATCACCAAACTTACAGAACTGAAAATGAATAAATGGGCAGCTTTGATACCGGCAGGAATCGCATTTGTATTTACCCACGGAATCGTAACCGTAACCGGATTAGGTCAATTCTTTTTTTATTTTATTCCCGCCCTGATCTTCGGTTCAATTTTTATATGGCGTAAACGCTTATTATTCAACATAGTCATCCATTTGTTATTTGATCTTACCGCTATGACTGCAATATTCCAAGCAATAAAATATTAAAACCGATAAATAAAATTTACCCAAAAACAATAAAACCGGTTATTTTCCGAACATCCGGTTTAAAAAAGGAGAACACATGAGTATATTGAAATCAGAGAAATCATCATCTTCCAAAACCTTATTTTTTATTTTAACGGCGTTAATAATCGTTTCAGCGCAAGTATTGTTTGCCGAAACCGAAATTGAAAAAGCCGAGAAATACCTTGAAAAAAAGATAAAACAGGAAGAATACGTTTGGGTTGTCGCTGACAGCCAAAGAGTAATTAATGCAGATATTGCTGAAGCAAAACTGGCAATAAATCTCGGAAATAAATATTCCGACAATAATATTGCTTCACTTTATTTTATCATCCTGAAAAATAATTTTTATCCTTTCAAAACAGCGGATGAACTTCTTCAATCAGATGAATTTATTAAAGCTTTAAATCCGGAATTTACTTTAAAAACGGAAGACGATGCCGTTATGTTGCGTTCAGTATTCTATGCAACAGATAAAGAAACAAAAAGCAAAATATTCCAAAAAAACGACAAATGGTTTATTATTCGTCAAAGTTGGTTCGGAGAATATCAATACTTTGAAATAACAACATCCCCTGAAGGTAAAATCACTGAAATAACATATCGCGAAACCGAATTGGAAGTCCCGGAAGAAACAATGGGCATGACGGTAAATACCGTTTTCAAAAATAAAGATTATAAGTTAAGCAAGAAAGCAAAAAAAAGAATAGCCGAAATTTTGCATAAAAGTTACGAATCATATAAATTCGATTTTATTCCCTTAAAAATTACGGGATTAAAAGGTGATTTAAAGTTATTTGAAGGAAAACTTATTATTACTGCTCAAAACGATTACGGTACAAGCTCTTCCGGATATGACTTTATCTTAATAAAAAACAAAGACGAATATGAAATAATTCAAAGCAAGGATAATTTAACAGAGAACAAAAGAGTTATAGAAGCATTTTCGAAAATTTACGTTATCAGAAATGAAGAAGATGCCGAAAAATTCGAAAAAGTCTTGGATGAAATAAAACCTGCCGAGCAAAACAGCAAAAAACATTATCTCAAAGATAATATTTGGTGTTTTGTACGAGAAAAAATATTTGATGACGAATCAGGAATATTGGTCTTAACCGATAAAAAAGGTAAAATATTATATATAGAAAGTTTCAGAGAAATAGACGGAGAAGCCATTATGAAAATGAAGCTTCAAGATCCTGATTTTAAATTTGATTACGCATTAAAACTGGAAGAACCGACGGCAAAACAAATAACATTGAATGCGAAAGACGCGTTACCGGTTAAAGTTACTTTTAATGCCGATATTGTTAATGCTAAAGGTTTGTATTTGGCAACAATAGTTGACGGTAAAATGCAAGGATTTTCTGCCGGAGATATGGAGTCTCCCTATACAGGAAGATTGGAAGGAAAATATTTTGATAACGGAAAACATTCGGTAAAATACGTGTTGCTGCAATCAGGAGAAAAAGATCCCGCCGAAGCAGCAGCCGTCGCAGAAATAGAACTGACCGTTGAAGGCGGAATAACTGCTGATGAAACAAGACAATTGGAAGATTTTGCAAAAAACATTTTGGAAACTTTGCGAACTGAAGACATAAAAAAATTATCTTCGTATATTGTTACCGAAAAACAAATAAAATCAATTATTGCCGGTATAAATGAAAATACTCCGGAAGCAGAAGAAATTAAAAAAGGATTATCTGAAAAAGATCCTCAAAAAATTACAGATAATGCCCGGACAATGTTTAATAATATCTCAGATTTTTTTAAAATGAAAAAATTGGATGTCAAACAAATAAAATTTATTGATTATCGCAGTAAAGATCAGAATGCGACATTTTCGGAATTTAAGTTTTTATCCGTAAGTTTTATTTATCAATCGGATAAACTTGTCGGAATAATAAATTGTGATTTAGCTTTAACTCCGCAAGGCATTTTCATGTTTAAATTTAAACCGTCTGACAGATTATTGCCCAAAGAATTTATGGGTTATTAGTCTTAACGATAAATAAGCGTAACTTATTACGAGACAAAATAGTTAAGGGTAATATGCAAATCCGGGGCGGATATAAAGAAACGAGCTTAAACTTTCGTACATTTTATCCGTCTCATTTTTTATTCAGCAGCCGATATTTTCCGGGATTAAACTTAAACGCCTCAAAAGAACACAATAAAAAATCTGATACATGAACACAGCATAATCAGAAAAGGAGATACTTTGAAAATAAGTAAATTTTTAAAGATAACGGGAATCGTATTTTTTACGGCAACACTTGTTTTTCTCGGAATCGCGATATATTTTTATCAAACCGTTCCCATGCTGAAAGCAATCGTTAAAAACGATGAGTCTAAGCTTTATTACTTTCCGAGCAAAAAAATGCTTCCCATGCCTGATTTAGATTATTCTGAATCTGTCCTGCACTCAGAAGATACAATTAAAATAAATACATACAGCTTTAAACCTGACAAAAAACATAAAGCTGATCTCTTTCTCATTTACGGAGGAGGGGGCAATATAACAACATATCAGGATATGATCAGAACTCTTGTAAAGAACGGTTTTGCGGTATATGCTTTTGATTGGCGAGGATTCGGGAAATCAAACGGAACTCCGGGATACAAAGGATTACTTAAAGATGCCGAGGTTGCGTTTGCCGATTTTCTGACTAAAAAAGAAAACAATTCCCTAAAAACTGTAATTTACGGAATGTCTCTCGGAACACAAATAGCAATAAAAATTACAGAAAATAACGAAAAAGACATAGATTTACTCGTATTAGACGGAACTGTTGAATCCGCTCAAGCGCTGGCTGTTGACTTTTCTCCCGTTAAATTTCTAAAGAATAAAGCAAAAAATTCTCCTCAAGACTTCAACAGAGATTACGTTGCCGTAAGAGACATTGCAAACATAAAAAACACTCCGAAACTTTTTATTCACAGTAAAAAAGATAAAAAAATACCCCTTATAAGAGGTAAAAACGTTTATCGAGCAGCCAAAGAACCCAAAACATTTTGGGAAACCGAAACCGAACATATAATGACTTTAGTAAAATTGCCGGAAGAAACAATTAAAAGGATTTATCGGGAATTAAACAAATAACGCAAACGTCTTGCCGAGTCGAAGAAATCCCAATGATTGTCCATCATGCGTTATTGCCTGATATAAAACAGGTTGGAAGAACATAAACTTTATCGCTCAGCGCTTTTGCATATACAGATTTGCCGAATTGCTTGACAGTAAAATACATATAAAAATTAAAAAAATAAAATTTTTCGGAAATATCTAAAATGCATTTTGTAAATTTAAAGACAATATTATCATCTAAAAACAGACTAAATTTATATAGAGGCTGTACTCATGACTGCATATACTGCGACTCTCTCAACAATTGCTGCGGAATGGAGCATAATTTTGAAAACATTGAAGCAAAAAAAAATTCACTCAGTCTTTTAAACAGCAAATTAAGAGGAAAAAGAAAAAAATGCATGATTCATTTCGGCTCCATGTCAGATCCGTATCTTCCTGAAGAAAAAGAATTAAAATATACCCGAAAAGCATTGGAATCAGTTTATAAACACAAATTTGGAGCAACCCTTATTACAAAATCAGATTTAGTGTTGCGAGATTTAGATTTAATTAAGAAGATAAATGATACGACAAAATGCGTTGTTCAAATGACACTCACAACTTATGACGATAATCTCTGCAAAAAGATTGAAAAAAATGTCTGCCCGACAGGTAAAAGAGTTGAAGTTTTCAAGAAATTGCATGAACAGGGAGTACCGACCATTGTATGGCTTTCTCCCATTTTACCTTTCATAAATGACACTCGCGAAAATATATCGGGAATACTTAATTATTGCGCAGAAGCAAAAGTATCAGGAGTAATATGTTTTGGAGCAGGATTAACATTGAGAGCCGGCAACAGAGATTATTTTTATAAAAATTTGGATAAATTTTTCCCGGGATTAAAAAGAAAATACATAAATTTATACGGGAATAATTATTGCGTCAACAGTAAACGTCATCACGAATTGATGAAAATATTTTATGAAATTTGTCGAAAGCAGAATATAATTTGCGATAATAAAATAATATTTGATTATTTGGACAAATATGAATTAAAAATATCAAACAGCGATCTCAGTTTATTTGATCTGATGGAAGAAAAATAAAATCGGACACATTAAAATCATAAGTTTCTGATAATTATTGCATAGATAACAAACAAAAAATCGTAATGCTTTTATCCTTAAAATTGCCTGTTAAAAATGAATATTCCAAATAAAAAAATAACGTTAATCGGAAAACAAAACCGACAAAAAGTTACTTCAATTTAAACACGAAAGTAATGTAACCTGTTTGATTTTTTTGAATTGAAGTTCTGCTGAAACGCCATTTTTTAAGAGATTCCGTTGCCGTTTTTTCCAATAAGGGATCTGCTTTCTTTAAAACAACCGGAAAAACAACCTTACCGTCCGGCGTAACTTCAAATTTTATTTTGACGGTTACGTTTTTATGAATTCCTTGCGGGTACTCAGGCAAAAACTTTTTCTTTATTGCTCGTTTGGCTATTTCGCCTTCCAGAAGGAAAGGAGAATCTGTTTCGTTTTCTCCCGATATTTTATCGGAAATATTCTTTAAATAATTATCCGCCGGAATAAAAGATGATTCGTCTTGGAGAATTTCTTTTTCGTTTACGGTTGATTTTCCTGCAATCGAAGAACTTAAATTTTTATATGAATTCCCGACTTTTTCAGTAATTTCAAGAGGATTAACCGCAGCAAAATCATCCTCCGGAATCTTAAATTTTTCCAATGGGTTATCTTCCGTAAACCTGCTTGCCGGAAGATTTACTTTTTGAGGAGAAAGATTGGTTTTCTGACCGCCCGACTCTTTGTTCAATAAAGGTTTTCCCAATTTTTTCATCGGCATAAGATCAGACTTTCCGCCCGAAGTTATTTGGGTATATCGGATATCCAGTACCTCTATCTTTTTAATAACGTCTTCCGGAATAAGTTCAAGTTTTACAATCAAAGCGATTATCAAAATAAGAAGGTGGAAAGCAAGGGATAAAACCCAAGCGCTAACCTTATCGGTCATTATTCCTCCCGCGTCATTATCTCGGTTGCTATAAAGAATCTGTTTGAACCGGATTCTCTTGCTTTATCCAAAAGGAGTACAACTTTTTTCAGAGGAATATCTTCGTCCGCTCTTACCACAACCACCTGTTCCGGATCGTTTAACATTCTTTCATTCAAAAGTTTGGGCAATTTTTCAAGATCAACAAGCTCATTGTCGAGATAAATCTTTTCGTCTTTTGTCATAGTGAGACTTATATTTTTTGTATATTCATTTCGTTGAACCGCCGATGACGGGAGATTTATTTTTATTCCGCTGTGAGTAATAAAACTTGAAGAAATCAGAATAAAAATCAATAAAAGAAAAATAATATCGGTAAAAGAAATCAAGGCAACAGACGAAATTCTTTTCTTTTTATGTTTCAGTTTCATTTCAGATTCCTGATTCTCAAGATAAATTCGGTTGATTTTTCTTCCAAGTCAATGGTAATTTCTTCAATTTTCGAGATGAGATAATTATAACATAAAATGGTAAGAATACCCACAGCCAAACCGCCGATGGTCGTAATCATCGCTTCCCAAATGCCGCCTGCCAAAAGAGAAATATCAACACCTCCTCCGGTTTCTTGAATTCTTTTGAAAACTTTAACCATGCCGGTAACCGTTCCCAAAAATCCCAAAAGCGGAGCAATTGCCGAAAATGTCGAAAGTGTTCCGAGATTTTTTTGTAAAGCATGAAGTTCTGAACCGGCAGCCGTTTCAACCGCCTCTTTCACGTCTCCCATACCGAGATCAACTGCCCAAAGACCTTTGGCGCAGATGCGAGCAACAGGGCTGCTTTCTCGAATTTGGCATAATCTCAAAGCTTTTTTGTAATCTCCCTCTCCCAGCATTGAATAAATATCTCCTAAAAATTCATCTTCGTTGGTTTTGGCTTTTTTAAGTTTAATTATTCGTTCGATAATTATTGCAACCGCAAAAATCGAGATCGCAAAAAGTAAAATCATAATAAATCCGCCTTTGGCGGCAATTGAAAAAATCGACATGTTTTCCTCCGTAATTAATATTTTTTGATTTTTTTATTTTGGATATTTGTAAAGAGTTTTTATTAAAATTTTTATTCTCATTAATATTTTAACTTTTAAACCCTGATTTTTGCTTTTTCTTACAATAAATGAAACCTTTCTCGCCAAAAATCAAATTAATTTATAAAATTCTCTTATTGTCTCGGCTGCAATTTCAGAAAACAATTCCGCATTTTCCGGAATCCCCCTTATGCTCCAAGGCAATTCTGCATGTATCGCATTCCATAAGCTTGTATTAACGGTTTTTGTATATTGAGCCGTAAAATATATTTTCCGCCAGTCTCCGCAAACCGTGAATTTTTCCAAAAGAGATCCTTTCATTTTTTTTCTCAACAATTCTGCAAATTTCATGCTTATTTCGTTTTTTTCAAAAGATCCGGCAGATATTTCAATATCGTAACGGGCGGACTTGCTGCCGTGTCCGTGTATTTCCGTAAGCAGCCGCAGATTATTTCTTTTTATTATTTTAAAATAATCGCTGTCTTCAAACTTGTTGGAATCAATGAAATAATTGGAGGCGATAACGGAAGAGCAATTCAAAATATTTGCCGTTTTTTTGACGATAAATCCGACTCCCTCGTCTCCGGGACGCAGTTTTTCGCAAGGCATGTAAGGAGCTCCGAAAGGAGTATGATGAGGCGCCGCAATTATAATATCGGTATTTTCTCTTTCATTAAATAAAAGAATACTTTGATCTTTAATTTGCAGAATTTGATCGGAAAACATAATTGCCTCATCCCGGTATTTTAAAACTCTCCGAGAAAAGATTTTAAACTTCCGTGATCTATTTTATCCTGACCGATTTTCTTCTCAGTATCTTTTATCAGCAAAACCTGAAAAATAACATCGTCTTTTTGACGTAATTTCATTTTTTGCAGAACCAGACTGTGTCCGTTATATGTATTTATGTCCACTTCATCAAAAAAGTTTTTTTCTTTAAGATGCAAATTGGTATCTTGCGCCGTCATAAACTGTTGCGAATGATAAAATTCATCAGCGTTACGCCCTATTGCGCTTCCTACGATTAATTTTGCCGCCTCATTCTCAAAAACAATTTTACCGTTGCAATCCACCGCTTGAATACCTGCTTTCAAAGCCAGCATAACATCATCGGAAAAGTCTTTTCCATCTGTTTTATCGGGATAAGCTTCCGTTTTAATTTTCGATAATTCATTTTTATTATTCGATGATTTTTCGAAAAATTCTTTCATTTTAAGAAAAGATTTTAACTTTATTTTAAGAATACTTTTTTTGAAATGAGAAGTAATTATGTCATCGCAATCTATTGCGTCGGCAAATTCAATAACTTTATCTCTGTAACTGTCGGTTACGATTATAAGAGGAATATAAGTTGAAATCTCCGATTTTACAAATCGGCAAAAATCGGAAATTCTTTCGCTTACCGATGACATTTCAACCAAAATCAACGAAACAGGTTCCGAATTAATATAACGTTTGGCTTCCGTAGGAGATTCTCCCGGAATAAATCTTATATTTTGAAATTCCTGAAGAGCTTCTTCCGTTTTTTTGCGGTTATCGCTTGATAAAGCGACTCCTAGTATAATTCCTGATTCCATTTTTTTTAACCTCCGCAAATTTATCTTTGCCCATCATAAAAAGAGATGTGAGAGGAGCAAATTCTTTGAATTTTTCATCGATTTTTAAAGATATTTCGCGAATTTCCCATTGAGCATGTTTGTCGGATCTGAGTCTGGAAAAATGATAAAATTCTCTTAAATTGGCTTTAAACAAAACATTAACTTTATGCCCGTTGCAAAGGACATAACTTCCCAATCCTTTTTTAATTTTTTCCAGTTCATAAAATAAATTTTCGGATTTTTTCAAAATAATTTCAATTCTGTCGTTCATTTTAAGTTTCTTTATCAATTCCGGTATAACGACTCCCGATTCAGGAGAATATTTTTGAGTAATTACAGTTGCCGGTCTGTGTCTTTTTAACTGAGCAAAGCACGATGATGACATTAATGCTTCAAAAGCGAAATCACAAACTTCAAAAGCTCTGGGAACAGTGTTGAAAGGTTCCATTCTTTTAAAATATTCCATCAGAAATGATATTTTGCTTTGTTTTTCAAGTTTCTTTACGCTTTCAAAAATTTCATCCCATTCACAATTTGAATGTTCAAAGATAAGTGAAGCAATAACTTTCTCGTCCGCATATTCTTCCGTTTTTACGAATTTAATGTCTTCCCGTTTATTTATTGTTTTGTAACGCGGCAATTCAGGGATAAATTTTTCGAAATCATCGGCTTTCGTGTAGCGAATAACGGACGGAGCCGCTTCTTTGGCATGTTTCAGAAGATTTTCCCTTAATTCGTCAGCTTCTTTTAGACCGGTTTTATCGAGTCTTCTCAAAAGACGTTCCAAGCTGCGAGCATTTACGGTCATCCCCATTTGGGTTTCCGTTGCTAAAGGCAGAAAATATCTGGCATCTTCTTTTGCTTTTCCTCGAATTAATTTTTTGCTTTCCGAAAAATTTTCTTTTTCCAAAAACTTTATTCCCGCTTCGTAAAGATCGCGATACAAATTATTCATTCTTTCAATTAAATCCCGGTAATCTTTTTCTGCGGCAGTATTTTTTATTTCTTCAGGAACAACAAAATCTCCTTTTAAAGTTACGTATCTTTGAGATTTTTCGGTAAACGAAGCAAATCTTGTTTTTTGAATAATTTCCGTAAGATAACGCGAAATTCCTATAATGTCAAAATTAAATACCGCATGTTCTGCGATAGATCCGTGCCCCATGTCAAAAATAATGTTTTCGTTGGATTTTCTGGCATTTTCGACTTCGCTTTTTGCCTCTTCCCGTAACTCAGTAACGCTTTTTGAACTTCTGCTGATACGAGCGTAAGCGGCAGAAATCGTTTCCGGAGTAACAATGCTTCCGTCCGGAATTTGATCGGTTAAAGATGTGTCTATATTATATCCTGCCAAAGCTATTTTCATTTATTTCACCCCGATAATGCTTAAACTTGCGCTTGCTCCGATTCTGTTGGCTCCGGCTTTTATCATGGAAACGGCTGTTTCGGCATCTCTTATTCCGCCGGCGGCTTTCACGCCTATTTTGGGACCTGCGACTCTTCTCATCAGCCTGACATCCTCGGTTTTTGCTCCGGAAGTTCCGAACCCGGTGGAAGTTTTTATAAATTCGGCTCCGGCTTTTTTGGAAATTAAGGCAGCTTTAACAATATCTTCCTGCGTCAAATAACAATTTTCGAAAATTACTTTTAGCAACGAACCGTGATTACGGCAGGTGTCGGCTATTCTTTTTATCTCATTGTAAACTTTATCGTATTTTTTATCCAACATTCCGGCAATGTTGATAACCATATCAATTTCTTCAGCTCCGGACTTACAGGCATCCGATGTTTCCATTATTTTAGCCTGAGCAGTGTTTGCCCCGAGAGGAAATCCGATAACCGTACATACGGGAACGGTTTTGAGTCTTTCTTTCGCATGTTCTATATTAGTCGGATTAATGCATACGGAAGCAAATTTATATTTCTCTGCTTCATCGCAAAGCTTGTTTATATCCTCTTCCGAAGAAACAGCTTTTAAAGCAGTGTGATCAATCAAACATGCCAAATTGTCAGTTTCCGCCAATTGATCTTTTTCGCCGAAACGACAGTAAACGCATTGAAGACAAATTTCATGCTCTCCTCCGCAACGGCATTTACGGTTCTCGTCCAAATCGAAAAGATCCAGCGCAATTTTTTTTATGTTCATTTCAGGTTCTCCTTATTTTTGATATTTACCTGCCAATTGACCGCAAGCGGCAGCTATATCGTCTCCTTTACTGCGTCTGACTGTCAAAGCGCAACTCAAATTTTTCAATTCATCCAAAAAATCATCGATTTCTTTTTCTCCCGGCGCGATAAAATCACTCTCCTCTATGCTGTTCCACGGAATAAGATTTAATTTGCAGGATAAATCACCGACATATTTCTTTAATGCTTTTATATCTTCTTTGCCCATAGTAAAATTTTTTATCATGATGTATTCGAAAGTTACCCTGAATTTACTCTTTCTGAGATAATAACGCACTGCTTTTTTTAATTCTTCGAGATCATATTTCAAATTAATCGGCATAAATTTATTTCGCTTAGCGTTTATCGCAGAATTCAGACTTACGGCAAGCTTTACTTTTATGCCGGAATCAGCTAACTTAAAAATACCCGGAACTGCTCCGCAAGTGGAAATCGTAATCCGTCTCGGACTGAATTTCAAATATTTATCGTTTTGAATTATTTTCAATGATTTTATGACGTTTTCAAAATTGTCCAAAGGTTCTCCCATGCCCATATACACGATATTCGTCAGTTTCCCGGGGAGAGATTCTTTCATTCCCGATAAAATTTGTCCTATGATTTCCGAAGTCGTCAACTGACGTTTTAAACCGATTTTGCCGGTAGCGCAAAATTGACATTGTCGTCCGCATCCTGCTTGAGAAGAAACGCATAACGTTATTTTATCGCCCGCAGGCATTAAAACAGATTCTATATATTCTTCGTCTCTGAGCTTCAAAAGATATTTTTTGCTGCCGTCCGATGAATAAGAAATTTTTTCTGTTTTAGGAATATAAAGCGGAAGCTCATTATTTACAGTTTCTCTGAAATCAGCCGGCAAATCCGTCATTTTATCGTAAGAAAAAACAAATTTATTGAAAATCCAATTCAAAATTTGACGAAGTCTGTATTTTTTCCAGCCTTTAGCTTCAAAATATTCTTCAGGATTTTCGGTAAGCAAAGAAAGAAAATCAAGATTCTTCACAGCAGCTTTTTCCGTTATTTTTTGCTTTCCGGGGACAATTATTCCCTGTGCAGCTTAAAAATTCATCCAAAGACAAAACAGTAATTTCCTGACTGTTGTTCATAAGATGAACTTTTTGATTATAAATATCATTTTTATAGACATAGTTTTTCATGTTTTTGTAAAAAACGGTTTCTCCGGTTTCAGGAAAGTTTTTATTTCTTTCGATGTACAAATCTTCTTCATACTGGAGACAACACAAAAGTCTTCCGCAAGGTCCGAAAATTTTGTCAAGATTACGATTAAGATTTTGATGTTTTGCCATTTTTATGGTTATGGGATGAAATGATTTTAGGTAAGCGGAACAGCAATACTGATAACCGCACATACCGAAACCGCCCATCCGTTTGGCTTCATAACGTCCGTTGGTTTGATGAAGTTCTATCCTGGTAAGAAAAATTGAAGCAAGTTCCCGAACAAATTCCCGGAAATCGACTCTTTCCTCAGCGCGGAAAAAAAAAGTCAATTTACTGCCGTCTAATTGGTAAAGAGTTTCAACTAATTTCATTTCCAACGGATATTTTTTCAAAATATCAAGGAAAACGTCTTTAGCTTTTTTTTCTTCTTCTTGTACAGAAGCAAGTTTGCTCAAGTCCTGTTCGTCGGCAACTCTCAAAATATTGAAAACTTTCTGCGAATCCAAAGCTTTTTCCAATGTTTCGGAATTAACATAATTATAAACAACTTCAACAATTTCAATACCGCGTTCAATTTCAATAATGACCTTTTGCCCGGGAGTCAGATCAAAATTATCGGGGTTAAGAACATATCCCGTACGCCCCGAACGAAATTCAATTTCCACAAATTCTTTCATATTTATTCCTTATATATCAATTGTGTAAACACAAAAACTGATGTCATATTTTAATTTCGATTATCTTAAAAAAGAAAAATCTGATTATCTTAATATTTCAAGCAAAAATTAGGCTTTTTCTTGTAAAGATATTTTTCTCAATTAACCTAAACTGTTATCTCTATAATTGTAATTTCGTTCCGAAGAAAAATTATTTTATCAGGATAAAGCATTGGAATAATCAGGTTTCATATAAATAATTGTCTCCAATAAACAAGTAATATCGAGTGATTTTATAAATTTAACAGATAAAAATCAGATGATAAAAATACTTTCCCGACTAAAACATTGACCTCAAAATACGAAGAAATTTTTTTTATCTTAAAATATCCCTTATAATGAATATCATAAAACATACAGGAGGCAAAATGTCATTCGTTCCTCGCAAAAATATGCTCTGGTGGCACAATTCAAAATTCGGAATGTTCATTCATTGGGGGCTTTATGCTTTGCCGGCTCGCCACGAATGGGTAAAAAATTATGAAGAAATGACTACAGAAAAATATCAAAAATATTTTGATCATTTTTATCCCGATCTTTTTGATCCGGAAGATTGGGCAAAACAGGCAAAAAATGCCGGCATGAAATATTTTATTATAACGACTAAACATCATGACGGTTTTTGTCTTTGGGATTCAAAATTTACCGATTATAAAGTTACCGAAACTCCCTGGGGAAAAGATTTAATCAAACCGCTGGTAAAAGCGTTTTCAAAAGAAGGCATAAAAACAGGATTTTATTATTCTTTGCTTGATTGGCATCATCCCCATTTTACTATAGACAGACATCATCCGCAAAGAAATTCTCCCGACAGAGAAAAATTAAATTCTAAACGAGACATGAAAATTTATCAACAATATATAAAAGATCAAATTACGGAATTATTGTCGGAATTCGGCAAAATTGATTGCCTGTTTTTGGACTACTCATATCCGGAAGGAGAAGACGGAAAAGGAGCTGAAGATTGGGATTCTGAAAATCTTATAAATCTTATCAGAAATTTACAGCCTGAAATTACAGTAAACGACAGACTTGATTTAATGAACAATCCCGGAGGTTGGGATTATATCTCTCCTGAACAATTCAAATTAACTTCCTGGCCTGAAAAAGACGGGAAAAAAATTGCTTGGGAAACATGCCAAACCTTCAGCGGTTCATGGGGATATTTCAGAGATGAATATACTTGGAAGTCTCCGGATCAACTTTTGGGTTTGCTTATCGAAACCGTATCAAAAGGAGGAAATTTACTTTTAAATGTCGGACCTGACGGAAGAGGATGCTTTGATAATCGAGCGAAAAAAGCTTTAAAAGAAATAGGCAAATGGATGAAATTCAACTCCCGTTCAATTTATAAATGCACGCAAGCGCCCGAATATTTTGAAGCTCCGGAAAATACGATTTTGACTTATAATCCTGAGTCAAAACGACTTTATATTCATATTTTGGCATGGCCGACAGGAAAAATAACCATAAAAAATGCAGCAGATAAAATTAAATACGCTCAACTCTTACACGATGCTTCGGAAGTTCTTTTTTCAGATAAAGACGGAGGACCTCTCAGGGAAAACAAAGTTGAAAAAAACGCCGTTGTCATGAGCTTACCGATAAAAAAACCTGAAATTGAAATTCCCGTAATAGAAGTATTTTTGAAATAAGATAAAATACGATATAAGATTTAAAGATAAGAATAATTGCAGAGACAACAATTACCGACAGCCTCAAATTTACGAGGCTGTTTTTTATGAAAAATTTAATCAAGGAAAATTTTACGCTAACAACTGAATACTGTAAAAAAAGCCCCGAACTTCTGTCCGAGGCTTGTATAATTTAAAATACCGATTATTTCATAAGAAGAATTTTATCGGTTTTACTGTAATTTGAAGTGTTCAATCTTACATAATAGACACCGCTTGCAACAGATTTATTATGATCATCCGTACCGTTCCACTGAACAGAATGAGGACCGGCTTCCATCATTCCGTTTTGAAGTGTTCTTACAACCTGTCCTTTTACGTTGTAAATAACAAGAGAGACGTCAGTTGCTTTACCGATTGAGAACTTAACGGAAGTAGAAGGATTAAAGGGATTGGGGTAAGATCCGAGGTAAGCTGTACTGCCTGTAAAGACATCATCATTGTCCATGACAAAGATTTCAACTTCCGGAGAAGGCGCAGATTCCTGATCTCCGTAAAGAGCAGTTACATAATAAGTATAAGTTTCATTCTGAACAGGAATTTCGCTGTCGGTATAAGTTCTTGCTTCAGGATTAGAAACTACAGAAATCATTTCTCCGTTTCTGTAAACCTTGAATCCGGTTAAATCTCTTGTTTTTACGGCAACAACCTTTACATCCCCTGCTCTGGAGTAAGGTTTTTCGGAAATTGTTTTTGAGTAAGAGACCAAATCAGCTGTATCAATATTAATTACTCTCTCTTCGTCGGAAATACTTACAGCATCAATAAACCAAACATACCATAATCCGTCATTTGTAGGTCCGTCAACAGCTTGCCAAGCAAACTTTACGGTTTCACCTGCATAAGCGTTCAAATCAATATTAACGGGAGAATCATACATGTTATCGCCTTCCGGTAAAGCGGAGGCATCCCAAAGTTCTGTCCAAGTTGAACCGTTATCGGTTGAAATCTTAACATAGTAATGATCGGCATGAGTAGAACCGTAATGACAATAAGTCCAGAAATTAAGGAACATTCCGTTTCCTAAAGTGTAATTATCGCTGATCAGCCATTCATCTTGATGACCGTAATCCCACCCGAGTTTTGCTTGAAATTCGCCGTCAACGGGAACAACATCTCCGGACGGATAAGAAACGATACCTTCTTGCATCCAACTTTGAGCAACATTAGTTACTACTGCATCCCAACCTGCCGGAGGAACTGATTCTTCAAAGCTTTCACCTTCAAATTCGTCTCCGCCGTTGCCTTCGCCCGGCATAGTCCAGGTAAGCAAAACGTTATTCTCGTAATCGTTTGTAATGTCAGCTGTCAAAGTTTCGGGAGCAATCAAGTCATCTCCGCCGCCGTTACCTACGGTAAAAGTATATTCTGTCGTTCCGTTACTTCCGCCCTGTCCTTCACTCAATACTTCTCCGTCTGCCGCAACAAATTCCCAGGTATTTTCATTTCCGTAACCGTCTGCAGCCGTGTAAGTATAGGTATAAGTTCCTTCTTCAAGCTCAAATAAAGCTTGATTTTCAGACTCGCCTTGTCCGCATGAATATTGCTGACCTTCGAAAGTTATATAATTGAAATTTCCGTTATATCCCCATCCGTCACCGTATGAATCATGCATATAAAGAGTTACAATATTTGAATTAGGATCATAGACGGTAACGTTAAAATCGCATGAAGCATTATCTTCACCTGCTGTTGCGTTAATTATAACGGAAGTTGAACCGGATGTATTTCCTGCCGTAACAGTTAAATTGTTTCCGTCAAGTTCAGCTGAAGCAATATCAGCATTATTGCTTTGAACGGTAAAACTGATTTCATTTCCGTTAGGATCGATAAATAAGTTTGAAATGTCGAAAGAAAGACTTTCGTTGTATCCGATAATTTGATCATCAATTGAATTAATTTGATGAAGATGATTAAAATCATTGACAGCTTGATTGACATAAGGGGTTACTGAAGCACCGTTGTCTCCGTAGTAAAGCTGATACCCAGGACCGATTACTGCAAAGAACGGAACATATCCGTTTCCGAATGCAGCGTAATGATTGTACATGGCGCTGCTTGCGGGATAAGTTTGATCAGGAACAGTTCCGGCTGCTTCCCAGTCTGTAGTTGATACAAAAAAAGCGCTTTGATCTGCTTCATAGTTATTTGCCCATATTGATTGTATATTCGGCGCCGCCGCAACACAACCCGGTCAGCCGGTACCGCCGAAGAAAATCATAACCGGTTTTCCGGCATCAATCTGTTCGTAAATAGAGGTTGTTCCGGATTCTCCTCCCGGAATCTGATAATCGAATGTTATATCATCTACAATATCTCCGACATCGTATGCGGCAAATAATCCGCAGGTAAGCAAGATTGCCATGATAAACATCAGTACTCTTTTCATAATATCTCCTTTTTTTTTGTTGTTAAGGGTTAATTTTATGATGAAATTTTTTTTGAGTCTTTTACATTTTAACTTAATTTTTGTAAAGATTTTTTTTGACAATGGCGAAAATTATAGATTCAGGCAGAAAAATATCGATTCAAGATATCAGTCCTGATTCCGTTTTTTTATAAGAATCTTAAACTCTGAATTTCTAAAATATAATGAAATTTATGGTAAAAAGGATAAAAAATAATTAAAGTTTTGCAATAAAAAAAGCGGCATGAAAACCGCTTTTTATTTTATTCAATAATGAAAGAATTTATACTTCCATAATTTCTTTTTCTTTATTGTTTGCCGATTCGGTAATCTTGTTTATCCAATTATCGGTACTGTCCTGAATATCAGAATTAAATCTTTTTTCGTCATCTTCCGTTATTTCGCTTGCTTTTTTCTTTTTCTTGGCTATATCGTTTCCGTCGCGACGAATTTTTCTGATTGCAACTTTTCCGTCTTCGGCAAGTTTTTTGATTTGCTTAACGATTTCTTTTCTCTTTTCTTCGGTCAAAGCCGGGAAAGGAAGTCTTATAACGTTTCCGTCATTCTCCGGAGTTATTCCCAAATTTGCTCCGAGAATAGCTTTTTCAACATCTGACAACACTTTTTTATCCCAAGGTTTTACGACAATCATTCTGGCTTCCGGAATGGAAATATTGCACAATTGTTTTATCGGAGTGGGAGTGCCGAAATAATCAATTTGAATTCTGTCCAAAACGGCGGCGCTGGCTCGCCCGGTTCTTAATTTCGAAAAATTGGCAAGAAGAGCGTTAAAAGTCTTCTCCATTTTTTCTTCCAAGGATAATAATGTTTCTTCCATTTTTACTCCTTAATTATGAACAAAAGTTCCGACGTTGTTCTTTAATACGGCTTCTTTGAATTGTCCTTTGGCTCCGACGTTAAAAATTTTCATGTTAATGTCATTTTCTCGAGCCAAAGAGAAAGCTGTCATATCCATAACATTCAATTTTTTCGCCAAAACTTCGTCATAGGTTATGTCTTCGATAAATACGGCTTTTTTGTCTTTCACCGGATCAGCGGAATAAATGCCGTTAACCTTTGTACCTTTCATAACAAGATTAACTTTCAGCTCAATTGCCCGCAAAACGGCAGCGGTATCAGTAGTAAAAAACGGATTTCCCGTTCCTCCGCAGAAGAAACAGACTTTACCTTCCTGAAAAGAGGTAAGAGCTCGGTTCGGAGTGTAAAATTTTACGATTCGATCAATTTTAAATGCCGAATAAACTTCAGACAAGATATTGCGTCTTTTCAAATAATCGCTGACAACCAAAGCATTTTGAACAGTTGCCAACATACCGACGTTATCACCGGTTACTCTTTCTATGCCGGAATTTTCAGCTCCTTCCACTCCTCGAAATATGTTTCCTCCGCCGATGACGATTCCTATTCTCAAACCGAGTCTTTTTATCTCAACAATGTCATCTATGAGATTTTCCAGGGTGTCATGATCAAAACCGAATCTTTTGGGACCGGCAAGAAATTCTCCGCTGATTTTCAGTATTATGCGGTGAACTTTTTCGGGTTGATAGACTTTCATAAAACACCGACTTTTATGCGCCCGTTATTTCTGCAACTTCAGCTGCGAAATCAACGGATTTTTTTTCAATTCCTTCTCCCAGCATAAAACGAGAAAAGCCTAAAACTTTTACGGAATCGGCATATTTTTCGACGGATATTTTATCATCTTTTACGAATTTTTGTTGCATAAGGCAATTATCTTCGTAGAATCTGTTCATTTTACCGATAATAATTTTATCGATGATTTTTTCAGGTTTTCCTTCTCTGACCAACTCTTTGCGAGTCATTTCTCTTTCTTTCTCAAGATCGGCTTCCGAAATTTGCGATTTGTCAAAATAACGAGGATTCATGGCTGCGGCATGCATTGCAACATCTTTTGCTTTAACGATATTTTCTTCGTTTGCGTCTCCGCCGGCATTAATAAGCACTCCTATTTTTCCGCCCATGTGGATATAGGTATGAACGAACCCTTCGGAATTAATTTTTTCAAAACGGCGAATACTCATGTTTTCACCTATTTTTGCGATTTTTTCCGTGATTTTATCGATAATTTTTACGCCGTCAATTTCAAAATTATTAAGAGTTTCTACATCTGCGATATCGTTATTCAGAACAACATTTGTTATTTCCTGACCGAGATTTTTAAATTCTTCGCCTTTTGCCACGAAGTCAGTCTCACAATTGAATTCAAGAATAACTCCGGTCTTTTTATCTTCGGAAACGGCAGCAAAAATATTACCTTCGGCAGCTATGCGGTCAGCTTTTTTGGCAGCTTTGCTGATTCCTTTTTCACGTAACCAGTCAATAGCTTTGTCCATATCGCCTTCCGAAGCGATAAGAGCCTTTTTACAATCCATCATACCGGCTCCGGTTTTTTTTCTGAGATCCATTACGAGTTTTGCGCTTATTGCCATTTCTATCTCCTTAATTTAAATTATTTTTTGTTTTTTTTAAAAGAATGGAGAGACATCAGTCTCTCCGGGCTTATATATAGTATAGTTTGATTATTTTCAATTTAAGGTTATTGAGTCGGTTAATATTTATTCCGCAACTTCTTCGATAACTTCTTCTTCAACTATTTCTTCTTCATCTGCGACAGAAGCTTCGGTCATATCCATACCTTCTGTTAAGGATTGAGTTCCTTCAACTACGGCTTTACCCATTATTTCAGTGATAAGATGAATAGCTCTGATAGCATCATCATTAGCGGGGATCACATAATCTATAAGATCGGGATTAGAGTTTGTGTCCACCATACCTACAATCGGGATACCGAGTTTACGGGCTTCGTGAATAGCGATAGCTTCGTTTTCCGTATCAACAACAAATAATGCTCCTGGCGCTTTTTCCATTTTACGAATTCCGCCGAGAGCTTTTTCTATTTTATCGTGCTTTCTGCGCATACGAGTTGCTTCCAATTTAGTAAAGCTTTTAATGGTTCCGTCTTCTTCGATTTCTTCAAAGTATTCCATTTTTTCTATACTTTTGCGAATCGTGGCAAGATTTGTCAACATTCCGCCGTACCATCTCTGATTAACGTATAAAGAGTCGCATTTTTTTGCAACTGTTTCAATTGCGTCAACCGCTTGTTTTTTGGTTCCGACAAAAAGCACGCTTTCGCCTTTTGCGGCGACTTCTTTGATAAACATATATGCTTCGTTTATAGCATCAACTGTTTGTTTTAAGTCAATGATATGAATCCCGTTTCTTTTGATGAAAATATATTTTTTCATTTTGGGATTCCATTTATGAGTCTGGTGTCCGAAGTGTACACCTGCTTCAAGTAACTGCTTCATCGTTACAACTGACATCTGTTCTCCTTATTACGGTTTTTTTTCCGGGTTATGCTTACCGCATTACAATCGACAATTTATCGACACCGCCATGCAACACATAATCCTATAATTCCGGATAATGTCCAAAATTAACGTTTTGAGAACTGGAATCTCTTACGCGCTTTCGGTTGTCCCGGTTTTTTACGTTCAACCATACGAGGGTCACGAGTCAAGAATCCATATTGTTTTAATCTTTTTTTTAAATCTTCGTCGTATTTTACCAAAGCTCTGGCTATTCCGTGACGAATGGCTCCGGCTTGTCCGGAAAGTCCTCCGCCTTTAACGTTTACTTTAATGTCAAACTTGTCGGAAAGATCAAGAATTTTAAGAGGTTGTTCAACCATCATTTCAAGAATTTCTCTGGCAAGGTATTTTTTCATTTGAACGTTATTAACAAGGCGTTTTCCTGTTCCCGGGGTTATACGAACTCTTGCAACAGAGGTCTTTCTTCTGCCTACGGCATCAAAATATTGCATTAAGTTCCTCCCTAATCATTCAAAGGTTTGGGTTGTTGCGCCTGATGCGGATGTTCCGCTCCTGCGTAAACCTTTAATTTTCTGAAAATTTTACGACCTAACGTGTTCTTGGGAAGCATCCCTTTCACTGCGTGTTCAATAATCTGCTCCGGTTTTGCAGCCATCATGCGTTTGTAGGAGATCTCTTTCTGACCTCCGGGATATCCGCTGTATCGCTTATAAACTTTTTGCAGCTCTTTGTTACCGGTAAGTCTTACTTTGTCGGCGTTTATAACAACGACAAAATCGCCGGTATCAAGATGCGGCGTGTAGTAAGGCTTGTTCTTACCGCGAAGAACGGCAGCAATTTTGGAAGCTAATCTACCCAGAACCTGATCTGAAGCATCGACAATATACCAGTCTTGCTTGATCATGTCTTGTTTGGGTACAACTGTTCTCATAATCACTCCTTTATTTATTTTGGAAAAAATCAAGTCAAATATTTGTTGGGCTGTTTTCGTGTCAACTTTATTGACTTATTTTTTTATTTATTTTCTATATAACGAATTTTTCCGCTATTTAATTATTATTTTTCCCTCTTAACTATTTCATCAATAGCATTTTTCGGATAAATAATTTTTCTTTGGTCTTTATCCGATAAAAATAAATTCCCGAAGATTGAAGTTTATTTTGATTGTCTTTACCATTCCAAAAAACGCCGTTTTTTCCTTTCTCGTAAATTTCCGGAGCAAAGTTTTTAACAACCTGTCCTTTTACATTATATACTGTTATTTCAGTTTTCTGTTTTTCCGCCAATTCAAACAAAATTTCAGTTCCCGAATCTCTGCTTGAATTTTCAATTACGAAAGGATTGGGACGACTGCCCAAAGGACGGGTTTCAAAAACCGGATAATTCTCGTTGTCGTAAATATTGATTTCTATTTCCTCGGTTTCCGTTGCTCCTCCTTTTCCCGTCTCAAAAACAGGAACTGCATAATATGAATACGTACCGTTCGGTAAATCCGCATCAAGATATGTTAAGACATCATTTTCGGTTTGAGCAATGTTTTGGCTGTTACGGAAAATCTTAAATCCGGTAAGCAATCTGTCTCTATAATTTGAACCGACATTTCCGTATCGAAGCATTTCCCAAGTCAGAGTAACATTATTGCCTTCCGCCTGAATTACAAGATTTCCGGCATTTGCCGTAACTTCATCGGTTGTTACGGAAACAGTATCGGAAACAGTATATCCCATATCATTTACCGCTCTGGTAAAATAGTCGTAATTATTTCCGTAAGAGTAAGTTGTATCTTGATAAGATGTTGAAGTTACGCTTGCAAGAAACTCGCCGTTTCTGAAAATTTCATATTGGTTTACCGTACCGATTTCGGGAGCGTCCCAAGCAACAGTCAAAACAGGATCCGAGAAATTTGCGTTCATATTCAAAGGTTTGGACAGTTTTATGATATTATAAGTTTCTTCGGCAATATCAGACGGCAAAAAACCTTCGGCATAAGCAATTGCTTTTACGGTTACTGTGTCCGTTATCTCAAAAGGAGATTCATAAAGAATAGACGATGCGTCAGGATCGGAACCGTCCAAAGTATAAAATATTTCTGCATCGGGAGTTTGACAATTCAGATAAACTTCCGCAACATTAAAAAAATCATTTCCGGGAGGATTAATAACCGGCGTTGCGCAAATATCGGCAAGATTTCGGTAAATAACATTATTGCTTCCGTAAGAAATAATGTTTCCTTCCGCGCAAAAAATTCCTAAAGCTCTGTTTTTATTGAAAGTCAATTCCGGCAAGGTTTCGCTTGTCCAAGTTGCACCGTTATCGGTTGATTTCATTATTACGTTTTCTGTTCCGCAGTTATTCGGAGCAGAAGAATAACCGGCAACAAAGAAATTTCCGTCAAGGTCAGATGTTACGCCTCTTATTTCTTCGGAAGTTTCTTCTTCCGCCTGAATCCACGATTCGGCAGTTAAACCTCCTGAAGTCGTATAATAAATCTCTCCGTCTTTGTTTACCAAAACACCGTGATCCTGGTCTTTAAAATGAATATCGTAAATTTTAGAATCACCTGCGGTAAACATTTCCCAAACGGATCCGCCGTCGGATGTTTTAAAAACCTTACCGCTTTTGGAAACAGCTAAAGCATTATTTTCGTCAAACCAAAAACTTTTGTATAATCTTTCAGAACCGCCTATATTTTCTCCGGAGCAAAGCGTCCATGTTTCGCCGGCATCAGTTGTTTTGGCAAATTTATTGCCCGGTCCCATAGCAACTCCTACTGAATCATTTACAAAGAAAAAGTGATAAAAATATTTGGAAGAACTTATGCCTTCGACAGTCGAAACGCTCCAACTTTGCCCGCCGTCGGAAGTTTTATATATTTTTCCGCCTGTTTTCCCCGAAACGAATCCGGTGTCTTTATCGAGGAATTTCACTGCCGTAAATTTTTCATTTAAGTCGCTGACCGGCAAAACCTCAAAACTGTTTCCTCGGTCAGAGGTTTTGATAAGATAAGAATAATATCCGACAAAATACCAGGTTTCTTCATCTCCGTAATCCCCCGAATAAAGGGCGTTATAAGGAACTGACTGCTCTGTCCAAAAATTACCGCCATCAATTGATTTAAGAATATTTCCGTACCAACCGCAACCGACAAGTTCCCCGTTTCCGTTAAAGTCTATACCTTCAAATTTTTGCATATAATTGTTTTGTATAGAGATATAATCTTCTGAACCGAAACTGAAACCGAGCAATTTTCCATCCCAACCGGCAGCATAGCATAAATCATCAGTCAAAAGAATATCTCTGTATTTGCAATCTTCAGAACCTGCCGAAGAAACGATATTGTAATTTGCAAAAAAGTCAGTACTGTGTATGATTGTACCGTTTTCTCCTCCTATATAAGCATGACCGTCATAAATCTCCGCAACATAAAGATCAAGATCATTTTCGGGATCAAGATTATGACTTGTCCAAGTTACGCCTCCGTCTTCGGATTTGAATAAATTTTCGGCAACGTCATCTGAAGCGATTCCTACCGCAATATAAACAGAATCGGCAGCAGTAATATCGGTAAGCTGAGTTCCGGCATCGTACAACACAGTCCAATTATTTCCGCTGTCGTTTGTTTCAGAAATTTTTCCGTCAAAATTTACGGAAAGCCATTTATTTTGAGAAATCATACAAATACTTTTAATACTTTCCGCAGAGACCTGATCAGAATAAGAAGTTATTTCTGTCCATGAGACTCCGCCATTCTCGGTTTTTATCAATAATCCGTCATAACCGCCTATTAACCCGATGTTTTCATTTATAAAATCAACGCAATTCAAATCGCGGTAAATGTCATTTTCGAGATCAAAAGCCGGAGTATTGACAAATTCATAAGTCTCTCCGTTGTCAGAGGAATGCGCAACACCGCCTGATGAGCCGACTGCCCAAACATGATTTCCGACAGTATCCAAAGAATAAAAATTAACAGGAAAACCGCATTGACGAGATATTTCCCAACCGCTCAATGTCGTTGTCCAAAATACGACGGATAAAAGATAAATAATTTTCTTCATAACTAAAATCATTTATTTCATCAGTAATATTTTTTGAGTTTCAGTGAGGCTTTCTGATTTTATTTTTATGAAATAAACCCCGTTTCCGAGAGCATCGTCTTTTTTAAACGTCAATTTACTTAGTCCTCCGGCAAATTTCTTGTCGGCAAGAGTTTTAATATGCTGACCCTTTATATTGAAAAGAGAAATATTTACATGTTGAGGAGAGGGAATTTCAAATCTTACGGTAACGACGGAATTTCGTAAATTTCCGTAAACCGGATTAGGATACACCGCAAAATCCGTTTTCTCCGGTTGACTTGGATTTTCTTCGTTACCCGTTTCTCCGAGCGATGATAAAATTTGTCCCATTAAATTGTAAGCCTGAGATTCGTAAGTAAAATAAAGCGGAAATCCGAAACAAAAAATTTTGCCGCCGTTTTCATAATAATTGAAAACCGAGTTTCCGTTCCACTGGCTGCCTTCTCCAAAATAAGTTCCGGCTGAATGATCTTCATTTTCAAAAATAAAAATATTATTAAGAGTTCCGTTCCAATCAGGGAAAATTTTATCGGGATCAACAATAATCTCCGGATAATCTGCGGAGTTCATTGCCGAAAATTCCGTTTCCGAAGTAAATTGAACATCAGAATCAAAAAGGATATTTTTTATCATCGGACTTAAATTACCTAAATGATTCCAACCGGAAATAATAAGATTTCCGCCGGCAAGAACGTAAGAAGCCAAATAATCTTCAACATCATCAATATTATCGACAGCCATATCGTCGGCATGATAGATCACGGTTGAATAATCCGCTAAAGTTGTTGCATCGATTATTTCGGAAGCATTTATTTCATCAACATCAACCTGCGCTATATTTCGATAAAAGCCGTCAACTTCCTCATCGGAGGGAAGTCCGGGATTTCCGTTTCCGTCAAAAGTTTCATCTGCAATCAAAATACCTTGATCCATGGGAAATTCAACCGGAGTAACGGAAACAGCATTTGAGAAAACGGAAGAAAATGTTCCCGATTTTGCTTTTACCTTATAATACACAGTTTGCATGTTATCGGTTTCATCAATATAAAAATTTTCATTAATTCCTGATTGTACAAGAGAATAACTTCCGTTTTCCGAATCCGATTTGTAAAGATCAAAACCGTCTGTTTCAAATTCATTGAAAGTTGAAGGCATAAAAATCACGGCTTGACCGTCTAAACCGAAAACCTGCGATAAGGTCGGAATCAATTCAGATGCGTTTTTGTACAAAGTCCATTCATGAGGATCTATTTCAAGCTGAAAATCATTATCAATCGTAATATCGGCTTCCGTTGAAGAAAATTCCGGAGAAGCGGTTATCAATATCGAATCTTCAACCGTTCCGTCCGTAAAAACGAAAGGAATTTCAAAATCAAAATCGGTATCGCTGTTTGAAGTTGATTGAGCAAATATTTTTACTCTGCCGGCATTTTCATCCTTAAATACGGAATAGCGAATTGAAGGAAGTCCGGAACCGTAAATCCATTGATCGAAAAATCCGTCCAGATTCATACCTGAAACTTCTTCGCATTTGTCTTTAAAATTTTGCGTTACCACATAACCGTAACGATAAGCGTCAAAATAATTTTGCAAAATAGAGAAAAAAGTCTCCGAACCTGTTTTCATTCGCAACATATTCAAAACGGAAGCTGCTTTTTCATAAGACGGAGGCGCAAAATAATTGTTGTACGCAGGATCATAAATGGTATGAGGAGTGTTTCCTGCCCAGCTTTTGTAACGATTGTGAATACGGGTTCTGACATAATTTTCCATGGATTCTCTGCCGTGCCATGCTTCTTCGTAGATCGCTTCCGAAATAACGGCAAAACCTTCCGACAGCCAAACATCCTTCCACGTAAGAGGAGTAAGACAATTTCCGAACCAATGATGAGAAAGTTCATGGGCAATGGTGTGTTCTCCCGTATGAGCAGTCGAAATATGCGTTGTGTTAAGAGTTGTCATTGTTTGATGTTCCATGGCGCCGAAAGTTACCATTCCGACTACGGCATTACCGTATTTTTCAAAAGGATAAATTCCGTATTTATTTTGAAAAGTCTCCATCATAAAAGGTAAATTAGAAAGAGCTTCGGGAGCCGCTTCTTCCTGAGTCGGCAAAATAAAATTCTGAATGGGAATTTCTCCGAAGTTTTGATTATATTCAACATAATCCGCCGCATGAATAACACTCAGATAAGTTGCGACGGGATTGGAGCCTGTCCAGTGATGGGTTCGGGTTCCGTCATTGTTATCGGAGATTGACTCTCTTATGCCGTTGCAAGCGACAAGCCAGTCATCTCGAACGGTAACGTGAAAATCAATAACAGCTTTGTCCCAAGGATGATCGTAAGCCGGCCACCACCAACGACATCCGCTCGGATCGGAAAGCGTAAAAAATCCGTTATCGTCAAAAATCATTCCTATATGATAAACGTCATTACTGGTTTGAGGATTACCTGAATAACTTACTTCCGTAGTAAAAGTTTCACCGTTTTCTATATCGGCAAGCGGAATATTTATAACACCGTTTTCGTGAGTAAAAGAAGCATTTTCTCCGTTTACCTTCACTTCTTCAACTGTTAAAGCTTCCAATTCGTAATTAATTTCAGATAAATCTTCTTCAGCCGAAACAACGGCGGTTACCGTTCCGGAAAGATATTGAGATTCATCATCAACCGCTATCGAAATATCATAAGACTGAACATCAAATCCGTGAGCAGAATCGGCTCTTGAATGATATTCGTTCCATGCTTTAAAATAATCTTCTTTTCTTTCGCATCCGCAATAAGCAGAAAGGCAGACAAAAGAAAATACAAGAGCTGCAAAAAATATTTTTTTCATTATTACTCCGAGTTTTGAGTTATTTAGTTTTTATAAAAATATGAATAAAATTTAAGTTGATAACAAATAAACGCCGATCATGGCGGTACCCATGCCAAAATATTGTTTTACGGTCAAGTTTTCATGCAAAAAAAACATGGCGTAAGCCATAACCAAAAGAGGATAAAGCGCAGTAATCATGGTAACAACCCCGGTTTTGCCTTTTGCCAAAGCCTGAAAGAAGAAATATGATCCGATCATGCCGGTAAGTCCGGTAGCCACGGATAAAGCAATGCCGGGAAAATTGAATTCCCACTTTATTTTATTAATATAAAAAGGCAATCCCAATAAAGCTACAGAAATGGTTCCTATCCCTTGCCACACTAAAACCATAAAAGGGTCATGGAGAAATTTTTGGGCAAGCTTCGGAAAAAATGCCCAAAGAGAATAAAAAAACAATGCCAATATAGAATTTATAATCCAATTCATGATATGTCTCCGCAAATTTTTTTATAGGTTTGAAAATGTATTTTTGAAGTTTTTCTTAATTCCGCAACGGAATATTTTTTTATAAACTCTTTACCGAATGAAATAACTTTTTGCGATGCTCCTTTAGGAAATTCCATTCCGTATTTTATAGAAAGCGATTTCATGTTCATCAAAAATTGATAACGGGATAATACTGAAGCGGCTGCCACGGCAGGGTCTTCTTCCGCTTTTATCATATTGATCAGTTTAATGTTTTTAAATTCGCTGAGAGAGTTTTTGAGATTTTTATCGGCGGTAAATTTATCGACAACCGCTCCTTCGAAATCTTTTTTTTGTTTAAGGTTGAGAATAGCTCTGGTATGCATCCAAGCCAACAATTCGTTTAATTTTTTCCCGCGAGAAGCAAATTTTGCGTAAAGTTCGTTATATTTTTCAGGAGTAAGAGCAATCGATTCAAAACATCCGGGAAATAAACGGTAAATTTGATGAGCAATTGTTTTGATTTCCGAATCTTTTAATTTTTTGGAATCGGTGATTCCCAATTTAAGAAGTTCAGGAACTTTATCCCGTTCGACCCGAAAACATGTAACGACCAAAGCTCCGAAAAAATCACCTTTCCCCGATTCGTCCGATCCGACCCAAACATTCCATTTATGCTTCAATTCTGTTTCTTTTCTATTTGCGGAAACGTAGGATAAAATTCGATTAACGATAAATTCAGCTTTCGGATTTTTTTTCCCGCCGATAACATAAGAAAAGCCTTTTTTTTCAGAAAAATACATGTTCAAAATAATTTTATCGCCGTTTATCTCCAACTTATATTGTTCTCCGTAAGGAATATCTTTTTGTTCGATAACAAGAATTTTGTTTTTCTCGCATTGATAAAGAAATTTTTCAATTATATTTTGCAACTCTGTACTCATTTGCCTCTCTTTCAATTTTTAATGAGAAAGACAAAATAAGAAACTTACCGTAAAGTCAAGAGGCAAAGACAGGAAAAAGTAATTTTTCTTCAGTCATTTTATTTCATGCAAAAATAAGCTCAATATTTTAATAAAATATTACCTGTTTTCTTTAATTAATCAATGCGTTGAACGGAATAAAAAACGGGTTAAGAATAAAATATTTCTTACCCCGTTTATACAGTTTCAGAATTTTTAAAAGTAAATCAAAGATTATTTCTTTTGCGTATTTTCAATTTTAAGAGCTTTATCAAATAAATTAACTCCGCCTTTTACTCCGAAATCCAAAGTCATTACAGAGTAAGCGAGAGAAATATTTTCTTTTTCAAAACGCTTTTTTATTCTGACGATAGTCTCGCTCATGGCTTCAAGATAATCGGTTTGTTTTTCAAAACTGATCCAAAAACGCACTTCGAAATTATAAGCGGAACTTCCGATACCGGTAAAATAAAAATCAATGTCTTCTTCTTTAAGTACGCCGCTCACCAGATTTATTTCTTCCAATGCCGTTTTTTTGACCAAATCCAAGTCGTCTCCGTAAGATACTCCTGTTTTAAAAACGACTCTTCTTTTTCCGAAAACGGAATAATTAGAGAAAGAATTGTTGTAAATTAATTGATTGGGTATAAATATCACCTGACCGCTTGTGTTTTTTACGGCAGTAGTAATCAACCCTATGGTTTGCACCGTACCGAAACTGTCGCACATATCAACCCAATCCCCTATTTCAAAAGGGCGTTGCAAATAAATTAAAAAACCGGCAAACATATTGGAGACTATGTCTTTGAAAGCAAAACCGGCAACAATACCGATAATTCCGGCTCCTGCCAATAATTTAGTAAGAACAGCATCCAACCCCATAACTTCCAAACATAAAAAAACACCGGAAAGAAGAAAGAAAAAATAAATTACCGAAGAAATTATTTTTGCTATGTTTGATTCTTTTTTAAATATTTTGGAATAAAAACGCAAGCTCAGTTTTTTGAATATTCCGGCAATAAAATAAAATATCAGCAATAATAATATTCCCAGCATTAATTTAGGAAGATAACGAATTATAGACTCTTGCCATTTTTCTAAAAGTATTGTGATTTCGCGCATTTTTATCTCCTTAAATTAATTTTTTACCGATTATCCCTATCCAAAATCCCAGGGATGCTCCGACGGATACAAGATAATGTTTGTCCATTTTACTTGCCGGAATGATGTCCTGTATTAAAAGATAAAGAATTCCGCCGCCTGAAAATGTCATTAAATAAGCTGTAATATCGGGATAATCTCTCAAAAAAACATAACCGATCAAGGTTCCGAAAACTCCGAAAAAACTTAAAAAAAAGAAAACTGTCAGAGTCTTGCGGGGAGTAAACCCGCTTAACACCAAATCCCTGAAAGAATTAAAAGATTCGGGAAGATTTTGCAGCCCAATAAAAACGGCAAGCAGCAAAGCCATTTTGTGATCAACGGCAAAAACAGCTCCCAAGGCTATCGACTCCGGAACAAAATCCATCATCATAGCAAGAAGAGCAGATCTTTTACCGCCTTTTTTTTCCAAATAACGATCAATAATCATAAAAATAAAGGTTCCCGACAAAAATGAAATCGAGACCGGAATAAGATCAAGCCTGTTCAGCCCTTTAGGAATAAGAACCAGAGCCAAAGCAGACAAAATTATCCCTGCCCCGAATGACATTAATGTATGATTAATTTCTTCTTTTACGGGACTTTCCTTCAAATGATGATTAAAATAATTTGATAACATTCCGCCTGATAAAACCGTAATTCCGGAAAAAAAACCAACCGATATTATCTTTAAAATCATTTTCTTATCCTCGTTTTATTTTATATTTTATCGTGTTGACAAAAGACAATAAAAAATACTATCTTAATCTCAGCTTGAATTTTTCTTTCAATTCTCGAGCATGAGAACCGAACCAATATTTTTTTCTGCATTTTAAGCAAAAAGTTTCTGATTCTTCCGTATTTTTTTTCAGAACCGAATTACATTTTGAGCAACGGGAAAACAATTTTTTTTCATCGAAGAAGATAAACCCTTTTAATTCGGTCAATTGCATCAAAACATTATCCGATTTTATTTTAATCTTTTTACTTTTGTCATTTCGATTGAAAAAAGTTTTATTTCGAGTCAGAATAATCAAACGTTTTTTTTTTGCCAAATTAACAATTTTTGTTTTAGACAAATTATTGTCCCAAAGACAATAATATCCTGCCAATCTGAGGTATTTAGCCAGTTTTCCCAAATTTCTGTCGCAGATAAACTTATGTTCTTTCATCAATTGCGAGAATTCCTTATTCCGATGAATCTTAAAAGTTGAATCAGACTGATAAGCGCGCTCATTACATAAGTCATGGCGGCTGCTCCGAGCACTTTTTTGGTTCCCGTCAATTCTTCTTCGGTAATCAGACCGTTTGACAATTGTTTCAATGCTCTTGCCGAAGCATCAAATTCTACCGGCAAAGTAACGATTTGAAAAATCAAAGCTGCCGCAAAGGCAATTATTCCGAGATCCAAAAATCCGGAGATACGAAAAAAAATTCCCATAAAAATTAACGGGAAAGCGGCTTTTGATCCAAAGTCGGCAACAGGCAAAATTGCCGTGCGTATCTGCAAAGGAAAATAAGCTTTCGCATGCTGAATGGCATGTCCCGTTTCGTGAGCAGCAATACTTGCCGCCGAAACGCTCGCTTTACCGTAAACTTCATCGGAAAGGTTAACCGTTCTGTTGCGAGGATCGTAATGATCAGTCAATATTCCGGGAACATGCTGCACCCGAACGTCATGAATGCCGTTGGCTGCGAGAATGTATTCGGCTATTTTGGCTCCGGTAAGACCGCTGCTGCTTCTCACTTTGGAAAATTTTATGAAATTACTTTTGACAAGATGCTGAATCCAAAACGAGAAAATTACGGCTCCGAGCAAAATAAAAGTCATGTTTGCTGAGACCAAAAGAATCTCCTTAAATATTTTTTATAATATAACCGAAACCGAAAAATTATATTCCAAAAAATTTCCGGGCGTTTTCAAAAGAATATTCGGCAACCTTATTTGGTGTTATCCGTTTTAATTCCGATATTTTCTCAATTACGTGTTGCAATCTGAAAGGAGCGTTTCGTTTTCCCCTGTAAGGAACCGGACTCAGATAAGGCGAATCCGTTTCAATAAAAAATCTGTCTTGCGGAACCATTTTCACTGCTTCTTTTAAAGTCGTGTTTTTGTAGGTAACAGTTCCCGTAAAAGAAATAAACCAACCTTGCTCTAAAATTTTTTTCGCCATGGCAAGATCACCCGAATAGCAATGAAAGACCAATTTTTCCGGTTTATGTTTTAATAATATTTCCATGGTGTCTTCATGCGCGTCTCTGTCGTGAATAACCACGGGTAAATTCATCTCTTTCGCTATTTTTAATTGCTCCTCGAAAGCATAAATTTGGGTTGATGCGAGAGAAAGATTTCGATAATAATCAAGACCGATTTCTCCTATTGCGACAACCTTTTTTTTCTTGGCAAAAGATCGCAGTTTTTTTTCGTCAAATTTGTCGGCATCGTGAGGATGGTAACCGACGGTTGCATAAATCAAGTCATATTTTTTTGCCAATTCTATGCTTTTTCTGGATGTTTCTTCATCGCATCCGACATTAATAATATATTCAACGCCGGCTTTTCTGCATTGTTCGATAACCTCATCTCTGTCTTCGTTAAAATCCTTGGAGTCAAGATGAGCATGTGATTCAAAAATTTTCATAAATTCTCCGGATAAAATAAATCCGGGAAAGATTCAATGATTCTGTCCCGGAATTAATTAAAAATAAAGTTCTCCGAAAGGAGAACCGGATAAAATTATTCAATAATTGCCAAAATGTCGTTTCTTGAAACGATAAGATACTTTTCACCTTCAAGTTCTATTTCGGTTCCGCCGTATTTGGCGTAAAGAATTTTATCTCCGACTTTTACGATTTCTTTTAATTCTTCATCGGTTCCCACGGCAATAATTTCGCCGATATTGGGTCTTTCTTTGGCTGTATCGGGGATGATGATTCCGCCGACTGTTTTTTCGGCAACATCTTTAGGTTCGATAACTACTCTGTCGTCCATAGGTTTGATGGTCATGGATAAACCTCCGTATATTATTTTATTTAATTTCAAAATTAGCAAGACCCTTTTTAGAGTGCCAATTTATTAGGTCAAGTATTTTTTGACCTCAGAGTTTTAAGATTCCTTAACTTCAAATAAAATGATAAAATAGACGGATAAATATTAATCTGTTCAATATCCTGTTTTTTGGATTTAACGGTCAATTAATTTTCTTTTTTATTCTCTTGAGTGAAGTTAAGGGCATTTTTCATTACCGAGGCAATGCTTGTTATATCAGCAACATTGGAAGGGATTATCATCGAATTATTTTTTTTCGCAAGATTACCGAATTGCTGAATCCACTCTTGAGCAATCTGCATTTCAACCGCATTTTTACCTCCGGGTTCATTAATTGCTTTAGCAATTTCTCTTATACCTTCGGAAGTTGCCCTGGCAACGGCAAGAATAGCTTGAGCTTTACCTTCCGCTTCGTTTGCCAATCTTTCTTTTTCACCTTCGGAAATCTTTATCGCTTCGGCTCTTTCGCCTTCGGCGCGATTGATTTTTGCCTGTCTGTCCCCTTCGGATAAAGCTATTTTTTCGCGTTTTTCTCGTTCCGCCCTCATTTGTTTTTCCATGGCATCTCTGATACTTTGAGGCGGTTCTATATTTTTTATTTCATATCTGGTAACTTTTATTCCCCACGGATCGGAAGCTTCGTCTATTGCCTGGACTATAGCTGCATTGATATTTTCTCTGGATTCGAAAGTTATATCCAAATCAAGTTTTCCTATTTCGGAACGCATCATAGTCTGCGCCAACTGGATGATGGCAAAACGATAATTTTGTATACCGTAACTTGCTTTTATGGGATCAATTACTTTTATATATAAAACTCCGTCTATTTCCACAGAGATATTATCTTTGGTGATACAAACCTGAGGCGGAACATCAACAGCCATCTCTTTCAAGGTATGCTTGTAAGCAACCCTGTCCACAATCGGTATTAAAAAATGAAGTCCGGCGCTGAGAGAACGACTGTATTTACCCAAAGTTTCAATAACGAAAACTTTTTGATTGGGGACAATTCTAATCATTCTGTTTAATATGAAAATAACAAATACTGTTACTATAATCGGAAAAGCGGTAAACATAAATTCCTCCTATTTTTTCTTTACTTTAAGTTTTAAATTATCGTGTCCGACAAGAACGGCAATCTCATGCTCTTCAATAATATCTTCCGATTCGGCTTCCCAAATCGAGCCTTGATATTTTACTTTGCCTTTTCCTGTTTTCGAATCAATTCTTTCAATAACTTCAACGGAAGAACCTATGGCAAAATTAAATTCCTCCGACTCTTTCTCCGTAAATTTCTTTCCCCCGAAAATGTTGGAAAAATATTTTCTCAAAAAAATAAGAGAAATTATCGATGAAATCAACATGACAGCAACCTGACTCGAAGTTGAAGATGTCCAACCGAGATAAGTTGTACCGGAACAAATCAAAGAACCCAATCCGAAAAAAACAATAAATACTCCGGGAATTATAAATTCCGCCGTAATTAAAAGCAACCCTATGGCAAACCATATCAGTTCAGGAGCTGAAAAAATCATATAACCTCCTTTTATTTATACTGCAACAAAACATTTTTCCGGAATGATGAAAGTCAATATTTATTTACAAATACTTTTCAGCAGCGTTAATATTAGAATTACATTTTATCGGATCGGCTGATTAATTTATTTTTTAATCTCATACAAACAATAATATAAAATAAACAGCTTACTCCGGATTTATATTTTTTGCAAAACCTCAATTATCGAGGATATTTTTGAATAAAATCAATAAATTTATCAAAATCCTTTTTGTTTTGCCAAACCGCATCTCCCGCCTGTTTATTGCCGCCTCCTTTTCCGGCAAAGCTCTTTAAATTTTCGACGTAAAACTCTTTTACGCTAAAGTTATCATTTGAAGAATAAACCGAAACTCGGAGCAATGATTCTAAAATAAAAAAGACGATTTTTCCGTCTCCAATTAATTTTTTTATTTCTTTAATCAAATCATTATCATGAAAATTCTTATCCAATTTAAGAATAAATTTTTCATCCTCGGAGGAGTTTATTGTTTGGGCAAAAATTTCGGCAATTTCCGTTCTCATGCCGTTGAGATTTTTTTTGATAATTGAATTTTTATTGTTTTCTTTTTCAATTTTATTCAAAATTCCTTCTTGTCCGCAGGAATAAAGCGTCGATAAAGCATTAACTATTTCGGATTTTGCTCTGTAATCACTGAAAGATCGTTTACCGGCAACAAAAAATAAACGATAATTTCCTTTGTAATTTTCCAGTTTTAAAATCTTAATTATGCCTATCTCTCCGGTAGATATTACATGAGTTCCTCCGCAGGGCGAAGCATCGTAACCGGCAATCTCGACAATTCTTATATCTTTATTGACTTTCGGTTTTTTACGAAGTTTTTTATTCTTTATCCCGGATAAATCAGCAAAAATCTCAGCCGTTACAGGAATATTCTTTGCGACAGCTTCCCAACAAAGATCTTCTGCATCAGGTAAAAATTCAGACCTGAAAAACTCCGACTCAATATCAATGGTTGAATATTCTTTACCGAGATGAAAACTCAAAGTTTGCGTCTTGTATTTATCAAATAACACGGCGCTTAATAAATGTTGGGCGCTGTGCTGAACAGTATGATCGTTGCGTCTTTCCCTATTCAACAGCAAATTAACGCAATCGCCTTCCTTATAAGCCGTTAATATTTTTTTATCGGTATAATGAATTATTTTGTCGTCCTTAATTTGAACATCGTAAACCGGACAATCGGCAATACATCCCGAATCAGCCGGCTGTCCTCCTCCTTCCGGATAAAAAACAGTCGCGTTCAAAATAACTTCCGCATATTTTTTGCCTTTTTTCAAACTGATAATTTCTGCTTTTATATGATTCTTTTCCGGATGAGAATAATAAATTTTTTCGGTCATAATTTCCTCACAATTCAGACTTTTCATTTAAGCCTTTTATTTAAAATAAACATTAAGCTCATGCTTTATTCTGTTATTTTCAATTCTTCGATTTGACAATTACGAAAATAAAATTTTAATATTTCCGAGTATGAAATACCGGTTTTTGCCATGTTTATCGTACCTGTTTGACACATTCCCACACCGTGTCCGGAACCTTTGCCGACAAAAACAAAAGGATTGCGTTTTTTTACGTAAAACAAAGAAGACGGCAATCCGCCAAGAGCTTTTCTTATATTGTATTCGCCTTTTATTATCTTGTTTGAACGTCCTTTAACTTCAATTTTATTGGCTCTTCCGGATTCTCCGCGAGATAAAATTTTAATATCCCGAACACCCTGAACTCCGGTTAATCCGGAAATTTTATATCGAGAGACTTCTCTTTCCCATCGGTAATTTTTTTTCTGCCAACTGCTTGAACTTTCAACCGGTTTACAAAAAGATTTTCTGTCGCTTTTTATCCAGTTTATCGCCGCTCCGTTTGACTTTAAAGGAGGCAAACTGAGATTTTTTCCGTCCGGTCTGCTTTGCAGATAATCAATTTTTCGACCTTCCCAGACAAATTGATTTGATTCCGTTCTCCCTCCGCAGGAAGAAGAATAAACAGCATCAATCGGACGGTTTTGATAAGTCAATATCTCTGCTTTCGTATCGTCAACGGCAAGATCGGTATTCTCGTTACGTCTGTAATTTCCTCTGTAAACCTGACAGTGAACTTGAGAACATAATGTATAACCGTCTTTTTTATGACGGTTTACCAGCATTTTAAAAATGGTTTGAGTCCGAGCTGACACGGCTTGAGCTTTGAGAGCTTCCAGAGGAGCATTAGATCCTATTTCATTAGGGATAACGCCTTTAACGTATTCTTCAAGATCAAGCCTGTTTATGACTCTCATCTTATCGCCGAGTGATTCCACGATTAATTTGCCGTTATAAGAATATCCCGAATTATTCAATTTTATCTCTGAATCAGAATTGCATTCAATAGGCAATTCCAACTCAAATTCCTTGTCAAAATCTGAGACAAGAACAGTTTTAAATTCAAGCTCTATATAATAAATATCAATAAAAGTTATGTCATTTTGAAAGCAAAATAAGTTTGCAGAAGATTCATCAGTAAAAAGAGAATCCACAAAAAAATCGGCAATTTCTTCACATGCCAGAGCATTGTTTTTCCATTTATATTCAAAAAATTTTTCTACTCTTAATTTATCGTAAAGACAATCTTCTGAAACTTTGATTTGATAACCTGAAATTTTTTTTCTTTCAATAGTTTCAATTGTTACTTCATTATTAAAAATATGAGGAAAAGGAGAATCTCGCTCAGTAACGGAAATATGATTTCCGGTCATGACTATCCGGTCATCATCGCTTATATGAATATCGACTTCAAATCCGAAACAGAGAGAACAGAAAAAACAAAATAAAAAAATAAATTTTCTCATAGATAAAAAAAGCCGTTCGAAAACGGCTTAAATATTTAAGAAATCAAAGAACCGTCCGGAATATCCCTGTCCGGCACAAGCAAAGATAATTCATCTCCGTTTTCGGCAGCTAAGATCATTCCCTGCGATTCGGTTCCCATCATTTTACGAGGCGGAAGGTTAAAAAGCATAACAACTTTTTTGCCGACAAGTTCCTCCGGATTATAATTCGCTTTTATGCCGGACAAAACAACTCTTTCTTCATCTCCGGCTTTAACTTTCAGCTTAATAAGTTTTTTGGATTTTTTCACTTTTTCGGCTTCCGTAATCTTAACGACTCGCAACTCGACTTTCATGAAATCATCAAATTGAACTTCTTCTTTTCGTCCTTCAAGTTTACGGGGTTCGTTTTCTTTTGATTTTTCTTCCAGAATTTTGATTTGCTCTTCTATTTGCTCGTCTTCAATTTTAGCAAAAAGAGGATAAGTTTCTCCTATTGCAAAGGATGCGGCAAAATCATTTAATTCGTTCCAAGCTTTTGCTTCTTCAAGATTCATCATATTACGCAATTTTTTACAGGTTTCAGGCATCACGGGAGTAAGCAAAATTGAAATTCGGCGCAATATCTCGGCGCAAACACAGATTGTTTCTTCTGCCGAATCTTTAGTATCTTCATTCTTTACAGTCTTCCAAGGTTGATTCTCGTCAAATGTTTTGTTGCCGATACGAGCAATATCCATAATGGTTTTAACTGCTTTTCGAACTCGATAATTATAAAAACAATGTTTAACTTCTTCAGAAAGTTCTTCGACTTCCGCCAAAACGGATTTTGATTTCTCAGACATTTCGTCCGGTTTATTTATCCTTGAATCAAAATATTTTTTGGCAAAAACAAAAGTTCTGTTTGCCAAGTTACCTAAAATATTTGCCAATTCGTTATTGACTCTGCTTTGAAAATCTTTCCAGGTAAAATCGCTGTCTTTTGTTTCGGGAGCATTGACCGCCAAAACATAACGCAACAATTCGCCGTCAAAATATTTTAAGAAATCCTCTGCCCATATAGCCCAATTTCTGCTGGTGGAAAGTTGTTTGGATTCCAAATTGAGATATTCATTGGCGGGAACGTCGTAAGGCAATACGTAATCAGATTTTTGTCCCATCAAAACAGCCGGCCAGATAATGGTGTGAAACGGGATATTGTCTTTCCCGATAAAGTGTATCAGTTTAGTCGAAGGATCTTCCCAATACTCTTTCCACAAGTCAGGTTTACCCATTTTTTCAGCCCATTCGACAGTTGAAGAAATATATCCTATGGGAGCGTCAAACCACACATAAAGAACTTTCCCTTCAGTATTTTCAATCGGCAATTTTATTCCCCAGTCAATGTCTCTGGTAACTGCTCTGTCAATCAAACCTTCGTTCAGCCAATTCATGATAAAATTATAGACGTTGGATTTCCAGTAATCTTTGGTTTTAAGCCAATTTCTAAGTTGATCTTCAAATGCCGGAAGTTTAAGAAACCAATGTTTAGTATCCTTTATAATCGGGGAATTTCCGCAAATTTTACATTCAGGATTTTTCAAAGAAACAGCATCTATTAATTTACCGCATTCGTCGCATTGATCGCCTCTGGCTCCCGGTTCTCCGCAATGAGGACAAACCCCTTCCACATAGCGATCAGCCAAAAATCTTTTGTCGTGTTCGCAATAATACTGCTGATTTACCTGAGTATCGATAAATCCGTTATCGCATAATCTTTTAAAGAATTTTTGAGCCAATTTGTGGTGAGCCGGTCTTGCCGTACCCGAGAAATTGTCAAAATTGAAATTTAATCCGTCAAAATCATTTTTAATGCTTTCATGATAACGATTTACTATATCTTGAGGAGTTACGTTTTCCTTCTCGGCTTTAATTGAAATAGGAGCTCCGTGTTCGTCTGTACCGCAAACGTAAATAACGTCTTCTCCCTGCAACTTTAAAAATCTTACAAAAATATCTGCCGGCAAATATGCCCCTGCCACATGTCCTATATGCAACTTCCCGTTGGCATAAGGCAATGCGCTTGTAACAATGTATTTACTCATTTTTATTCCTTTAATCAGAAAATTTATCCTAAGTGTTTTTTTACGAGAGAATTTAAATCTTTCAGCCGATAAGGCTTTTTGATTATTTCATCAAAACCTTTCTCTTTGTAAAACTTCACATCATCATCCGTAAACATGCCGGAAGCAAGCACGGAAATAAAGTCATCGGAAATTTTTCTGATGGAGTCAAAAACATTAACTCCCAATTCTTGATCCAAATTCATGTCAAATATGCAAAGTTCAATTACATCTTGATTTTCAGTGAATATTTTAACGGCTTCGCATCCTGTATGGGCAATAAAAGTACCGACATTGCAATTTCGGAGCATCTCTTTGGTCAAATCGCATAAAATCATATCATCTTCAACCAGTAAAATTCTTTTTTCCATAATCCATTCCTCAAAAAAGTTAAAATTTTATTTCAACATTGCTTACTGAAAACAGTATTGTGTATAAGCTTCAAAGCTTTTTTACCGTCTTTCAAGTCAACATATATTCTTATAGAATTTGATTCGTTTATTATTTTATTTATTTCAATGTTATTCTCGGAACATTTTTTCAAGATGATTTCAGTCAAGCAATAATCATTTTTAAGATGATCGCCGGCTAAAGTAATCATGAAAAAACGACTGTAATCGCTTAAAATCAAATCATCGGCAAATTTTTCGAACCTGTCTTTATATTCAGTTTTTATCTCAATGTAAATATAATTTTCTTCGATTCGATAAGACAATATTTCATTACCGCTTTTTCTGAATTTATGCAAAAAAGACAAAAAATCTCGCTTAGCGTTTTTTATTTTATAACCGCTGACATCTTCAAGATGAGCAATAGCTTTTACCAAAGCCTTTTCCATATCGGATTTCCCCCGAATCTCCGTACCTTTATTAAATTTGAAAGATGATTTAACCTCAATCGGAATACCGTAATGAGAAGCAAATTCAACTGCCCGAGGATGCAAAACAGAAGCTCCGAAATAAGCCAAAGTCCTCATTTCCGTCCAACTCAGCAAATCAGTTTTAAAAGCATTTTCGACAATATTGGGATCAGCCGTAAAAACACCGTCAACATCTGTATAAATCTCGCATTTTTCGGCATGAAGATAACCGGCGAGAGCAACCGCTGTCGTGTCCGATCCGCCGCGTCCCAAAGTGGTAACTTCCTTTTCCGAGCTTACCCCCTGAAATCCCGCAACTATAACTATCTTGTTTTTGTTCAATTCCTCCAAAATACGAAAAGACCTGACATCCGTAATTTCCGCATTTCCGTGAGACGTATCCGTGATAATTCCGCTCTGAGAACCGGTAAAAGAAATTGAATCCAATCCGCATTTTTGCAATGCCAACGACATCAAAGACATACTTATCCGCTCTCCCGCCGTCAACAGCATGTCCAGTTCCCTGAGACAGGGTTGCGGATTTACCTTACGGGCTAATTCACAAAACTCGTCAGTAGTTTTTCCCATAGCCGAAACAACCAAAACAAAATGATAACCTTTACCGGCTTCACAACTTATTTTTTCAGCTATTCCGGCAATGTTTTCCACCGTTGCCAAAGAGGTTCCGCCAAATTTTTTCACTATTATTTTCACTTATTTTTCTCTCAAAACATAATTGATAATCAGCCCGAACCAAAGCCTAAACGATTGTTTTATTCAAGTAATCGATCATCATAAAATCCTTAATAATTTATCTTAAAGACGTGTCAAGACTCTTTTAAAGAAGAAATGAAGCATAAAAAAATATATCTGAAAAAATTTTAACCTGACACATTTCTTGCCTCACTAAAAAGACAGAGACAAAATAATATCATTCACTTTCTTTCTGTAAACCGGAAAATATAAAAAAAAAGATTCTAGTACTTCCTTTAAAAACAACCAAATAAACTGCCGATTCCGAAATATTTTGCTAAAAAAAATGCCCCGCACTCTCGTCCGGGGCTTAGTTTTAGTTTAAGTTACGGTTTTATTTCAGAAGCATCATTTTTTTGATGTTTTTATAATCGGAAGTTTGCATGGAACAGAAATAGATTCCGCTGGCAACTTCTCTGTTTTGGAAATCTTTTCCTTTCCAAGTTACTTGATAATTGCCTGCCTTCATAAACTCATCGACAATAACTTTAACAAGTTGACCTTTTGCATTGTAAATTATTAATGTTACGTCATCATCTTTATTGACAGAGAATTCTATCGACGTTTCAGGATTAAACGGGTTGGGATAATTACCTTTCATTTCCGTAATCAACGGGATAATATTATCTTCTTTACCGTCAGATCCTTGAACATAAATATCTTCCGTATTGGAATGAACAGACTCGTATTCACCGTAATAAATTGCAGTTACATAGTACTCGTAATCACCTTGTTCTAATCCCGTATCAATATAAGATCTTGCTTCGGGATCTTCCAGGTAATCGAGTAAAGTATTATTGCGATATATTTTGAATCCCGTAACTTCTCTTGTTAATCTGACTGCTCTTCCCGAATTATTTCGAGTAAAATTATTTGATCGCGAGAAGCTCCATTCCATGAATACAGAGTCAAGATTAGTCGATAAATCAAGTCCGTAAGGCGGCATCATAGCTTCAACAGTAACTTCCTGCTCATTTGAGGCAGGAGAATCGGAAGTACCGTTATGAACAGCTTTTACCCAATAAACATGTGTTCCAGGCGGTACCATTTCGTCAATGTAAGTTAACTGATTTGCTGGAATCGTTGCAATAGGCGTATCTTCATTATCTCGGAAGATCTTATATCCTGTAACTTCACGATTTGAAGTTCCGGAGTTTCTGCTTTTGCGCAGTATTTGTCGAGAATTTCTTTGAGGCTGCTCCCAACTTAAATTTACGTTAAACATCTCCACTTCGGCAAGAAGGTTTTGAGGAGGAGCGGCAAAAGAAATTTCCCCTTCTATAAACAATTTATAATCTCCGAAATTAGTTGATCTGCTTCTCGGATAATTGGCAAAATAAGAAACTCTCAAGAAATAGAATCCGCCTGCATCAACATTATATGATATTTCAGGCTGCAGATTTCCGTGAGAATCATCATTTTGAGCAATATATCCCCCTAAGTCAACATCGGAACCGTCTATGGCATTCGGACCGTAAAAATAGAATCTGGCATCCAAAGTTGATAATTGGTATCTCTCGGTATACATAAAAAGGTCAGTTCCTTCCGCAGCATAGAAAACAAACCAATCGGAGTCATCCGCGTCAAAAATTGAATAAATCGCGCCGTTTGTCGGTCCGTAAAGAGGCGTTGCCGTTGTCGGCTCGTTTCCGTTATCCGGATTTGGATGCATAGAAAAATCTTGGGTTATTTCCATGCTGTCAACAACAACGCTGCCAACGGAATAATTTGTATCAAAATCCAATCCCATACAATAAATATCATAAGTTCCGTAAAGTAATTCTGCTGATTCATAATGCCCGTTTTCATCAGCAGCATACTGAATGCCGTTAATTATGACCTTGGCTTGTGCTACAGCTTCTCCGTTATCCTGATTGATAACGTTTCCGCTGATAATTCCGTAATGATGAGGCTCCATTTCAAAATTATAATTTACTGAATCCTCATATACTTCTACCTCTTCGGGAGAAATATAATTGAAATAATGCAGTTTTGATGCCGTAACCTGGTATGTATTCCTCAAAACGGCACTGTAATGATAATATCCGTTTTCATCAGTAGAAGCAGAATATTCTCCGCCGTAATTCACGACAACGCCTTCAACAGGTTCGTTTGTTTCCGAATTTGTAACCGTACCGGTTACAACAGAAAAAAGATGATGACTTAAACTTATGTCATAAACAGTATCTTCTTCAATTTCAACAGAATCGGGAGATATATAATTATAGTAATTTGCGGCTGTTGCCATTACGACATAACTTCCCCCGGGAATAGAATTTAATTGATAATAACCTGCCGTATCGGTTATAGCAGCCGAACTGCTTCCGTTAAGAAAAACTGAAGCTCCGACTACAGGTTCTCCCGTATCTTCGTCTGTAACGATTCCGGAAAGCGAAGAAAGAGTTGTTTCTGTTCCCGTAATACTGAGATCATAGTCGCCGCAGGAGCTGCCGTATCCGTCAACAATAACGAAATAAGAACCTGCTTGAAGAGCTAAATCAGTAACTTGCGATTGCAGATCTCTCGAATTTCTCTGTTCTTTAGGAGCAGTTTTCATTAACAGATTATTGTTGCGGTAATAATCATCATTATATCCTATGTAATTGTCCGGTCCCGGAGTCCATCCCGGGACATCAGAATGATCTTCGTAAATTGCAAGTTTTGTATCATATTCGGATCCGAGAAGAGAAATTGTAGTAACATAATCATTTTCTAAAATCAATTTATAGACAACATCTTTACCGTCTGATCCCGGTAAATCATAATCATTGTTATATTCAGTTGTATTCCCTTCGTCTGTATATTCAACTCCGTCAAAATTAACTTCATAAGCATTCATAAACAAATCGCCGTCGAGAGGTTCATATCCGCTCCCGCTTACGGGAATTGAGACTTCGCCCGTTATGCTGTTGCTTTGAATAACTAAAGTATCAGAAAAATCTCCTTCTTCTTCGGGGCTAAAGGAAATGAAAACGGTTTCCGATTCGAAAGCTTCTATTACTTCAGGAAAATCAGCGTAAAAAGGCGACGACAATTGTACGTCCGAAATAACTAAATCTGACCCTCCTGAATTATTCAGAGCAAAAGCGAAATACTCGGTTCCTCCGATTCCTGTCGGCGGAAATGCTATATTGGAAATATTTACAACCAATTGAGGTTCATCGGTCTGAGCAATAACGGCAAAGTTATCGACATACATATTTACATCATTATTGCTAACGGTTGATTCTCCGTAAAAAGCAAATTTTACGATTCCGGTATAATCGCTTAAATCGATACTTTGGTGAACTCCTGTCGGCGGTATTTGAGATTCGCTGTTCCAAAGTTCGACAATATTTTCTTCCGACCATTCGTTTTCATACTCGTTCTGAATCAATAAGGCAAATTTATCGTCCTCACCCAGAGATGTTTGAACCGATCCGGAATAAGGAGTAAGGGCAAGATCAAATTCCAGTCTGTAAGAAACAGAATTATCTCCCAAATCAAAATAAGGAGAGAACATCCAATCTTTTACATGAGTTGACCAAATATTAATTCTGGCAGAACCTGATGTTCCGACATTTCCGAATCCGTCCGCAGTCCACGAGGATGATTCTGAGGTAAATTCCGTCGGATTTGCCAACAAACCTTTTCCTTCTGTCCAATTTACCGGCGGATAATTCTCAAAATCTTGCATGTGCGGCGGCGTTATGACAGGATTTTCAATGGTCGTAAAAGACCAGATAGGGCAGTTCTCGGCTTCTCCCGCCTCATTTGAAGGAACAACTTGCCAATAATAAGTTTGCATCCATTCCAAATCACTGAAGTTATAAGTTGTTGTTTCCCCCAGAGATGTTCCGTTTTCAATTGAAGTCGGCGACTCGGTTCCGCCTCCGTCGCTTCCGAAATACAATTTATAGTCGGTTGCTCCAGCTGAAACTTCCCATTCCAAAACACCATTTTTAAAAATATTATTCGCTCCGTCCGCCGGACTGATGAGATTTACGGCAAAAGGCGGATCGTCATTACTCTGATAACTTATGACAATATCATCAATGCAAACAGGGTCTCCCGAACCGACACTGCCGTCATTTCGCCATCCGAAGACAAGACGCATTGCAGTTTGACCTTCCGTAAGCGGCAAAGGAATATTAAGTGTCGTAAAAGTTGACTGGTTATTCAAATATCCGCTTACCGCATAATCAGGATCAAGAATAGCACCTGCTTCGGGAACTATATCCGGAGTTGTCCAATAAACTCTTCCCCAATCCCAAGAAGTAACTTCTCCCATGCCTTTCCAAGCAAAAGACAAATTAAGCAAGACTGCATCTTCCGGAATGTTTATATCGCGATAGAAGAATACAACCGAAGGGGAACTTGTATTGTAAGCAGCGTTTGTTCCGTCTTCCGAAACAAATGCTCCGTAATTTCCGTTTGCAGCTCCTACTGCTCCCGTGTACCATTGATTTGTTTGCTGATCGTTTACGACATGCCAGTCCTCAAAAGTTCCCGATTCAAAATCTTCAGTATAAACAGGATCGGCAGCAAGATTGAGAGTTGCCGTTAATATCAGCAGAAAAACAGATAAGAAGGTCAATTTTTTCCAATGATTTGAATTATTCATTTTTCCTCCGCATAAAAAAATCATTCTTTAAAATAAATTGGTTATTGTTCAAAAAAACGGATTTCGAAGTTAAAATAAATTTCAGGTAAAAGACGTTAAAAATCTGCAATAATTTGACATTTAATTAAAATCTATGTTTACAAAAACAATTTTCAAACAAATAAAAGTCAACCTTTAAATTTAAAATTATTGTTTTTCTAAAGGATTGTAAACTTTATGTATAGCGCAACTTTCGGTAACAGCCGGAACACATTGAAGATTATATAGCATTCCTCCTTGACAAAATAAGTTTAAATCCCGAAACAACCATAAAAATATTCGAATCATTTAAAGTGCACGGAGAAGGGATTTATGAAATTTTTTAATAATCTTAATATATTGCAAAAAATATTGTTGCAAATTATTATTGTTATTATCATATCTTTATCGATTATAACATATTTGACAAATTACTATTTTAATAAAAATCTTGAAAATAATTATGAAAGAGCTCTTAAAACAAAAAAGCTTGAAATAGAAGCAAGTTTTAAATCCATTTCCGACGAAGCCCTTAAAACGGCTTTTATCTGCTCCGGGATGCCGGAAGTAAAAAAAGCTTATGAAATTTTTGAAAAAGAACATGATTATAAAAAAAGTCAAAAAATATTGAAAAATACCGTTCACGATTTCGAAAACAATTTGAAAAAATATTCCGGAGAAAAAACCAAAATTCATTTCCATCTGAGCAATATATCATCACTTTGCAGAAGCTGGAGCAAAAAATCAGGCGATGATTTATCGAGTTTCAGATTTTCCGTAAAAAAGACCATTGATACGGCTGAGCCGGTTCAGGGAATAGAAGTAGGAAGAGCCGGACTCGTAATTCGCGGCATTGCTCCTATTTTTGATAAAAACAATCATATTGTCGGTTCGGTAGAATCAATTCAATCAATTGCCCGTTTTATGAAATCAATCATAAATTCCGAAAATGAAGAATTCACTGTTTTTCTGAATAACGATTATCTTGATATTGCCACAAAATTTGCCAAGGCTTTAGACAGCAATTCCAATAAAAAGAATAAGCAAGTCGGCAATTTCTCTTTAATAGACATTTCTTCCCAAAAAATGAAAACAAATTTATTGACTAAAGATTTTTTGAGCAAAGCATTCCAATCCGGTTATGATATTGAAAGAATCGGAAATTATGCCGTTTCCGCTTTTCCCGTCTTGGATTTTCAGGGAAATAAAGTCGGTCTTATTGCCTGTCAGATAAATTTATCGGAAGAAATAAAGCGATTAAATGAATTAAGGAAGACATTTTTTATTGCCTCCTTGATTATAGTCCTGATTTCTTATCTTATAATATTCTTTATTTCAAAAGGCATTTCTAAAAAATTACGAGAAGTTGTTTATGCATTGAATAACTTTGCAGCCAATGATTTTACTTTTACCTTTGAAGATTCGTCTTTCGACAGAAAAGATGAAGCAGGTCTGATTACCGGAGCTTATACAGAAGCTCAGCGAGAAATAAAAGATTTAATCAGAATGCTGAGAAAATCAGTGAGCGTACTTTCCGAAAATAATTCTAAATTAACCCAAACCTCATCTGTTTTGCTCAATAATTCCGAATCTGCTCTTATTAAAACGGAAGAAGTTGCTTCATCTTCTCAACAAATTAAAGAAAGAGTAAAGACTATCTCAGTTGCCGCCGAAAATACCGGAGAGAATATAGAAAACACAACAAATGCAGCCAATAAATTATTCAATAATATAAATGAAATTGCCTTAAACAGCGATAAAGCAGCCGACAATATATCTATAGTAAACAAACAAACCGGAGAACTGACCGGAACCATCAAAAATGTCAAAGAAATCGGAGAAATTTTGCAACAGGAAGTTTCCGCTGTCGTCGTTGCAATAGAAGAAACAAACGCCACCCTTAACGAAATAGAATCCGGAACCGAACGAGCCGTAAGCATGGCTAATTACGCAAAAGAAGAGTCAAATAAATCTGCCGAACTTTTTGCTTCTTTGGAAGAAGCCATTATGGAAATAGGCTCAATCACGGAAGTAATAAATTCCATTGCCGCCAAAACAAATATGTTGGCTTTAAACGCTACTATAGAAGCGGCAAGCGCAGGAGAAGCGGGAAAAGGTTTTGCCGTGGTTGCCGGAGAAGTAAAAGAACTGGCAAAACAAACCGGAGAAGCAACCGAAAAAATATCGAGACAAATAGAATGTATTTACAAATCAACCAATCTGTCAGTAAAATCAATAAATGACGTAAAAGAGGAAATTGATAAACTCGCAACGGTAAACGATACTATTGCTTACAGTATAAAAGAACAGGTTGATACAACCAATGAAATATCCAGATCAATATCTAAAATGTCTATGTCGGGAGAATCTCTGGCGGAAAGCAGCGAAGCAGCCTTTAAGGCATCCGAAACAGTTTTAAACAGCGTAAATATTGCCTCTGAAGAAATAAACCGGATTGCAGAAAATACTCAAATTTCAACCGGAACGGCAAAAGATATTGCCTTAAAATGCGAAAGAGTCAATGGTTTGGTGCATGAAATAGTCAACTATACAAATGAAATATCACAAGGCATAAACAATATAAATACAAGCATATCCGCCGTAAACATCGCTGCCGGAGAAACAACGGACGAAGCTAAAAGCGTTCACGGAATCTCAAATGAACTGGCGGAGATAACAAACGATATTAACTCAATTTCCAAAAAATTCAAAATAGAAAGCTAACTCTCCCGGGAAACAAAATTTACCTGTTTTATCGGTTTACGGGAAAAAGATTGCCATCGAGAAATAAAATGAAAAAAGAATTAAAAAATAAATTTGAAACTGCTCTTTTAAAATCAGCAATATTTTTATTTGCTCTGCTTCCCTATTCGGCAACCAAAAAGATTATTACGGGATTATTTGTTTTTATCGGTTATCGCATAGGCATAAGAAAAAAACTTGCTTTACGACAATTGCGTTATGCTTTTCCCGAAAAATCAGAAGACTGCTTAAAAAGAATTGCCAAAAGAATGTATTATTTAATGGGTCAAACAGCTGCCGAAAACTTTTTCGGAAATGACGAAAAGTTGATAAAAGAAAGTAAGTTTACAGGCTTTGAAAATATGGAAAAAGCTCTTGCCTGCGGAAAAGGCGTTATTTTGGTAACGGCGCACATGGGTAACTGGGAGCTTGCCGCTAAAGCTAAAGCAATGAAAGGGAAAAAATTAAGCGTGGTTATAAAAGCATTGAGAAATAAATTTTTTGAAGAATTGACAAATGCTCAGCGTCGCAAATACAATATGACCGTAATTTACAAGAAAAGAGCTTTGCGTCCGATACTGAAGTCTCTGGAAAACAATGAAACAGTATGTTTCGTAGCAGATCAAAACGCTCGCAAGGAAGGGATCAGACTTAATGTTTTTGATCATCCGGCATCCGTATTTACAGGTTGGGCAAAAATAGCCGCAAAAACCGGAAGTCCGATTGTTCCAGGATTCGCTTATCACGATAACAAAAATCGCAATTGCTTTGAATATCTTGAACCTGTTTTACCGCCGGAAAATGCCGGCAAAGAAGACGTTTACGACTTGGTAAAAAAAGTCTCTCGCCTCACCGAAAAATACATAAAACGTCATCCGGCAGATTGGTTTTGGGTACATAAACGCTGGAAAGGCGCTCACCAGGCTAAAACGGCAGATTAAATTATTTTTTTATTATCCCCCATCCCTGATCCGAGCTTAAATAATTAAAACCCGTCAAATTCTTGTGCCGCATAAATTATTATATCGACCGAAACAGGAGATACTTTAGAATTAAATTGACTTAATTTCAGAAAAAATTTATTTTCGTTTCGGTTGATTACGAGCGGGATATTTTCCCCGATAAGGAGGCGAGACGTTCGTCTCCTTTTTTAGTTTTTAATCATCATCTGTATCGACATCTTCTTCTTCGAAAAAATCGTAAATATTATATTTTTTTGCCAATTTTAAAATCATTATATCCGTTATTATCACAGACAGAGAGAACATTAAAAATATTATAAAATAATCAAGAAACTTATTGAGGGCAAAAGCAGAATTTACTGATTTGTTCAATATATTCATAAATAAAAATTCAGCTCCCGTAAAAACAGTTGAAGTAATCAGACTGAACTTTACGCTTCTTAAAATTTTCATGGAAACATTATACCAAAGCCAATTAAAAGCAAAAACAAAGGCAACAAAAGTTATCATGTAAATTACGGAATTAACGACTCCTCCCAATTCGGAAGTTTCAAAAACCAAAAAAGCCGTCAGGGAAAAAAACGGAATCATAATATAAGGAAACAGTCTTTTCCCCGTTAAATTACCCCAATAAACAACTGCCCCGAATAAGGGAATAAACCAATAAGCCGAATTGCTTAATTGAAATAAAGATACCTTTGCCGTTACGGCTGCCGCAACAGATAAAATAAGACTTAGCGTCAAATTAATGAAAAATCCGTATGTCGATAATTTTTTATAATCCATAATTCCTCATATAAAAAAGGGAAAACCAAAGCTTTCCCTTGATTATTCTTAATATTTTACGCTTTACCTTGCGAAGCAACTGCTTCCTGAGCGGCTTTTACAGCTTCCGGATTTCCCAGATAGTAATGTTTTACGGGCTTAAGATTTTCATCAAGTTCATAAACCAACGGAACTCCTGTCGGAATATTTAATTTGAGAATATCTTCTTCCGAAATATTGTCCAGATATTTTGCCAAAGAACGCAAACTGTTGCCGTGAGCAACAATTAATACATTTTTGCCTGATTTTATTTCAGGAGCTATTTTTTCATTCCATAAAGGCATTAATCTTTTTAAGGTTGAAGCCAAACTTTCCGTTGCAGGCAGTTCATTTTTCGGCACATCAGCATAACGTCTGTCATTTGCCGGGTGTCTTTCGTCATCCGATTCTAAGGCAGGAGGAGCGATATCATAACTTCTTCTCCACTTCAGCACCTGATCATCGCCGAATTTTTTTGCTGTTTCTTTTTTATTGTAACCCTGCAAAAATCCGTAATGTTTCTCGTTTAATCTCCATGACCTTTCAACCGGAATCCACATCATATCGGATTTGTCCAGAACCAGCCACAAAGTTCTGACAGCTCTTTTTAATACTGATGTAAAAGCAATATCAAAAGAATATCCCTCTTTTTTAAGCAAATCACCGGCATCTTTCGCTTCTTTAATGCCTTTTTCAGAAAGATCGACATCTGTCCAACCCGTAAATTTATTTTCTTTATTCCATAAGCTTTCGCCGTGTCTTATTAAAACCAATTTATGCATTTTTACTCCTTTTGGTCAAAAAAAACAGATAAATCTTTAATCTCCGGTTAATGCCATTAAACAAATTTGAATAGCAAAATATTCTTCGTTTAAACGATAAACCATGACAGCGCAAGGCATTTCTTTTTGCTGGATAACTCTGTGCCTGCTTCCTGTAATAACGGCGAGAGCAGATAAAAGAAAATGCTCATCATCCGTCAATCTGGCTTTTGCTCCGCCGGCAATCATATTGATCATTTCGCCGATTCCGTCGTGAACATCTTCTTCTTCCAATGCATCGGGAGAGGTTGCCGAAATGTTGGCTATTATCCGTCTTGCCGTTTTTTCGTTTAAAGAAAGAATAATACCGCCTTTTTTGGTGCCGGCAAGAGCCATTACGGCAGAAACTTCTCCGAAGTGGAAATGAGTCGTTACCTTATATTCTTGAATCAATTCGGCATTCATCATTGCCATCATTCTGAATATTTCCGATACTGCTGCCTTGAAAGGTTCCAAAACATTTTCGGGAAAAACGGAAGATTTTTGATGAAGCCCGTATATCATCTTAAAAAAAATCGTCAGTTCTTTTGAAGAACTCGGTTTCTCTTCAACAAAATCCGCTCCCGATCTTAATGCCTTTTTCTTTTGAGACAAATCAACTGTATCGGTTAACACCAGCAATGTTACGTTATGAAAAAAAAGATTCTCTCTTATTTTCTTTATAATTTTTAAATCTGTTTCAGGAAGATATATTACTATCAGTTCATAATTTGTTAAGTTATTCAGTTCATTTTCCGAAAAATCGGCAAACTCAGGTTCAAAAGTTTGAGATTCCAAAATTTCATGAATAGAATAATCATTTTTTAAATTATACAGAAGCGCTTTATACATTAATTACCTCCGATTTTAATAAGTGCTTTTGCTTTTTCTACACTTTTTTGAACGCTTTCCAGTATTTCGGGAATATCATCTATCGAAAGGTCAAGTTCATCCCAAATATCATCGTAAAAACTCTCAGGGAAAAATCCGGTTCCGTTGTCAATACCTCTGTTATTGCAAATAAAGTCAGCCAAATAAATTATTTTCCCGGCACCGGGGTTATAATTGACTTTTTGCGGCATATCGGAGAATTCTATAATATCCGCAATATCTTCCGGCAAATTCCATTTTCTCATAAGCAAAGCGCCGACTTCAGCGTGAGATATGCCGAGAATTTTATTTTCGACCAGTCTTAAATCTGATTTTCTTTCGGTCGCTATTCCGAAAATTTTTCGATAAACAGCAGTAAAATGATGATCAAGAATAATTACTCCTATGTCATGAAGGAGACCGGCATTATATACTTTTTCGTGATTTATTTCCAAGTTTGATCTTTTAAGAAGCTCCAACCCGAGATAAGCCACGCTGACCGAATGTCTCCAAAACTTATCGTAATCGACGTAAAAATTCCTGAAACTGTTTATTACGGCAACAGATACAGTCAATCGTCGTATTTCGGAAAAACCGAGTTTTGCAACGGCATTGGTCAGACTGACAATTCGACGGTTTCCGGCATATAATGCTGAATTTGCCAAACGCAATACTCTCATCGCCATGGCAGGATCCAGGCGTATCAAATCGCTTACCTGTACCGGAGTCGTTTTACTGTCGGCGGTAAGTTTTTCCAGTTTTATCGCCATGTTGAATAAAGAAGGAATCTCTTTAATCGAGTCAAGTTTCTTTATTATCGCTTCACGATACATCGGAAATCCTAAAAATCAAGGTCATCAAGACTTAAATCAATCTCTTCCGTTCCGTAACTCTCTTCGAATCCCATGCCTGCGCATTCAAAAATCTTTGTAGATAAATCCTCCGGGGTAAACGGTTTAGTCAAATAATTGTCGGCTCCGCTTTGGATTGCCTTTATTACATTTTTGCGTTCGCCCTCGGTTGTAACCATCATTACCGGGATATGTTTATATTTTTTATCGTTTTTTATTATTTTCAATAATTCGTAACCGTTCATCCCCGGCATATTCCAGTCTAATAAAATAAGACCGATTGTTTCGTAATTTTCTTCAAGAACAGCCAATGCTTTATCAGCATTAGGAGCTTCCAGAACTTCATGCCCCAAGGATTTAATGGTATTTGATATAATTACTCTGATCATTCTTGAATCATCGACAGTTAAAATTTTCATAATACACCTTTTCTCTTTTTGGGTTTGTAATAGACACCGCGTTTGTACTCATACTGATCGAAATCAGCAGAATACCCTATCAAACTTTCCGTCGCTCCGATAAAGAAAAATCCGTCGGAATTCAGTTTATCATAAATCTTTCTAAATAATTGTTTTTTGAAATCAGCCGAAAAATATATGGCAACATTTCGGCAAAAAATCAAATCGCAATCAGGCAGTTTTCCGAAATCGTGTTGTAAATTAAATTGCTTAAAAATAACCCTTTTCTTTACTTCATCCGAGATTTGACTGACGGCTCCGTCATCTTTAAAATATTTCATTTTATACTTGGGTATCATTCCCCGAGCCATTGCAATGCTGTTGTAGCGTCCGCTTATAGCCATATAAAGAGCGCTGGGAGAAATATCCGTTGCCAAAATTCTGAATTGTTCAGGTTTAACAGAAGGTTCTTTCCGTAAAGCATCCAGAATAAGAAACACCAAAGAATAAGGTTCTTGCCCGGTAGAGCAAGCTGCTGACCAAATATTGATGCGTGTTTTCCTTTTTGCTTTCAAGTCGGCAATAAATTTGGGGATAATAACGTCTTCCAAAATTTGCCAGGGTTTTTGGTCTCTGAACCATAAGGTTTCGTTGGTTGTCATTGCATCAACTATCTTATTTCTAAGTTTTTTGGTAATGTCGCTTTTTGCTTTTATATAAAATTCTTTAAAGCTTTTGCATTTCGTTTCAACAACCAGACGAGCCAAACGGCTTTCAATAAGATAAACCTTCTCATCTCCGACTACGATTCCGCATTCGCGTTGGATATATTCGCGCAGAAGAACAAATTCTTCATGATTAATTGCTATTTTTGATGAGAGCATTTATACTCCTGTTTAATATAAGTGATATATTTAATTATTTACCGTTTTTTTATGAGGGATGTTACGCGCGCCGACATTTTATCCAAATCTACCGATTCATCAGAAAATCCGGCTTCGGCAACCGCTCTGGGCATTCCGTAAACAACGCAACTCTTTTCTGACTGAGTTATGCTGTAACACCCCGTTTGTTTAAGTTTTTCCACTCCGCTCATTCCGTCAGCTCCCATACCGGTCATTATAACTGACAAAACATTGTTTTTATATATTTTTGCAACGGAATCAAAAAGAACGTCAACTGAAGGCTTACAGGAATTAACAGGCGGGCTGTCAATTATTTCTATTACGGTTTGTCCATGCTTTTCGGAAATAACCATGTGCTTGCCGCCGGGAGCGACGTAAACTTTATTTTTTTCCAGAATCTGATTATTTATTGCTTCCGTAACTTCTATTGCCGATTTTGCGTTTAAGTGATTTGCAAGAGATTTTGTAAACATGGGCGGCATATGTTGCACCAATAAGATCGGAACGCCCAAATCAGCAGGCAACTCGGGAATAAATCCGGCTAAAGCATTCGGACCGCCTGTAGATACGCCTATAACCATAACATCAAATCTTTTGGGCAAAGGAGTCTTTTGGGGAATCGGCTTTTTGGGCTTAGAGTTAAAAGAAGATGAAATTACCGTTTTTTTCTCGGCAATGTCCGATTCGATTTTATCTCTTGCTCCGGAAGCGGCATGACGAGTTAAAAACAAATTAACGATAGGTTTTAAGCTGTCGGTGAGGAATTTTATGTTTTCATGCATATTCCGTCCTATCGGCTTGGGGACAAAATCAATTGCTCCTCTTTGCAAGGCTTCCATGGTAATTGCAGCTTGTCTTTCGTTGATTCCGCTGACCATGATTACGCCGATTTCGGGAAATTTTTGTTTGATAACCTTCAACGCTTCCAAACCGTCCATTTCGGGCATTTCAACATCCAGTAAAATAAGCTCCGGTTTATGAGTTTCGATTTTTCTCAGAGCCAGTTTACCGTTGGACGCCGAGGCAACCGTTTCTGCATTTTCTAAGCTTTCAATAACATCTTTGAGTATTTTGCGATAAATTATTGTATCATCAACAACCATTACTCTGAGTTTGGAAATTGGCAATTCTCCTCCAATGATTGTATTGGTTTCATTTAATTATGCGAAATATTTAAATATTCCGAATTTCTTACAAAAAAAGGATGACTTTTTGAGTCATCCTCCAAATTACTTAACTTAAAATTACTTCAAAAGGATCATTTTTTTGGAACCGGTATAACGTCCCGATCTCATTTTAAAATAATATATTCCGCTTGCAACATCTTTGTTGTTGCTGTCTTTACCGTTCCAAATAATCTCGTGCATGCCGGAACCGTAAACGCCTTTGGCAACCGTTTTAACTTTTTCGCCTTTAGCATTGTAAACAGTAAGATCAACTTCTCCTGCTTCATTGAGAGAGAATTTCAAAGCAGTTGACGGATTAAAGGGGTTAGGATAATTATTGTAAAGAGTTACGTTATTTACCGGTAACTCAATATTATCATTTTCGGTATTAACGACAATATCTTCCGGAACTCTCGGATTGAGACCGAATTCATCGTAAGAAAAATCAAGGATACCTTGGATAGCGGCAAAATGATCTCCTTCTTCAACAACAATTTCAGGATCAACCGAATCAAGATAGAAGAAACCGTCGTCTATTTGCAATTCGTTTCCTTCTGCATCTTCAACATACCATTGTCCGTATTCGTCTTGTTCTCCTCCTTCGGCAACAGTAAGGTCTTCTGTTCTGATAAAAACGCTTTCGTATGCTTCGTTTTGCGCTTCTTCGACAGAAACAACGGAAGGATCGGGGATAGGATTTCCGGATGAAATTTTTGTAATTGAGAACTGATCGTAATAAGGATCATTAAAATGTCCGGTTATTTCCGTAAATCCGTAATATTCAACAACATGACCGGTAACGGATACCATGTCTCCGGGTACCAGCATAGTATCTCCGCAGGCAAAAACGTAAATACCGTTCCAAGCCCCGCCTTCGGGAGAGGAAATGTAAATATTGTCTTTATATCCTTTGTAACCGGTTGCGACAACAACACCTTCAACTCCTGAGACAACCTGATCTGCGTAAGGAGAATTTCCTTCCGGATCTTCGGTGTACTGGATATCATGGATGGTAACGGCCATAGCCGAAACAGCAAATACAGTGAGTAAGATTGCCATAAAATTTTTTTTCATTTTTCCTTCCTCTTTTCTTTTTTTTGATTTTAGTCATACAAAATCTTCAAGTAAATTCATAGGATAAAACGAACATTACGCTTTACCGATATTTGTCAAAATAAAAAAGATAGAGACCCGATAAAAAAAATCAAAATTATTGTCAAGCATACTGTAGCAAATCAGAATTTTAACAAAAAAAATAAATTTATATTTTAATCCGGCAGTTTATCTAAAAGAAACAATTTCTTATTCGTTAAAGATTTTCCAGGAGTTCATAAGACAAAATATAATCATAATCTTATATGTGTAACAACAAATATTGAATATTTTTTTTATTTCAACTAAAAGATGCGCTTAATAACGTCAGAAACTTAATATCCCGGGATAAATGCCTGTAAACGCAGGGAAACATAAAAGAGGTAATTATATTAATTACAGTATCTTACCGATATAATTTTCATTAATTCCATTTATCTTTTATTTCTCTTGACTTTTTATTTGCTTTTTTGAATTTTATAAAAAATGTTTTAAGGAGGTTCTTATGAGAAGGAAAACATAATCGCAAAAAATATATTCAGCAAAAATATTTAATTCACAAAAAAAATAAACATTAGAGAGGAAAAAATGAAAAAATCAATACTGTTATTATTGATAAGCTGTTTGGCATTCGGCTTATCGGCAGAAAGAATTGTTTATGAAGCAAACGATTTTAATGTAACTGCCGAAGAACTTAAAGAAATAAGAAAAATCCCTGAATTTAATGCAACGAAATTTCGTAATCCCCGGGAGATTCCGTCAAGCATTGATAATTCTCAATTAAAATTTTTCCCGCCTATCATTCAGCAGTCAGGGGGCAGTTGCGCGCAGGCGGCAGGAATATACTATCATTTCGGATATGAAATGAACAGATTGCGCGATACAGATGCTTCGGCAACGACAGAAAATGAATATCCGAGTCATTTTACTTGGAATTTCTTGAATCGAGGAACAGGATTCGGATCTTGGTACGGTTCAGGATGGAATATCGTAAAAAAAATCGGTTGTCCCGATATTGAAACTTACGGAGGCTCATTTGACGCTTTGGGCGATACCGGTTGGATGAGCGGTTACGATAAATACAGAACAGGCATGAATAACAAAATTAAAAACACAATGTCTATAGATGTTTCTGACGAAGAAGGATTACTTGCCTTAAAACAATGGATTACCGATAAAGGCGAAGGCGCGGAAAGCGGAGGTCTTGCCAATTTTGCGGCAGGAATGAGTTTAGATGTGGAAACTCTTGCAGAAGGCACTCCCCAAGCAGGTAAAAAGATTTTTACCAATTGGGGTTCGGTTGCTAATCATGCCATGATTTTTGTAGGATTCGACGATGAAATAAAATATGATATTAACGGCGACGGTCAGTTTACCAACGATATCGATATTAATAATGACGGCGTTGTCAATATGCAGGATTGGGAAATAGGCGCCATGATTATTGCCAACAGCTGGGGTACGGATTGGCAAAATTCAGGTTATGTTTATATGATGTATCGTTTACTTGCCGTACCTTACGGAGAAGGAGGAATATGGGAAAATACGGTTCATGTCATTAACGGCAAAAGCGATTATTTTCCTCGACTTGCCTTAAAAGTAAAACTCTCTCATACTCGTCGAGACAAAATCAGAATTTATGCCGGCATAAGTCATGATATTAACGCTGAAGAACCTGAATACGGATATTATTTTCCGATAATGTTGCATCAGGGCGGTAATCATGAACTTGCAGGAGACGGTTACGGCGATGAAGTTGAAGCAGGACTTGATGTCAGTGATTTTGCCGACATGATAATGCCGGACGAAGAAGTAAAAATATTTTTCCGAGTTATTGAAGAAGACGATTATTCAAATTCATACACGGGTTCAATAATAAGCTTTTCCGTCATAGATTACCAAAATAACGGTCTGGAAACGATTTCTGAGCAGAATAACGTTGTCTTGAATAATAATGATGCCACAACAGTAAGCGTTACCGCTCAAATTAAAGGAAATGCTCCTGTTGTTTTATCTCCCGCAAATAATGCAACCGATGTCTCGGTTAATCAAATTTTAACATGGGAAAACACTCCCGGCACAGAATCGGTAAGTCTTTATTTTGATACGGTAAATCCTCCTCAAAATAAGGTGTTGGATAAAGTTGCTCCTCAGGAATCATATATTCCCGAATTGGATATAGCTACTAAATATTATTGGAAAATAGTAAACTATATGTCTGAAGAAGACAGTACGGTTGCCGGAGTTATCAGTTTTACAACCGGGCTTCCGGAAAACCACATTATGGCAGGAGATGGTCAATCGGTAAATATCGGACTGCCCATGGATCCTTTCTTCGGATACACTTATTCTCAATCGATTTATCCCGCTTCAGAAATCAATTCTGACGGCATAATCAATAAACTTTATTACCGGTTTAACGGAAAAGACGCTATTGAAAATGAAATAGACGTTTATATGGGTACAACCGATAAAGAGTTTTTTACCGCAACAAATGACTGGGTCTCGGTTGATCAAATGACAATGGTCTATTCCGGAATTTATAATCTTCCGGCTGAAGATTATTGGTATCCCATAGTATTGGATACTCCGTTTAATTATTCAAACGGAGAGAATCTTATTATTGCCTTCAGAGAAAAAAAAGACGGTTATTACTCTAACAGAGACGAATTTTATTGTACGGAAACGGGAATAAACAGCTCTATCAGATTCCGCAGCGACAACACAGACATAAACCCGGAAACGTTTGATATGAATGAGGTAAACGGTTCATTGGCTGAATATATTCCTAATATTATGCTGGAAATAACAGAAGCTCCGGTCTTGCCTCAAGCCCATGACTTAATTATAACCGAAGTTAACAGTACTCAGCAAGCAAATGCAAGCTACATAGAAGTTTACAATAATACAGATAAGGTTTTGTCTTTAGAAAATGTTGCAATGGAATACTTTAATAACGGTTCCGCTTCTCCGACAGGAACTCTCGAACTGTACGGTTCCGTAAATGCCGGCGAATATTTCATCTTAACCAGAAATCAAGCTGCTTTTGAGAATAAATATCCGGGAAAAACAGCAGATTTTTCATACGGTTTACTTTATTTAAACGGCGGAAACGATGCCTTGAAACTGGTATGTAACGGAAATGATATAGATTTCTTTAACGCTGCTGACGATAATCCTTCAAATTGGTCAGATAATCATCTTTTTGAAAGAGTTGATTATTTGGCAGACGGCAAGTCTTTGTCTGAAGATTGGCGTGATATGGGAAAAAATAAAAACGGCACTCCGGGCGAAAAAAATATTTCCGATACTCCGGAAACCGTTGATAATTTCCCTGCCGGAACAACCGAAGAATTCGGATTAAACGAAACAGATGAGTTACCTGCTGTCAGCTTAACTAACAACGGTTCTTATGCTGTTGAAAACTTATCAGTAGAGATCAATCGCGGTAAAGAAGCTCCGGACGGAGATAATAATCCTTCCGTTAAACGCTGGATTCAAATTGATGCCGATAATCAACCTGACGGCGTAACCATGAGATTCTACTATAAAGATTCAGAAATAAACGGTTTGGATGAAAGCAGACTCAATATTTTCGGTTATTGGGACGGAACATGGCATGAGTTTCCGGCAACCGAAAGAAATACTTCTGAAAATTGGGTTGAAGCTTCAGGCATAGATCACTTCTCTGTTTGGACTCTTAAAGAAGCCGACAATACTTTGCCGGTTCAGCTTTCTTCTTTTACCGCAGTTCAAACCTCAAATAATTTTGCGGAAATCAAGTGGACAGCTCAAACCGAAACAGATATAAAAGGCTATTCTGTTTACAGAGGCGTTTCCGATAATATAGCCGAAAGCATTAAACTTAACCATGAAATAATTCCTGCTCACAATTCGCCTTTCTCCGTAAATTATACATATGAAGACAAAACCGTAAATGTCGGAGAAACTTACCTCTTCTGGCTCGAATCAACAGAAAATAACGGAGTCGTCAAGACTTTCGGACCTCTGACGCTCACGCTTAAAGAAGAAGATGTCAACGAAGCTGATATTCCGAAATTTTCTTATTTGAATAACTCTTACCCCAATCCTTTCAGAATTTCCGAAGAAAGAAACGGTAAAGTAGTAATTAAATTCGGCGTAAAAGAAAACGATGAAGCCGATGTCATGATTTATAACATGAAGGGTCAAAGAGTAAGAGAATTTAACGATTACAAACCCGGAAATCACAGTATTCAATGGGATATGAAAAACATGCAGGGCAAAAACGTTAAATCCGGAGTTTATTTCTACAGATTAAAAACAAATACTGTCGAAAAAACTCGTAAGCTCTTAATTATCAAATAGAAGAGAATTATAATTCAAAAGCCTCGCCTTAAAAAGCGAGGCTTTTTTATTATCATTTAATTTTTTTCCGGGTTATTCCTCAAACCGATTTTAAAATTTTAATAAAAAAATAATTATATCTTTTTGCAAATATTTATGCCGGCAAGAGGGAATAAATTTACCGTAAAATAAAACAAAAAAGTCTGCCTTAAATCGGAAATTCAAAAATAACGCCTGTAAAATTTCATTGTATTTTAAGCAATGTTCATATTAATACAGGATGTTTTTAAGTAAAATTGGTGGAGGTGGCGGGAATCGAACCCGCGTCCAAAAATATGTGCAATACCATATCTACATGCTTAGTTGTCTTTAATCTCATCTCTAAACCGGGAAGACAATCAGACCTGTTAAGAGACCTGCCTGTGAATTTTCGACGCCGCTTACAGACTTAAGCTTTGCTTATCCGACTTTACGTCGATCGTTGCCAATCCGTCGGAAAGATCGGCAGGATCGCAGCAGCTTAAGCTGCTAATGCGAAATTATCTTCAGCATTTAATTTTAAGTTATCACCGCTTTTAACGAGTCAGGTAATCTTCTCGGCATGCAATGACATCCAACTCTATCCCTGTCGAAACCAAGTCACCCCCGTATTCAAAAAGTCAGGTTATAATAAACCGGAATTTGTCATTCTGTTAATTTGCCAAAAGCATTAAGGCAATAAAATTTGTCAATCGTAAAATTAAAATATTCGGTTCGGTCAGATATCAAAATCTTCGATAAAACGCTTGGTTTTCCATGTTTCAAGCGTCAGTGATTTTCCGTCCGTGGAAAAAATAACGGCTCCGTCTTTCCCGGTAATCATCAAATCGGCATTAATATGCTCATAAGTATCTAAGGTTCTTTTATGAGGAAATCCGAATTTATTTTTTTCCGAAGCGCAAACCACGACATATTCGGGATCTGCCAAGCGAACAAAGTTTTCCGAAGAAGATGTTTTACTGCCGTGATGACCTGCTTTGAGTATATCGGCTTGCAGAAATTCAGGATATTTTTTGATCAAATACTCTTCTCCATCTTTTTCAAGATCCCCCGTAAAGACAGCCGAAAAATCTTTGTAATCAAGTTTTACGACAATAGACATATTATTTATGTTTTCATGATAATATTCTTTGTCAGGGTGCAAAATTTTTAATCTCACATCACCGTAATTTACGGATAAAGTATCTGTTATTTTAACTATTTCGGCTTTATCCCTTTTGATTTCAGGTTTTATGATTTTCCAAACTTTTCTTGTCGTAAATTCATCGGTTACGGCTATCTTATCGGCATCGGCATATTTTAAAAGATCTTTAATCCCTCCGTAATGATCGTTGTGAGCATGAGTAATAAAAACCCAATCAAGTTTTTTTATTCCATGGTGTCTGAACCACGGCAAAGCGCTGCGGGCAAATCCGGACACTTTTCTCCCGGGAGGTCCCGCATCAATCATAATATGATGATTATCCGGAGTTTTTATATAGATAAGATCTCCTAATCCGCAATCAAAAAAGATTAATTCAAGCTTATCGGAAAAAACCGGTTTGAAGATAAAAACGGCAAGCAAAAGCAAAGAAAAGAAAAGATATCCGAATTTTCTTTTCTTCGGAAAATTTTGCATGACGATTATTAATAAAACAGATGAGATACTTAAATAAAATTGTGTTGCACTGAAAGGCATGTTTGTAAAATATCCCGGTAACAAATTTACGAGATCAACCCAATTCAAAAGAATCTTCATCAAAAGATCAAAAGAAAGAGTAAAATATTGCAACAAAAATTCAGGAGATAAAATAACCGTAACGGCAGCAGGCAAAATTAAGCCGATCAAAGGGATTGCCAAAATATTGGCAATAATTCCGTTAAAGCTTATTTGATGAAAAAAATACATGGTAAAAGGAGCAAGAGCAAGAGTCAGAATTGCAGAAAAATAAATTATGTTAAGAATACGGAAAAAAATTAAGGCCAAAAAATATTTTTCAAATCGATTTTTCTTAAAAGGAAATTTAACGTTGATAAGAGTTGCAGTCGCCGTAAAAGACAATAAAAATCCGATATTTATTATTTGAAAAGGATTATAAAAAAAAATAATTACGGCGCCGTAAATCAAAACCTGATTATGATTTTGCCTGCGATGAAGCATTTGAGTAATCATAAAAACAGAGATCATGATCGAAGCTCTCATAACTGAGGGAGAAAAACCGCACAGCCAAACATAAAATCCGAGGAAAATCATGAGAATGACGCGAGCAAAATTTTTATTCCTGAAAATTGACGTAAAAACAGCGAGTAAAATCATTGAAATAACAGCGGTATGCAGTCCGCTGACGGCAATAATATGGCTTAATCCGGCAGAAGTGAGAGAGTCTTTTAAATCCCCCAGATTACTTTTATCGCCCAACAAAACAGCTTTTACGAAAGGATAATGACGTCCGAATCTTTTACGCAAAAGAAGATCGGTTTTATCCGCAATAATCGCATAAATTTTAATCAAACTTATCTTGGGGGAATTTAAAATTATTTCCGGGGAAACGGCTTCTCCTTGAGCGTAAATACCTTTGGCAGCCAAAAATTCTTCATAGCGAAAAGAATGAGGATTACTCGTTTTTTCAAACTTTTTTATTTCGAGAACAAGCTTAATTTTATCGCCGGGAGAAGCTTCTGAAAATTTACTCCTGACCAAAATTTTACCCTCAACCTCAATATTTTTGAATTTTTCCGGAGCAAATTCGAATGTTGAAAATTTATCTTTTTTTTCAATAGGAGAACAAATAATTCCGACTGCATCTCCGGAAACAATTTGATGTCTTTTGATTATATTTTTGATGTGATTATAAGGCAAGTTTTTACGTATTTGAGGATAAGACAAACCTATTGCGACAGACAATAAAAAAACGGCAACAGCTCTATGAAAAAAATATAAAATAAGCGCCGAAAGAGCAATAAAAATACCTGGTATAAACAAATCGCAAGAAAAACCGACTCCGCAAAAACCTCCGGCAAGAATCCCCGCGCATATAAAAAAAGGGTTTGCAAGCAAGCTTCTTTTAAAGTCCTTGTTTTCAAGGCAGGAACAGGATTTATTTTTTAATGTATTCAAGTGAACCCTCGCAATTATTATCTTCGTCCCGTTTATTTTGCCGAAAAATTAAGTCAATTAATAATATTTTTATGCGTAAGGATCAAGACATTAAGGCAAAAAAAAGCGAAAGTCCGCTAAAGACTTTCGCTTAATCAGAATATTTTACGCTTTACTGTTCTACCGTAAATACGGTTTGTTCCGTAATCGGAGTTTCCAAAGCTTTGACAGCTGTTTTAACGAGTTTAGCGCGAAGATTAAATTCTTTTTCATCACTCAAGTTCGGATTTCCGAGCGGGTGAGGAATAGCTATTGTAGGAACTATTCTGTTTGCGCCTACAGTTAATGAGATAGGCGTAATGGTACACATGTGAACCACGGGTAATTGTCTTTCAATTTCTTTTACCAACGTTGCTCCGCAACGAGTACAAGTACCTCAAGTAGAGGTTAAGATTACCGCATCTACCCCGTCGGCAACCAATTCTTCGACAATTTCTTTACCCCAAGCAGCTGCTGAAGCAACAGCGGTTCCGTTACCTACAGTTGTATAGAAGTATTTGTGCAAGGAACCGATTTCGCCTTCTTTTTCCATTTTTCTTAAAACATCTACGGGAATCACGCGGTCTGCATCGGCATTGGCGTAAACCGGATCATATCCGCCGTGAGCTGTTTCATGAGATTCGCAAGTAAGGTTTTCAAATTCGGATATTTCATATTTTCCGTACTTCGAAGCGCTCGAAGATTCAATATGATCAGGATTCTTTTTAGGAACGATGCCTCCGGAAGTAACGATGGCAATTTTTGCTTTGGTAATATCAGCAACCGGAGCATGAGGTTCTACTCTGTCAAAATCGGGCATCGGGAATTCTGTTGTAAATTCTTCGCTTTTAAGTTTTTTAACGAGCATTTCGACCGCGCGTTTTGAACCGCGAACGCTTTCAAAATAATTTTTTCTGATTCCTCTGGCAATGTATCCGTCAACTTCCGGATTTTCGATAACTTCGCCTTTTGCAATTCTCAAAGCCAATTTGGCAAGAGCCGGCAAAGCTTTTCTCATACCGGCGGCGCTGTTTGTTGTAGGAACGATAATTACGTTCTTTTTAAACATTTCCGCGCCCGGATTTTCCGGATACATGGCGCTGATTACGGGGACATTTAATTTTTCGGAAACAGCTTTTGCTATAGATCCGCAGGCAACTCCGTAACGACCGGCATTAAATGCGGGACCGGCAATAAATAAATCTATGTCCAAAGGTTTAAGCATTTCCAAAATTTTTTCGGTAGCTTCTTCCATATTTTCGTTGAAATAGGTATCGCCGCAGATAACGGTTGCAACTATTTCGGCTTCATCTTTGAACTCTTTGGTCAATCCCATTCCGGGACCGACGTATCCTTCTCTGATTTCCGGTTTGTAATCGGCTTTGTCTTCACCGCCGATACCGCCGTAAAACTGGTTTATATAGTGTGCTATTTTAATCATAATTTCTCCCTTAGGCAAAATCTCATATTACTAAGAGTTTCTTATTTCATTCATTTCGCCGACAATTTCGTCAACGTCAAGAACCATTTCCATCATACCGCATTGATCTTCATAGATATCGGCATCGACTTCATCTTTGATTTCAGGTTCAACTATGTGGTAAACGGGCAATCTTAATTCAACTCCCGCCAAAGGTCCGGCAAAAGTAGGATCTCCGGTTATAACCGTTTCTGCCGCCAAACCGGCAGCTTCCGCTTCAGCTCCGCCAAGTACAACAACCAAGTCGTCTTTATTAACAGTTTCGGCAAATTCTTTTACTCTTTTTTGGATCTCCAGATCCATAGCTCCGGCAGCCGTTCAGACAAAGCATTCGGTTGATGCGAAAATAACTTCCGCTCCGGCGGATTTTACGCATTCTTCAATAGCGGGACCGGGAATTCCGTCGCGATCACCGATAGCGATAACTTTTTTACCTTTTAACATGGTTTCTCCTCGTTTTATAATGACTTTGCGCAAAGATTGTGGAATCCCACTTCGCTTGTGGATCCGGTTATCAATTGAATTTCCGCATGGATGGAACCGTCTTCGGCTAAACTTCCGTTATGACCGCCGGCAATAACATTTGCAGCTTCCGGGTAACCTATTACTTTTTCCATCGGTTTTAAAGTAATAACTTCGTTAGCGTTTCCGCCGGTAACAACGGCATCGCCTTTAGGAGTGGAATCCGCCAATGACTGGCTTGCTCCGTCCTGACCGGCATATTCGTCCGTCATCAATACGGTTTTAATTCCTTTAGCTGAAATTTTGTTGCAATTCATAACCAAATCGGCATCGGGATTACCGAAACCTTCTTCGGAAATAATTACGGCATCCGCGCCCAAAAATTCGACTAATTTTGCCGTATAATCGGATGATCTTTGTTTGTCGGCAAGGAAAACGTTTTCGTTGGTAATTACGCAACCCAAGAAGTTGAAATCTTTTCCGTGGCGTTCATATAAATCTTCAATAATAGGATGATTTTGGTGAACGTAAGTCGGGTTTTTGTCGCAGGCTGAAACGCAATTGCCGCTTAATACAGCGCCGTCAAAAACTTCCGTGGGATAAATGAAAGTAGGGATAATTTTCTTTGCGTCCACTCCGTAAACGTAAGTGTCGTGAAGAAGTCCCTGGCTTTGAAGCATGTAAACATAAACGACTTTCGGCAATTCGGGATATTCCTGCTGTTGTTCCAAAAGCGGCTTTGTTTCAAAAGTTTTAATTTCATCCGGAGTGAGGTCAGCAGCCAATTTTCCTAAATAAGCGGCAGCTTTCAAACCGACGGTTCTGACGCTTTCTTCGTGTTCGTGAGGACTGAGATCATCAATCGGATCACATTTTATAACCAAGTTGTTAAGTTTGCTGAAAGGCGTATATTCGGCGCCTTCGCCAGACATATCGATAATGCCTTCCTGAAAACCGACTATGCGACCGGTTGTAACAACGGCAGCTCCTTTAAGAACGTGAGTTCTTCCGTTTCCGGCTGTTTCCACTCCGCTGATCATGCCGGGGAAAACTCCTCCGGTTCCTTCAACCTTTACTCTCGGTTCGATTACGTCTTTAACCGGAATAATTCTGACAGATTCTCCGGGTCTGGCGATATCCAATGAAATTTCGGATAATCTGCTGTCTGCAACATATTCAGACAGTTCGGCTTTATTTACGAAAAGAACGCCGTTTTCGATTTTGCTCTCTTCAGCGAACTGAATATCTTTGATATTGATTTTTCCTATTTCCAGTTTCATAATTTCTCCCGGAATATCAGCTTATAAGCTGTTGTATGTTTTTGTTATAAAGTTTTCAATGTTTTGGATGTCTTCATCAACATCTTCAGGACTCATACGGTCGAGGATTTCTCCGTTTTTATAGATAATCATTGCAGGTAATCCCATAACCTTTTGACTTATTGCCAGTCTTCTGGCTCCTTTAATGTTAAGAGAAGCAAACTTAATTTTGTCTCCGTATTTTTCGGCAAGTTCGTGAACGCCCGGCATAAGTTCTTTGCAAGCTTCGCAACCATCGCTCCAGAAATCGACGAATACGGGTTTTTCGGTATAATTTTGGACTTCTGCCTCAAAATTTTTTTTGTCTAATTCGACCATGAATACCTCCAATTTATTTTCTTTACTTTTTATAAATTTAAGTTTTATGTTACGGCATGTTTGATCAGATCAAAATCAATTAACCGGAAATCTTTTTTCATCTTGGAACTCATTTCCGGGACATTGCCGTTTTTCATGAATTTTTGATAACTTTCCAAAGCTTTTTCAATCAAAAGCAAAGAATCGATATCGACCGAAGATTTTTTTTCGCTTCCGATCATCACTGTTCGGTAAGGAGTTTCGTTCGGTTTAAGACTGCTGTGCAAAGGGTGAGTTAAAAGAATATGACCTTTGTGAATAAAATCTCTTGCTTTTTTCAAAACGTCCAAACCGCTCAAATCTTCATAAAAAATAACTTTTATTTTTTCCGAATTAAGTTTAATAATGTCCGAATTATTCGTTATCAAAATTCCTTTTTCAGTCATAATTTACAGTCCCTATCGATACAATTTTATCGATAATTTTTCGTATTGGGATTTTTAGCCCGGTTTTATGTCAATCTCTTTTTTAAATAAAATAATATTTATTTTTTCCAAACGCTTATCTCTTTGTTAAATAATAAAAAAGGATTCCCGGAAAGCTTGTTTTGCGTCGGAATCAAGCAACGTTTAAAAAGGTGTCTGAGACGGTTCGTCTTACCCTGCCTCACTTTTCGTAAACATACGACGTATCTGTTTCCGAACCCTGCAAAATATTTTCGGCGTAAAGCTGCATCCGCAACTGATTCATCCATTTTGTTTTATTTCCTTTGATAACCCCGGACGCCAATTGATTTTTCTTTACGTTAGAGGTAAAAAGACGCGTAATAATCTTATTTCCCTTCAGATAAGGCAATAAATCACAAAGAAGATCAATGTATTCGTCAATACTCGGCAAATCTTCGTTACTGAAATATTTTGCGAGTTCCGTATTTTTATAAATGATTAAATTATGAAATTTAACCTGCTTTATAAAAGGATTGTCCGAGACATAGCAAATTGTTTCTTTCATGTCTTGAAAAGTTTCTCCCGGAATACCCCAAATAAGATGAACTCCGACTTGAAGACCGGCTTCTCCGCAGACTTTTATTGCCGTATCCGCCTGTTTAAAGTCGTGTCCTCGGTTTAAAAAAGCAAGAGATTTGTCATGAACGGACTGCAATCCGATCTCAACGGTAACCGGTTCGGGTATTTTTTGTAAAATATTGATTATTTCGTCAGACAAAGCATCAGGACGAGTGGAAACGACCAACCCGACTGCTTCCGGAAAACTCAATGCTTCTTCATATTTTGCTTTAAGAACTTCGGGATTGCCGGCAGTTGATGTTTCATCCTGAAAATAAGCCAAAAATTTCACGTCTCCGCAACTTGCCTTTATTCTGGATGTCACCTCTTTCAGTTGCTCCGTAACAGAAAGATTTCGGCTTTGATAATCTCCCGTAAACGTTTCCGGGTTGCAAAAAACGCATCCGCCTTTTTTGACTCTGTGAGGACAAACTATTCCCGCGCTTACTCCGGCTCTGAAAACTTTTTGTCCGTATTTTTTGATCAGGTAATCGGAATACAGATTTATTTTTTGATTCAACCGTTGTTCCATGCTCAAAATATCCTTATGTTTAATTTTACGCAATAAAAAAGGCTTCGCAAAACGAAGCCCGTAAATTTTTATGCTTTTTCTTCCGGTTTCATCGTCGGGAATAAAATAATTTCCTTTATTGACGTATTGTTCGTCAGCAACATCAACAGACGATCTATTCCTATTCCGAGACCTCCGGTCGGGGGCATGCCGTATTCCAAAGCCTGAATAAAATCTTCGTCCACGCTGTTGGCTTCCAAATCTCCCAATTCTCGCAATTTTGCCTGAGATTCCAAGCGCTGACGCTGGTCAATCGGATCATTCAGTTCGGTAAAAGCGTTACCGAATTCGTCTCCGGCAATGAACAGCTCAAATCTTTCGACCAAAAGATCAGAGCCGGGCTTTAGTTTCGCCAGAGGAGAAACTTCTTTGGGAAAATCGGTTACGAAAACAGGTTGAATTAAGTTCGGCTCGACAAATTCGTCAAAAAGCTTGGTAATGAGTTTTCCCGGACCGTCTCCCGGTTCAACCTCTATTTTGCGTTCCTTACAGAAACCGGCGATTCTTTCAAAATCAAAATCAGATGCGTCATAACCGGTATATTCTTTTACCAAATCAATCATAGAAGCTCGTTTCCACGGTCTTTTAAACGAAATATTATGTCCTTTATAAGGAATTTCCTCTGATTGATGAACTTCTTCGGCAATTTTGCAAATCATTTCTTCGGTAAGGTTCATCATATCGTTGTAATCGGCATAAGCCTGATAAATTTCAAAAGCCGTAAATTCGGGATTATGAGTTCTGTCCATGCCTTCGTTGCGGAAATTTTTACCGATTTCAAAAACTTTTTCGAATCCTCCGACAATCAATCTTTTCAGATAAAGTTCGGTGGCTATTCTCAAATACAAACTCATATCCAAAGTGTTGTGATGAGTGATGAAGGGTCGGGCATTGGCTCCGCCGTAAAGAGGTTGCAGAACAGGAGTTTCCACTTCCAAAAATCCTTTCTCTTCCAAAAAACGTCTCATTGCGGAAATAACTTTCGCTCTGATTTCAAAATTGGATTTAATCTCAGGATTCAACAAAAGGTCAAGATAACGTTTCCGGTAACGCAATTCAACATCCGAAAATTTATCGTAACGCTGTTTTTTACCGTCCACGACTTTTTCTTTAATTGTCGGGATGGGACGGATATTTTTGCCCAGTATTTTTAATTCGCTTGCCCTGACGGAAAACTCTCCGGTTTTAGTAACGAAACATGTGCCGGAAACCTGAATAAAATCTCCTATATTTAATAATTTAAACAATTCGTAAGTTTCTTCTCCCAACAAATCTTTTTTCAGAAAAATCTGAATTTTGCCGGTTTCGTCGCTGACATTGGCAAAACCTGTTTTACCCTGCCGTCTCATTGCCGTAATTCTTCCGGCAATTGTTGCTTTATCGCCTGTTTCTATTAATTTTTCTTTGTTTTCCCTCAAACTTGACACAGTGCTGTTTCTCTCGCAACGATTCGGGTAGGGACTGATTCCCATCTCTTTTATTTTATTAAGTCTCTCTATTCTCTGTTGAATCAATTGATTTTCGTTTTGCATAATATAACTCCGTTTATTTCTTGAGAGAAGCGATTTTTTTATCCGCAAAGGTGTCAAGATTATTGTAAAATAAGGTCATTGAGGAGAGTTTAAATCCCGAAAAATCAAACGCCTTTTCAAATGATCAGCAAAGTTGAAGCGAAAAAAGATTTCATTGTGAAATGCTTTGCCTGAATAAATGATAAAACACCTGCGCCAAGTCTCCCGGCGCCATATGTAAGCAATAAAAAAACAAAATTTTTTATTTTCGGACAAGATATAATTCTAGTATCAATTATTAAAAATAAATACAATAATAAAAAAATTGTTTTAGATGCCCTTGAAAAAATAAAAATATATTTGACATAGTTAATATCAAAAAATTATTTTTGTAAATATAAGTTTTTTTTTAAAATTAATGAAATGTAATTAAAATTTTAACAGGGTCATGTTGACCAAAGGAGAAAACCGTGAAAAAATTCATCTTAATAATCTTATCCGTTTTGACGGTAAATTTTATTTCTTCCCAAACAGTTTATCAACTGAAAAGTAATCACTTCAATAATATTAAGAATTTTTCCGGCAATTCAGCGCCGACTTTTATTGATTTGGACGGGGACGGACTTTTGGATTTGATTGCAGGAAGAGGAGACGGTAAACTTGATTATTACGAACAAAGCTCTCCAAACTCGGAAGAATTTATCTTGGTAACCGAAAATTTTAACAATATTAATGTTACGGGTGAATCAAAGCCGATTTTTACTGATTTAGACGGAGACGGACTTTTGGATTTGATTATAGGAGAAGTTAACCCTAATCTCAGCCATTACGAACAAATCTCCCCCTGCTCGGAAGAATTTATCTTGATAACCGAAAACTTTAGCGATATATTTATAATGAACAATTCTGCTCCTGTTTTTACTGATTTGAACGGGGACAGACTTTTAGATTTGATCATAGGAAAAAGAAACGGCAAGCTTGAACATTACGAACAAAATGCCGAAAATCCTGCGGAATTTACCTTAGTAACCGAAAATTTTAACAATATTTATGAACAATTTAAATCCTCTCCGACTTTTACCGACTTAGACAATGACGGTCTGCTGGATTTGATTACAGGAGAATATAACGGCAGTCTGAGTCATTACGAACAAAGCTCTCCAAACTCGGAAGAATTTATCTTGGTAAACGAAAACTTCAGTAATATTCATGTCGGACACGAATCCTCTCCGACTTTCACTGATTTGGACGGGGACGGACTTTTGGATTTGATTGTCGGAGAAAAAGACGGTAACTTTAATCATTTCGAACAAAACGAAGAAAATTCCGCGGAATTTAACTTGGTAAACGAAAACTTCGATAACCTTTATAAGGGCAATAATTTTGCTCCGACTTTCACCGATTTGGACAGCGACGGACTTTTTGATTTGATTATAGGCAAAAAAAACGGAAAGCTTGAACATTACGAACAAAATGGCGAAAATTCAACCGAATTTAACTTCGTAACCGATAACTTCGGAGACATTGATGTCGGATACTATTCCTATCCCGCTTTTACAGATTTGGATAATGACGGACTTTCAGACTTGATTACAGGAGAATATAACGGCAGTCTGAGTCATTACGAACAAATCTCTCCAAACTCGGAAGAATTTATCTTGGTAAACGAAAACTTCAGCAATATTCATGTCGGACACGAATCCTCTCCGAATTTCACTGATTTGGACGGGGACGGACTTTTGGATTTAATTGTCGGAGACGAATACGGTAAGCTTAATCATTATGAACAAAATACCGAAAATTCAACCGAATTTACTCAGGTAACAAATAACTTCAACAACATTGATCTCGAGTGGACTTCTGCTCCCGCTTTTACAGATTTGGACAATGACGGTCTGCTGGATTTGATTATAGGAAAAAATGCAGGCAATCTGCATCATTACGAACAAAATGAAGAAAATTCTGCGGAGTTTGACTCAGTAACAGAAAATTTTAACGACATTCATAATTTAGTTTCCCCAAAACCGACTTTTATTGATTTAGACGGAAACGGACTTTTGGATTTGATTATAGGAGACAGATACGGTAATCTGAGGCATTATGAAGCCGTTAATTTTACCGATATTGAAGAATACGACCTTAATCAAGCTCCTGTTCCGTTTACTTCGTATTTAAGAAATTCTTATCCTAATCCTTTTCTTATTTCGGACAAACGAAACTGTGCAGTAAGCATAGAATTCGGCGTAAAAGAAAATGAAGAAGCCGATATTGCTGTTTACAACATGAAAGGACAGCTTGTAAAAGAATTTAAAGGTTACAAACCGGGAAATCACACCGTAAGATGGAATTTGAAGGACAAACATGGAAAAAAAGTCAAAGCAGGTATTTATTTTTATAGTTTGAGAACAAATAAAACCAACACAACACATAAAATGCTGATCATAAAATAATGCAGGACTCAACATTCAAATCCCCGGCAAAAGTCGGGGATTTTTTTTATCTATGTTATGCTAATGATGTTTTAACCTTTTTAAAAAAAAATAATTTTTTTGCTGATTTGAGACATAAATCTACCTTTTTGGGTACTTATTTATAAAGGGCTTTAAAAAAAAGAGACTCTTTTCAAAAATAAATCCGGGAAGGTTTTAAAATGAGAAAAATTTAATAAAAATATATTTGACACAAGAAAAGCGAAAAACAAATATTGCAGATATAATTTTATTTCTTAATGTTTCAAATGAAGTTATCATGTTTTAGTAATTTTTATGAGGATTGAATAAAATGAAAAATATTTCGCAGTAAAATTCGGTTTACCTGAAGACGACCATGTTAATCTTGCAATCTATAACGTCAAAGGACAAAAAGTGAAAACTTTGTTAAACGATGACTTCCCCAAAGGTTTTCACTCCGCAGAATGGCAAGGTATTGACGATAACGGCAAAAAAGCAGGAAGCGGTGTTTATTTTTATGTTATCAAAACCGATAAATATCCGGCTTTAATCAAAAAATGTTTAATTTTAAAATAGTTTAAGGAGTATATTATGTTT
>PDOO01000007.1 GCA_002742885.1 Candidatus Cloacimonadota bacterium
GAAAGATAATGTCGAATTTGGGATTCATTGAACACATAAAAACTCCTGATTTAAGATAAAGATAAAATAAATAAACCGATTACAAGGTCAAATATTTTTGTCGAACCGGATTATATTTTCTCCTTTGCGTCACAGTTACTTCCCGGTTTCGGAAAACAGAGAGAATCAAAAGATAATAAATAAGCTGACCTTTGGGGGACAGCTTATGATATTTCTAAATTATATCTTTAAACTCTTTTTTATTTAAAGCTTTTTCAAAAGAAATTTTCTCTTTTTGTTTGCCGCCGAATAATGAATCTGTTATGGAATAAATGCACGGGATAACTATCAAAGTCAAAATCGTGGAAAACGATAAACCGAAAACAATGGCAACAGCCATAGGTTTCCAGTCTTGGGAGGCTTTTGAACTGCTGAAAATCATAGGCAATAATCCTGAAATGGTTGTTACCGTAGTTAGGAAAATAGGGCGCAATCTTATATTTCCCGCCATGATCAGCGAATTCCAGACGTCAATTCCTTCATCTCTCAATCGATTAACAAAATCCACCAGAACAAGGGAATCGTTTACGACCACTCCTACAAGCGCCACTGCTGCTGTAAGGATAGTCAGGGAGAAAGGCAGTCCGGTAACCAATAATCCGAAAATAACTCCTATAAATGCAAACGGAACGGCTGTCATTACTATTAAAGGTTGAACGTAAGATTTAAATTGAGCGGCTAGAATGGTAAAAATCAGAAGGATTGCCACGATAAAGGCAAGTCCGAGAGATTTATAGGATTTTCTTTGTTCTTCGGCTACTCCTCCGCTTTCGATAAAATATCCGGGATAATGTTTTTCGAAATTTTCAAAAATACCTTTTTTCCCGGTTAATTTGTCTCCGAAAAGATAAGCGTTAACTTCATCGGGAGTGCGTTTTTCAGTTCCTGTTTCAGTTTCGTAAATCCCCGTATTGGCTGTAACGGTAACGGTTCTTTTACCGTTTCTGTGGTTAATATCCGCAAATCCCCGTTCAATCTTAAATGACGCAACATCTTTCAAAGCAATTAATTGACCGAATTTATTTCTTATTTTAAGATTTTTTAAGTTAGCGATATTTTGAATTTTATTTTTATCCATTCTTACAGATATGTCGAACTCTTCGTTTCCTTCTCCTCGGAATTTGGTAACGTTTGTTCCGTGCAAAGCGGTTCTTACCGCAGAAGAAACCATTGCGACATTTAAACCGTACATTGCAATTCTATCGTAATCCGGAATTATTCTCAATTCTTTTTTCCCGAGTTTAAAATTATCCTGAATATCCGTTACGCCGGGAATTCCGGCTAAATCCTCTCTCACTTTCGAGGCGATAAATTTGAGTCTTTCCAGTTTTTCTCCTCTAATGCGCAGTTCTACATCGTTTCCGGTCGGCGGTCCGCTTTGAGGTTCTGAAAATTTATAGGAGACAATTTCCGGAACGGTTTTAATAAATTCTCTGATAGAATTTTTTATGTCTTCATGAGTATATTTCATCTTATCGCGTTCAGCCAAATCAATCAATAATTGAGCATTATGCCCTTTCTTATCGAGAGAGTAGTTTTCGGATATGACTCCAGTTTTTGAAATCAATGATTTAATATCCGATTTTTGTTTCATGTTCATGATAAAATTTTCTATTTTAGAAACTGCTTTTTCCGTTTCGTCAATATGAGTTCCGACGGGAGTTTTAATCTGAAGAATAAGAGTTGTCGGAAGCTGTTTCGGGAAGAATTCAAACTTTATTAATCCTGAAAAGAGAGCGGAAATGCTAAGCAGGAAAATAAATATCGCGGCAAAAACAGTTTTAACCCTATTTTTTAAAGCGAATAGAATAAATTTTTTGTAAATTTTAATCATCCAGGCATGTAACGGCACTTTCTTTTTATCTTTTATTTTTTTCTTATCGACTTTGGAAAAATCAGCCATGTGAGAAGGAAGAACAATTAAACTTTCCGCAAGAGAAGCCAAAAGAGTAATGGAAACCACAATCGGAAAAACTCGCATGAATTTTCCCATCATCCCTTTCATCATAAGCATGGGAGTAAATGCGGCAGCAGTAGTGGCAACAGCCGAAATAACAGGAAACATTATCTCTTGGGTTCCCCTTATGGCTGCCTCATGAGAGGAAAGTCCGTTTTCCATGTAACGATGAACATTTTCTATCACGACAATGGCATCATCCACAATCATTCCCAGAACTAAAACTAAGGCAAAAAGAGAGAGATTATTGATTGTTATATCAAAGAAGTACATTATCATGAAAGTTAAAAAGAAACTGAAAGGAATCCCCCAAGCGGCAAGCAAAGCATTGCGCCATCCCAAAAAAATGAAGAGGCAAAAAAATACCAAAGAAATCCCCCATAATCCGCTGTTCCCGAGAGTTTTCATACTGTTGGCAACTTCCTCAGAAACATCGTTACGCAGTTCGACGTTTAATCCCGGAATGCCGGCTTCAAATTTTTTCAGATAAGCTCGCAGATTTTTAATTACTTCTATAACATTGCCTTCCGCTTTTTTATAAACAGACAAAGAAACGCTTTTTTCCCGATTTAATTTGGATATTACTTCTATTTCAGACAAAGTGTCTTTAACGGAAGCCACATCTTTCAGGCGAATCGTATTGCCGTTTGAATCTGATTTCAGGATAAGACGGGCAATTTCTTCGGTGTTGTTGAATTCTCCCATTGTTCTGACAATAAGCTCTGACATGCCTGATCTTGTTCTTCCGCCCGGCATATTAAAATTTCTCAGGGAAACGGCATCAACAATATCCTGCAAAGTTAAACCGCATTGCTCCAGTTTTTCTGAATCTCCCTCAATCATAATTTCTCTGTCTCGAGTTCCGTAAACTTCAACTTTAGAGATATAATCCAAGTCGGCAATACCGTCTTTCAGGTTTTCGGCAATTTCCCTCATGGTATTTCCCGAAAAATCGCCTCCGAGCGAAATATCGCAGATGGAAGCAATTTCACGCATTCTTATTCTCATAATAATCGGATCAAAAGCATCTTTCGGCAAGTCATTAACTTTATCAAGTTCAGTATTAACGTCCTGCCAGGCTTTATCTATATCGGCATCAGGCAAAAATTGTAAAACAATGACGGCTCTTCCTTCATTTGCCTTGCCTTTGATGAAATTAACGTCATTAACGTCGGCAAGTTCTTCTTCAATTTTATTTATGATCAAAGTCTCAATTTCGGCAGGAGAAACTCCCGGATAAGGAACAACAATAACGATACTTCCAAAATCAACTGCCGGCATCTCTTCCTTGGGCATGGTTATCATACTGTAAATGCCGACGATAAAAACAATTATGACCAGCATATTTACCAAAACGGGATTATTTACCGAAAATTTGGCAATAGACATCTTAAAATTCCTCCGTTAATTTTTATTGCGTAAATTGACGTTTACTTGCTCGCCGTCGGTCATATTTTCTATGCCTTCCAAAACAATAATTTCATCAGGTTCAAGACCGGAATCGATAATATATCTTCCTTCAACTTCTTTTCCTAAGGTTATTTCTCGGCGACTTACGATATCGGAATTTTTTATTTTAAAAACATAATATTTATCAAATTCCTTCAATAAAGCATTCATGCCTACAGCAATAACGTTTTTATGCTCGGCGCTTTTAATTTTGATCTCGGCTATCATTCCCGGGAATAAATTCCCGTCATTTTTTACTTCTATTTCCACCGGATAACTTGATGTCCCGGCTTTTTTTGCAATTCCGAATCCCTTTACTGTTCCGTAATAACATTTTGATTGAGATTTAGTGAAAACAACAGCTTCAAGTCCTTTTTTCAAGGCTCCCAGTTCTGATTCTCCCGCTCCTGTTCTTATAATAAGTTTTCGGGAATCTACAATTCTGCATAAAGGCGCTCCGACGGAAATCATATCTCCTTCTTTAACGGGAATATCAGCTGCATAACCTGATATTTTTGCGATAATCAACGCACTTTCGGATAAATCCGTTAATTGTTCCAAATCCGCTTTAGCGCCTTCCGCTCGAGCTTTGGCTATTTCCGCTTCCATTCTGCTTTTATCTAATTCGGTTTGCGAAATTTTTTCTTCTTCAAAAAGTTTTTCCGACGCTTTAAAATTTGTTTCTGCAATTTTAAAGCTCAACTCTGCCGATTTTAAAGAAGATTTTGCTTGAATCAGTCTGTATTTCAAGCCTCTGTCGTCTATCAGTCCCAAAGTATCTCCGGCAGTTACAGAATCGCCGAGTTCGATATTTAACTTGAGAAGCTGACCGGCATTGCGAGAGATAACGGTAACGTCTTTAATACCCTCAAACTTACCGCTTATTCTGATATATTCCGTTAAATTTTCCGGTTTTACCTTTTCGGCAAAAACGGTTATTTTATCTTTTTTAAAACTTTTATTCGTATTTTTTCTTTTTTTTGCGCAGCCTGTCGAAAAAACGATTGCGACAAGCAGGGAAATCATGATTTTTTTCATTTTTCCTCCGGAAAAATTATTTTTTTATTTATAAGTCTGAGTTTTTTTATTTAAAATTATATTGAAAAAATCATTTTCGTCTGAAATCATGAGAAGAGACTGTAATCCTGTTTTATTGGTAATAAATTTTATTTTGCTTCTGAGAACAGTCAATTCGGCGCTTTTTTTCATGTTTGAAGCATCAAGCATATCGTTTACCGAAAGCATTCCTCTCTTGAAACGTTCTTCCGCCTGTTCATAAGTACGTTCGGCATAAGCAACAGATTTTTCGGATGCCAGAACTTCTTTGGCGGAACTTCTTAAACTTAAAAGCAGCGATTCAAGTTGTAATTTCAGGCGATCTTCAGCCGATTTATAGATGTACTCTGTTTTTTTTTGATTAATTTTGGCTTTCTTAAAGTCGGAATAATTGTCAGCCAGAGGGAAAACAGGCAAAGAAGCGTTTACAGTGACAGACCAACCTGAATCCTCAAATTCATCTTTTGCAGAATAGTCGTTTGTCCAATTTTCGCTGAATGAGGCAGAGACCGTCGGAGCAAAATTTCCCAATGCGAGCAAAGCGGATTTTTCGGCAATTTCAGATGAAATTTTCAGGCTGATAAGATCCGGATTGGATTTTTTTAAAATAAGATTCATCTTGCTTTTTAATTGTTGAATAGCTGATTCGGGGATTTCGGCAATAAAGTTTATTTTTGTGTCATACAATGATAAAGCAGATGTGTCAGGTTCGACTTCATAAGATATTTTCAGATAATTTTTCAAATCAAGCATATTTAATCGGTATAAATTTTTTACTTCCGTCAAAGTAACTTCTTTGGAAACGGCTTCTGATTCAAATTTCAATAAATCAGCTTGTGAAATCAATCCTTGCTCATTTTTTATTTCGGCAATTTTAAGATGACTGAGAGAGGATTTTAAATCATTTTCACTTATTTCTTTCAAAAATTTTGCTTCCAAAAGTTTGAAATATTTTAATTCGCTTTGAGCATAAATTTCCGTTTTTTTCTTTTCGAGACTTACTGATGCGTTTTTCAATTGATCTTTGGAAATTAAATAATTTAAATAAAATTTCCCTCCGGCAAATATCTGTTGCCTGAACTCAAAACCGTAAGATATCATATTGTCGTCCCAAAGCGCTCCCGGAACGCCTGAGTTTTTTTTCTCTTTTTTTTGATACATTCCCGTCAATCTTCCTGACGGGAACAGATTAAGCAAGGCGCCTGTTTTCATTTCTTTCGTTTGCCGATAATTTAATTCTTGAGACTTCAGATCAAGATTATTTTTTAACGCAATATTACGGACGGTTTCAAGATTTAAATTCTTTGCATAAAATGATGTCATAGAAAAGATAAGAATAAATAAGATTAATTTTTTTTTCATTATTGTTTATCCTTTGCGCAACGTTGATTGTAAACTTTACGAATTCCGTAGAAATAAGATTTATTTTTTCCGGCTTCCAAATCTTTGACCAAAATTTTTAATTCTTTTATTGCGGCGATCAGACCTTGGTTATTTATTTTTATAAGAGCTTGATAATTGCATGGAACAGAAGATTTTCCGCTTTCTGTCAATTTGACTTTTTCCGAATATTTTTCCTGCAAAGATTCGATTCGTTTAATCTGATTTTTTAAAGCTTCGATTACAAATTCTCGATTTGTTCCGAACATAAAAGAAATGCCCAGCCAGAAATCGGCATGACATTCCGTTTTGCAGATCATTTTTTCAGCTAATTCTTTCAGATAAGCGATTCCGGAATCTTTAATTGAATAAATAACGGAAATGCTTTTGTTCGGTCTTATTTCTTTTTCTCCGCTGATATAACCTCTTTCGGATAAAACGTCTATTGCACTGTAAACAGAACGCAATTGAATGCCTGCCCATCGGTCAAATCCTCTTTCTTTTATTACTTTCTTAAATTCATACGGATACATCGGTTGTTCGTTTAAAAGTCCCAGAACCACCAAGTGCATTTTTGACATCTGATTCTCCTTTTCTTTAAAATCATGATGAATTTCTCTATATTGTAATTTACAATACTTGTTTTTATGATTGTCGCCTCTTGTCAATATCTTATTTAAAAATAATGCAACATAACGGTAACATAATTATATAACTGTTTTCCTTGAAAACATTCATGTTGCCTTATTGATGCTGTAACTTCCAGAAGACGATTCTTAATATCAATATTTGACTTTTTGCTTTATTGAGTCGGTTTATTTTACTTCTTTAAAAAAGATAATACTGATTATTTTTAATAAAGTCATTAATTATTAAAATTGCTCCTGAAAAAATGTTTACTCAAAGATTACGCATTGCGACTTAATAAGCCCGTTAACTCATAAAGCCGTATTTTTTGAATGATCAAAAACTTATTTGACTAAATTACGAAAAAAATAAAAAAAGGAAAAGAAAAAACTAAAGAAAACAGCAAAAAATAAGTTTTAATTCGTTTTGCTCTAAATACGGAAAAGATTTTTTTGCAATACCGTAAAAAAGGAATATTAAGACTTTAAACATAAAACAAAAAAACATAAACGGAAAATTCGGAAAAAACGATAAAAGGAGAAATCATGACTGATATCGAAATTGCAAAAAAAGTAAAACTTTTACCTGTCGCCGAGATAGGAGCTGAAATCGGGCTTGAACCCGATGATTTGGAACTATACGGAAGAAACAAAGCAAAAATAAGCTTCAAAGCTATCCAAAAAAGCTTAAAAAATAAACCCGGACATTTAATTTTGGTTTCTGCAATTACTCCTACTCCCGCTGGAGAAGGAAAAACAACAACTGCCATAGGTTTGTCTCAAGCATTAAATAAAATCGGGAAAAAATCAATAGTGGCTATTCGCGAACCCTCTCTCGGTCCGGTATTCGGCGTTAAAGGCGGAGCTGCCGGAGGCGGATATTCGCAAGTATTGCCCATGGAAGAAATAAATCTTCACTTTACGGGCGATATGCATGCAGTTACCTCAGCCAACAATACGCTTGCCGCTCTAATCGATAATCATATTTACCAAGGCAATAAACTGGAATTGGACATAAGAAGAATTTCCTGGAAACGAGTAATGGACGTAAACGACAGAGAATTGCGAGACATTGTTGTTGGACTCGGAGGTAAAAAACACGGCGTTCCGCGCGAAGACGGATTTAATATTACGCCTGCCAGCGAGATTATGGCAATCTTGTGTCTTGCCAAAGATATTTCAGACTTGAAAGAAAGAATCGGTAATATTATGATCGGTCTGAATCGCTTGGGTAATCCTGTCTTCGTTAAAGATTTGGGCGTGGAAGGCTCTATAGCGACATTATTGAAAGATGCTTTAAAACCCAATCTTGTTCAAACGGCGGAAAATACTCCGGCAATCGTTCACGGCGGTCCTTTTGCCAATATAGCTCAGGGAGCTAACAGTATTTTGGCGACCAAAACCGCTTTGGGACTTTCAGATTACGTTGTTACGGAAGCAGGTTTCGGATTTGATTTGGGAGCGGAAAAGTTTTTTGATATTGTTTGCCCTTACGGAGAATTCTGCACGGCTGCGGTAGTTCTGGTCGCAACAATCAGAGCTTTAAAAATGCATGGCGGAAAATCCAAAAAAGAATTAAACGATTCTGATCTCGAAGCCTTGAAAAAAGGTTTGACCAACCTTGATAAACATATGGAGAATATCAAAAAATTCGGTATGAAATCAATTGTTGCCGTGAATAAGTTCAGTACAGACAGCGAAGAGGAATTGGAGTTGGTTAAGAAACATGTTGAATCAAGAGGTTTCAGAGCAGAAATAGTTGATTTCTGGGGCAAAGGCGGAAACGGAGGTTTAAAATTGGCTGAAGATATTGTCGAAATTATTAAGGACGATGTCTGCGTTTCCAAAAAACTTTACAATTGGAATGACTCGGTAGAAAATAAAATAGCCAAGATAGCCACAGAAATTTACGGAGCCGAAAAGATAGATTTTACGTTAAGCGCCAAGTCTGATCTTAAACTTATCAAAAAACACGGTTTCGATAAATTGCCTGTTTGTATAGCAAAAACCCAAAAATCTCTCTCTGATAATCCGAAACTTCTGGGACGTCCAAAAGATTTCCTGGTAACGGTAAGAGAAATAGCAATTTCTTCCGGGGCAGGTTTCCTGGTTCCCATAACAGGAGAAATAATGAGAATGCCCGGTTTACCGAAAGTACCTTCGGCAAATTTAATAGATATTGATGAAGACGGCAATATAGAAGGTTTATTCTGACATATTTTCAGTTAAGCGCAAACAATTTAATGCCGGGCTTTAACGGCTCGGCATTTTTTAAGAGGATATTATGAAACGATTGCAATTTTTTATTTTTCCGGTAATTTTATTTTTCTTTTTGGAAATATTTTTCTTAACTCCTTTATGGGAAAATATAGAGTATAAAGGTTATGATCTGATGTTTCTTATCAGGGGAGAAAGACCTGTAACCGATGATATTGTCATCGTAACAATCGGAGACGAAACCCTTGAATCTTTAAATCGAAGATGGCCTTATCCCAGAGAATATTTTGCCAAATTAATCGAAAATTTGGAAATTGCGGGAGCCAGAGAAATAATTTTCGATATTGAATTTACCGAAAATTCAACTGCCTTGCAAGACAGTATCTTGGCTTCGACTGCAAAAAAATACGATAATATCGTTTTTGCCGGTAAAATAATACATGACATCACCGCAAATGCTAAAAAATCTCAGCAAATAAAACCTATAAGGGAATTAAATTACAAAAACTCTCGTTGGGGAGTAATCAACATAAGAACCGATAAAGACGGATTCGTTCGCTCTTATCCTCTCTTTCAAACCTTTCATAAATCAAAAATAAATTCCATTTCTCTTGAAGGAATTATTAATAAATACGAAAACGTAACAGATCAAAAAGCTAAGCTTTATCATAACGGAAAAATTTTCCAGATTAACGACAGAATTATTCCTTTATCTTCATATAATACAACTTTTTTGAATTTTTACGGTCCGGCGGGAACATTTAAAAGATATCCGATGTCAAACGTAATCGACGACAGTTCTTTTGAGATTCCCACTTTTGATTTTGATGCATTCGAAGAATATTTAAAAAACGGCGACTTTGAAGGAAAAACTGTTTTGATCGGGGTTACTTCAGAAGAATTTCACGATAATTTCCCGACACCTTTTTTAAGTCAAAAAGGTCTTATGCCCGGAGTTGAAATTCATGCTAATTTTATTGAAATGTTTTTGCAGAATAATTTTCTAAAAAATGCGGATTATTTTTTGTTGGCGGCAATCAATTTTATTTTATGTCTTATTGTCTTTGCTGTCTTTTATTGGCTTAAACCCGTAATCTCAGGGATAACGACTTTAGCTCTTATTATCGCTTCGCTTGTTCTTACATTTTATTTATTCTCTCAAAATAATTTGCTTGTCCCGATATTTCAGATTCCCGTAATGCTGAGCGGTATTTATCTTATAAGTTTGGTTTTAAATTATTTAAGAACGTTAAGCGAAAGAAAATACATCAAAAAAGCATTTTCCCGTTACATGGCTCCTGATCTGGTGGATGAACTGATAAAAAATCCTCAAAACCTTAAATACGGAGGTCATCAAAAAGAAATATCCGTTTTATTTTCCGATATACGTTCTTTTACCACTTATACGGAAAGTCATGCGACCTCTGAAACGGTTGCGGTTTTGAGCGAATATCTTACCGCCATGGTTGATGTGATAATAAAACATAAAGGAACTTTGGATAAATTTGTCGGAGATGAAATTATGGCTCTCTTCGGAACTCCGGTTTCTTTGGAAAATCATGCTCTGAATGCTTGCAAAGTTGCTTTGGATATGAGAAAAGTTCTAAGCGAATTGCAGAATAAATGGGAAAAATCAGGCATTCAGCCGTTTGAAATAGGTATCGGAGTAAACAGCGGTCAGGCAATTGTGGGAAATCTCGGGTCAGAACAAATTTTTGATTATACGGCAATCGGAGATACTATAAATCTTGGAGCCAGACTTGAAGCTCTGAATAAAAATTACAATACTAAGAATAAAATAATCATCAGTGAATTTACTCTCGAGTTAGTTAAAGATTACGTAATTGCGGAATATCTGGATGACGTTAAGGTAAAAGGTAAAACAAAAGCCGTAAAAATATATTCTTTGGAAGGATTAAAATAATTAATGCGTCTTTAATGCTTGACGCAAAAACATATTCGATAAAGTAAAGACAAAAGGTGAAAATATGAAAAGATACGAAGATATAAACTATTGTCAAAAATGCGGTTATAAACTTATTTTGGAAGAGGACAGAGAATCTAAAATACGACCTCACTGCAATCAATGCGGTTGGGTTTATTACAAAAATCCGATCCCGGCGGCTGCATGCGTAATTTTAAACGAAAAAAATCAAATCCTGATCATCAAGCGCAAGTTTGAACCCAATCCGGGAGAGTGGGCTTTACCCAGCGGTTACATAGAGATAGATCAAACACCGGAAGAAGCGGCTGTTGCCGAAATGTTTGAGGAAACGGGACTTATCGGAGAAGTTGCCGAGTTTATAGATTATTTTACCGGTTCTTCTCCTATCTACGAGTCAATTATTTCTTTCGGTTTTTTTATGAAAGTAACTGACGGAAGTCTTCATGCCGGAGATGATGCTCTTGAAGCAAAATTTGTTGATTTTGACGCTTTGCCGGAAATAGCTTTTCCTGCTCATCTTCATTATATAAAATCAGTTAAGGAAAAATTAAATATCAAATAGAGGAATTCATGGAAATAAATAAAACATATAATCCGTCCGAAATTGAGAAAAAATGGTATAAATATTGGATGGACAATAAAATGTTCAGTCCGTCCGAAAAGAGAGAAAAAGCTCCTTTCACCGTTATAATACCGCCTCCGAATGTAACCGGAATATTGCACATGGGACACGTTTTAAATAATACAAATCAAGATATAATGATCCGTTACAAAAGAATGACAGGCGTTCCGACACTTTGGATTCCGGGAGTCGATCATGCCGGTATCGCTACGCAAAACGTTGTAGAAAAACAAATTGCGCAAGAAGGTAAAACCAGACACGATATCGGACGAGAAGATTTAGTTAAAAGAATTTGGGCTTGGAAAGAAGAAAAAGGCGGACGCATCATAGAACAATTGAAACAACTCGGTTGTTCCTGCGACTGGGACAGAGAAAGATTTACCATGGACGAAGGACTTTCCGAAGCCGTGAAAGAAGTTTTTATCCGCTTATACGAAAAAGGTCTCATTTACAGAGGCAAACGCATTATAAACTGGTGTCCCCGTTGCGTTACGGCTTTGGCAAACGATGAAGTTGAACATAATGACGAAGACGGTCATTTTTGGCATATCAAATATCCTTACGCCGACGGTGAAGGTTTTGTCGAGATTGCCACGACTCGTCCCGAAACCATGCTTGGAGACGTTGCGGTAGCAGTTCATCCGGAAGATGAAAGATACAAAAGTTTAATCGGTAAAGAATTGATTTTACCGCTTACGGGACGTACAATTCCCGTAATTGCCGATTCATACGTTGACAAAGAGTTCGGAACCGGTTGCGTAAAAATTACTCCTGCTCACGATCCCAATGATTTTGAAGTCGGCGCAAGACACAATCTCGAACAAATTATCGTCATGGACGAACACGGCGAAATGAATGAAAGAGCCGGAAAAGATTTTAACGGCATGCCACGTTACGAAGCAAGAAAAAAAATCATAGAAATGCTGAAAGAGCAGAATCTTCTTGTTCATGTAAAAGACCATAATCATTCCGTGGGACATTGTTATCGTTGCGATACCGTAATCGAACCTTATTTATCGGATCAATGGTTTGTAAAAATGGCTCCGCTTGCCGAAAGAGCAATTGAAGTCGTCAAAAACGGAAAAATAAAATTTCAACCGGAACGCTGGATAAAAGTTTACCTTCACTGGATGGAAAATATTCGGGATTGGTGTATTTCCAGACAAATTTGGTGGGGACACAGAATACCGGCATATTATACGCCGGAAGATGAAATAATTGTCGCAAAATCAATTGAAGAAGCTGTTGAAAAAGCAAATATTAAATTTAATAAAAATTATACGCCTGCTGATCTCAGACAGGATACTGATGTTTTGGATACGTGGTTTTCCAGTTGGTTATGGCCGTTCTCCACTATGGGATGGCCCGAAAAAACCGAAGATTTAAATTATTTTTTACCGACAAATCTTTTGGTTACCGCACCGGGGATAATTTATCTTTGGGTTGCCAGAATGATTATGGCTACGCTTGAATTTTGCGATAAAATACCTTTTGACACGGTTTATCTGCACGGTATGGTCTTGGATGAACAAGGTCGCAAAATGAGTAAATCACTCGGGAATTCCCCCGATCCTATTCATATTATAGAAGAAGTCGGAGCAGATGCTCTTCGTTTCGGAATGATTTTCAATACGCCTAAAGGTCAGGACAGCTATTATTCCGCCAATAATCTTGAAACGGGAAGAAATTTTGCCAATAAAATATGGAACGCTTATCGTTACATTATGATGAATGTCGAAAAAATAGAAGGTCTGCCTTCTTACGATGAGATTATAAACGAAAAAAACGGTTATTCTTTGGAGTTGGCCGACAAATGGATATACAGTCGTTTAAATCAGGTTTGTCAATCAATTGCCGATTCGTACGAAAATATCAGATTTATAGATGCGGCTCAAGAAATAATGGAATTTATCCGTAAAGATTTCTGTTCCTGGTATTTGGAACTTTCAAAATCCAGAATCTACAACGAAGAAGAGCATAAGGCGCAACAAACGGCTAAATTTATTCTGTTGGATGTTTTGCAAAAATCAATGAAAATGTTGCATCCGATTATGCCTTTCATCACCGAAGAAATATTCCAAACCGTAAAAAAATATTTCCCGATTGAAGAAGATGCAATAATTAAAGCAAGTTTACCGACTTATGATCTCGAGCTTATAAACAAACAGACGGATGATGACATGAATTTGATTCAGGAAGCAATTTCAAGCGTCCGAAATCTCAGGAAACAGGTTAATCTTCCTCTGTCAGCCGAAATAGAAGTTTTCTTTAAAGTTACTTCCGACGAGCAAGCCGAAATGTTTGACGACTATAAAGCTTACTTTGCAAAACTTGCTAAAATAAAAAGCTTCAAAGCCGAAAAAAATGCGGAAAAACCCAAAGCTTCCATTGCCTCCGTTGTCCGGGACATCGAAATTTATCTTCCTCTCGAAGGTTTAATCGATATTGATGCCGAGAAAGCAAAACTGGAAAAACAATTGGCTAAACTCGAAAACGAACTTAAACGAATAGAGGGAAAATTAGCCAATAAACAATTTGTTTCCAAAGCTCCGGCAAATATTATAGCCAAAGAAAAAGAAAAACAGATTGAAGTAAAAATAAAAGCGGATAAAATGCGAATTCTTCTTGAAGGTTTGAAATAATATTTTCTGCTTATCTGCAAACGCCCCGTAAAAAGGGCGTTTTTTTTATGATTGCTTTTTTAATTTATCCAGTATTTTTGAGGCTGTTTCTCGAACAGCCGGTACGGCAACCGAATTACCGAATTGTTTGTAAGCGGAAGCGTCTGAAACGGGAATAATATATTTATCCGGAAAGCCTTGCAGTCTTGCCCATTCTCTCGGAGTCATTTTTCTTATTCCTTTCCTGTTTACTTCTCCTTTTATATTGGTTGAAGGAGTAAAATCCGTAATTCTCGGGTCATAAACCAAATTTCGTTCTCTTCCCATTCCTCCGCAAACTACGGCATTGGCTGTTCCCGAATCCGGTATAATTTCAAACCCGAAACCGTTTCCTTTTTTTTCATGTCTTTTTTTATGCTTTTCCAATGTTGTCAGATAAACGGTTGAAAGATAATATTTTGTCGGAACAATATTTTCTTCTTTAACATTTCCGAAAGAAATTTTTTTATTTAAGGGTTTGGGGTATTCAAATTCGGTAACTTCCGTATTTTTATGAAAGCCTGCGATAAAAATTCGTTCTCGGTTTTGAGGAACGCCGAAATCTTTGGCATTTATTATTTGAGGTTCAGGAACAAAATATTGCAAATCATTTCGCAAAACATTTAATATGGTTTTTAAGGTTTTCCCTTTGTCGTGATTTATTAATCCTTTGACATTTTCCAGAAAAATTGCTTTCGGCTGTTTGCGTTTTATTATTTCTGCAACATCAAAAAACAAAGTTCCTCTTGTATCTTCAAAGCCGCCTCTTTTTCCTGCAATGGAGAATGCCTGACAGGGAAATCCGGCGCAAAGTATGTCAAAATTGTTCGGTATATAATATTTTGTATTTTCAAGAGTGATGTCTCCGAAAGGAAATTCTCCGAAATTGACGAAGTAAGTATGTTTTGCTTTTTTATCCCATTCGCTCGTATAAACGCATTTTCCGCCTAAGCTTTGCATTGCCAAACGAAATCCGCCGATTCCGGCAAATAAATCTATAAAAGTAAATTTGGGATTATCGGGAGCCGGAAAAGGAATTTTTGCGCAATTAACAAGCGATTCTTGCAGAATTTCTTCAGCTTTTTGCGAATTTATATTTTTCCCGGGACAGTTATGACGTAACATTTCTTTTGTAAAATCAATTGCATCTTTTCTGTAAAATTCCGCAAATTCATTTTTTGCGTTATGCAGGTAATGAGTTAATACGGATTTTGTATTTTCATTCTCGGGTTTATATTTTTTGTCTGATAATATTTCCCAAACTGTTTTTTCTAAAAAAGACATTTTCAACCTTTATCGTTTTTTTATTTTATTTGACAAATTAAGCTTAACAAGCTGCGCGTCAAGGTGATTCCTTTATAATCTGTCCTTGAGCATTCTGTATTATGTAATTAATTGACAAATATCAGGTAAATATATTTTTAAGAAAAATACAGGCTTAATATGAACTTTTTGCTCATATCGCAAAAAGGTTTCCGGATTAAATCAGGCATCAATATTGTTTATTGCTGCTTAATTAAAAAAATAAAGAGAGATTATGAGAAAATTAATAAAATCCAGTAATAAAACAGCTATTTTATGGAATGATGAAAAAATTACCTATCGTCAAATTTGTTTTTCGGCTGAAAGATATGCTCAATTTATTCCCGAAAAAACTGAATTTATATCAATTTTTGCAGCCAATTCTCCCGAATGGATTTATGCGTTTTATGCCTGTTGGTTAAAAAATGCAGTTCCTGTTCCGATTGACTTTACGGCAAGTAAAGAAGATGTTGTTTATATTCTTGATGAATGTCGCCCGGAAATAATTTATACGGATGATGAAAATCTTCCAAAGCTTAAAGACGCTTTGAATGAGGTCGATTATTCTCCGATTATAAAAATTCTTACAGACTCACCTAAGGCGACCGGTTCGGGAAATTACGATCCGGATATTTCATATAAGCTTGAAGATACGGCGGTAATAATATATACTTCCGGAACTACCGGTAACCCGAAAGGGGTGATGCTTTCTTACAAAAATATTTTCACTAATATTGATGCCGTAAGCGTTGATGTACCTATTTTTACACCGAAATCAACAGTTTTTTCCATTCTTCCTTTCCACCATGTGCTTCCTTTAATGGGAACGGTGGTTGCGCCTCTTTACGTAGGATGTAAAATTTCTCTTTGCGCCTCTCTTAAAGGACCGGATATAATTAAAACCTTAAAATCTCATAAAGCAACTATTATTATAGGTGTTCCTCGACTTTATAAAATGATTGAACAGGGGATTCTCAATAAATTAAAGAAAAATAAAGCGGGAATCCTTTTATTCCGTTTGGCAAAACAGATAAATTCTCCGTTTTTTTCCAAAACTGTTTTTAAATCTATAAACAAAACTATGGGCGGAAGAGTAAAATATCTTGTTTCCGGAGGGGCTGCTCTTGATCGGGAAGTAAACAGAAACTTAACTGCATTGGGATTTTCGATTTTAGAAGGTTTCGGAATGACGGAAACGGCGCCCATGATAACCTTTACCAGACCCGGAGAATATTGTGTCGGTTCTGCCGGAAGAGCTTTGCCTAATCTTGAGATGAAGATCGTAAACGGAGAAATTCTGGTTCGAGGCGATAATATTATGAAAGGATATTATAAACGACCTGACGAAACAGCTGAAATTATAAAAGACGGATGGTTGCATACAGGCGACTTGGGACATTTGGATGAAAAAGAAAGATTGTTTATAACCGGACGTAAAAAAGAAATAATTGTTCTGCCCAACGGAAAAAATATTAATCCTGAAAGGATAGAAAATAAATTAGAAAAAGATCCTGTTATAAAAGAAATCGGCATATTCTTGAAAGATAATATCATGCAGGCGGTTGTGTTGCCGGATTTGATAAAAATCAGAGAAAAAAGCATAAGCAAAATTGACGATTTTATAAAAAGTCAAGTAATAAAGCCTTATAATGAATCTGTTGCTCCTTACAAGAAAATAATGAAATTACATTTGATTGATAAAGAATTGCCAAAAACGAAACTCGGAAAACTCAGACGTTTCATGTTGCCTGAATTGATTGAATATAAAGAAAAAAAGAAAACAAAGGATTTCCCGAAAACAGAAGAATACAGACTTATTGCTGATTTTATAGAAAAACAAACCGATCAAACAGTTAATCCCGAAGATCATTTTGAAATAGATCTTGCTCTTGATTCTTTGGATAAAGTAAATCTTTTGGTATTCGTAAATTCCGCATTCGGAATAGATATGTCGGAAGAAAAAATGATGGATTTTCATAATGCCAAACTCCTTAGCGAGTATTGCGCCGAAGAAAAACAAAAAATAGATCCGGAGGATCTTGATTGGGAAAAAATAATAAAAGGAGACACCGGACATCTTGAAATAAGAGAAAGTAAGTCTATAGTATTTTGGAAAAAATTATCCAAAATCTTTTTTAAGATTATTATGAAATTAAAAGTTGAGGGGATTGAAAACATTCCTGATACGCCTGTTATTTTTGCCGCCAATCATCAAAGTGTTTTTGATGCGTTTCTTCTGGTGTCTGAATTCCCTGATAAACTTATAAAAAATACTTATTTTTATGCCAAAAAGAAACACCTTAAATCAAAATTAATGAGTAATCTTGCTAATAATAACAATGTCATAGTGCTTGATATACATTCTGACGTGAAAGAATCTATTTTAAAATTGGCGGAAGTTCTGAAGTCAGGAAAAAATGTTATTATCTTCCCGGAAGGAACCAGAACGGTTGACGGTAAAATAGGGCATTTCAAAAAAACATTTTCCATCTTGAGTTCAGAACTTAACATTCCCATTTTACCGGCGGTTATAAACGGAGCGTTCAAAGTATTGCCCGGAGGATCGAGGTTTCCTAAAATATCTAAAGAGGTTAACGTTAAGTTTTTGAAACCTGTTTACCCGGAAAATCATACTTACGAATCATTAAAAAATTTGGTGTATGATATCATAGACGGAGAAATTGAGCATTAATCTGTTTTTTATCTTGAGCGACAGGCTATAAATTTATCTGAACTTATATAAATATCGATAAAATATTCGCTTATTGTTTTTATGCTTACGAATTGTAATCCGGCAAAAGATAATGATTTTATTTTTATATAGCAATACCTTCCATAGATTTCTCTAATGCTCTGGCGTGTTTTAAGAAAGTATCCACGTCCATTTCTTTAAATAATAATATGCCGTGGCTAGACCTTACTTTTGCGCTTTCGTTCAAGTAGAAATAATCTTTGCCTAACAGTAATTGCAACTCTTTAAATTGCTCTACCCATATTTTTTGTGCTAATCTGTTAAATTTGCCATCTAACATATAGCTTGGGAAAGAGGCATTAACTTGGGTCATATAGCAGTTTGTAAACGCATTGTCTAACACTGCCAACGAATTTAGTGAAACAGGTACTGCCACATTAGCATCGGCAGGGTGGAAACGGTACCAAACATTTCTGTATCCCCAAATTTTTAATTTTGACAGGTCTTCTTCTTGAGACCACATTCTTACGGCTTCGGCAATTGCTTGCAACACTTTATAATGAGTATCAGGTCCGCTACCTTCGGGGTCTAATGCCAAGCTTATAACGGTAGGCTTAACTTCTCTCAATTGTTCCAAAATGGGAAGCACATCACGTGAGCGTTCCGGTTGCTCGGTAAATATATCGCCTGTATAGAACCCCAAACGTAAGTGATGAACATTCTTAACTTGCATACCTGAGTGTGCCCATACCAACTCCTCTTCAAATTCTCTAATCATTCCTTTGAGTTTTTGAATTTTTCGAGGATTTTTTTCGCCATCGTAGCTTTTCTTCAATGTTGATAGCACATCATTAATTGAATCTCTAAGTCCTGCTTTATTTTTAACATTAAAAATCTCTACCATGGCGCGTACCACTCTATGACATAATCCTCTCTCCATGCCCACTTTATCCATTTCGGCAACTTTGTTCAAATAATGAGAAATATCTTTATCCCACTTATATTTGTAACCAACCTCAAAGAAATCGGCATAATTAATCATCTGAATTTTATCAGCGTCAATCATTTGCTTTGTCTTTTTCAAAATATCAATAACAAAACTATTGGTAACGGCTGTAAATCCTGATGTTAAAACAGAAAAGTGAAACTCATTGGAATCTTCGCGCAACTGTCTGTTGATTACAGGAAGCATTCCCAACATAATATCATCATGATGAGGTCCTGTGTGATAATAAACTTGCTCTTTTTCCGGTCTTAAACCTTTTTTGATTTTATTTGTAACAGACTCTATAACAGTCTCAACCGTATTTTCGTTTAAATTAGGAATCAACTTGCAATATCTGTCTGCTTTTAAATCATCAACGGTTAAATGATGACCGTATTTGTCTAATTTTTTACACAAATTAATAATCGCTCTTTCTGTCTTCAGATGTGTCCATTCGCCTGTTTCATAGTAACGGTCTACGCTATCTTGTAATGTAGATGCTGCACTTTCTGTGGTATAAAAACGTGCATTTTTTAATTTATGAAGAACTGTTGCAGGGTATAAATTATCAGGCTCATTCTCTAAACTGTCTTTTACAACCTGAGCCTTTGCCTCACCGGCTGCAATTATTATGGCAGTTGCATCGGGTCTGTAACTAATTGTTTCTAAACCAATTGTAATCACTAAACGATTTTTTGACACCTCAATACCTCCCAAATCTCCTGCAGCCACTGCTTGAGTTTCAAAGTTTGTTGCCGTTAATCTTGTTGTAGAATAATGGTCGGAACCTCTTGTATTAAAAGCAATATGTCCATCAGGACCTATTCCACCCAAGAAGAACCCTATACCTCCGATTTCTCTAATTTTAGCTTCATACTCCGAACACCATCTGTCAATCATAAATATTGACTTTTGCTGAACTTCTTCCTCATAAGTTTTGGCATCTCGGAAACGAAGTGATAAGTCGATAGTTAAATCGGGAAATACTTCGTAAAAATGTGCTCCGTTGTATAATGGTATTTCATCGGAATTAATTAATAGAGCATTATCTTTATTCAAACCAAAACCATCAATATAGAATTTTTTTACGTAGTAATTGAAGCTATTAGCCTGAGTTGAACTGATAGGATAAAATTCATCAATTTGTACAAAATGTAAATTTGATAAGTCAGGTTTCTTTACATCTAAATTATATTTGCTGCGAAGGTCTTTTACCTTTGCATCATTCCAGTTTGCCAATATATGACTTGTCCATTTTATAAAATGTTCAGGGGTTTTACCTGTTGGCAAACTAATTACTCCTGTGGGATTTTCTGCCGACCACTCTAAAAACCTTAAAGCGGTTAGTAAACCTAACTTTGGAAAGTTGTCTACTGTAATATAAGGCATTTTTGCAGTTATTTTTTGTGCACTTGATAAATCAAAAAATGCCTTTTCTACCTTTGTTAATTTACTTATTTTATCCATATATATATTTTTTTATCCTTATTTTTTATTTAATTCCGGCATGTCTTGTCGATAATCTTATTTTGCCGAATTTGAAATTTACAACCGTTTTTATTTACAGTCGGTTAAGGTCAATATTATATTCTTTTTTTTGCCGTTTTTTACTCTTTTCAGTTATCAAAAAGGAAATTATTTCCTTATATTATTTATTCTATTTTTTTAAAAAAAATCAATATGACTTTATTTATATATTTTATAATGGGATAGGTATATAAAATATTTTCCGGCGCTGAGCTTGCTTTTATTGGGTTAAATTTATTTTTAAAGGATAATCCTATGAAGAAATTTCATTTTTCTTTGCAAAAAGTTATGGAAGTTAAACAGACCGAGGAAAAAGGATTACAGAGAAATCTCAGTATTGCGGAACATACTCTTCTAGAAGCTGAAAAAGTTTTATTAAACAAGCAGAATCTTCTTACTCTGGAACTCAATAAATTGTCCGAATTAAATAAAGAATGTTGCAGCGCAACTGATTATATTCTTCACAACAGATATGTTGAAGCTTTGGAAAATCAGATAAAAAATCAAAACACTAAAATAGAATATTTTGCGGAAAACGTAAAGAAATGCCGAAAAAAACTGATGGAAAAAGCTCGAGAACGTAAAATTATAGAAAAATTGAGAGAAAACAAATTAAAAGAATATAATCGTCAACTGAAGAAAGAAGAACAATTGTTTTTAGATGAAATTTCTGCTCAAAATTCTCATTACAAAGATGCAAGGTAACACGTTATGAAGAAGCCGCTCTTTTTATATATTATAATTTTTATTATTTCTTTTCTTATTACAAATTCGGTGATGTATTTCATTATGAAGAAACAATATGACCAATATAATCTTATGAATGACGCTGCTAAAGGAGAGGTTGAAAAAAAAGTTGATGACGGGGCAATTACGGCTCAAAATGTGCTGGATGCCGTTTTGCCGGAGAAAATTCGCAAAGAGATAGACGAAGAATTGCCTGATCCTGAAGAAAATTATTCCGATTTAATGCGTCTGAAAAAGAAAATAATTTCTGTTTACAGCGAGGAAGAATACGACCGCTATACTAAAGAACAGGTTGATTCGATGTTGACCGATTTCAGTAATGACATAGATACTTTGGCTATGCATCAGGATCGATACATAAGAGATTTAAAAGAGTTATATTACGGTAACCGAAAATTAAAAAAACAAAGAGATTCGCTTTATGCCGAGCTTGCTTCTTTAAGAGAAAATCTTAATCAGGTGAAGTCGGAGAGCAGAAAAATAAAGAAAAAGCGAGAATCCGAGAAAAATATTAAGTCTGCAAAATACTTGGCTGATACTTACAATAAAATGAATCCTGCCAAAGTTGCTCAACTTATGATGTCTATGAAAGATTCCAAAAACATAGAAATTTTAAAATTAATGAATCAGCGAAAAGCCGCAAAAGTTTTGGAAGCCATGCCTGCCGGAAAGTCTTCCGTATTGGTCAAAAAAATTGCCCGAGGCGGAAAATGAAAAATGTCAGCGGAAACCAATTTAAAAATATTATACCTCTTAAGTCCGGCAAACATAAGAGTTTCAGTCAAAAATCGTATGTCCGGCAAATGAGTTTCAGAGATTATTTTAATAAAATTGACGGCGAAAAATTAAAAGAGAAATTGAATATGAAATATTTATTCGACAGTAAAGATGAAACTCCTTCAATTGAAGAAAAATCATTCGGAAAATCTTCTTCGCTTAAATCAAAAGACAAAGAAATCAGCGAGTTTGCAATAACGGAAGAACTTCCCTTCGCTTCCGAAGTTGCGTCAGATAATATTAAAAGCAGTCAACAGGAAAAATTTTTGCGAGATACTGATATTACCGCAAGAGAAAATGAAACGAAACCCGTGAAGAAAACAATTTCTAAAGCAAAATATTCTTCAGAATATCAAAATATTAAAACAAATAAAGATATATTATCGGTCAATAAATCGGAATTTGACCGTAACGAAAAAATTAAAGACAATTCCCTTCCTGAGAGCAGTTTTAAACTGAAAACAAATAAAAATTCCTCAATTATATCTGATATAATAAAATCTCCTGAATATAAAATAACTGCTGAAAAATATTCGAGCGAAAAACACGAAAATATTTGGGGAAAATTCGATAAGACGGATAAAAAAGACAGTAAACCTGTTTTTAATTTCTCTAAAAAATCCTCAGAACTGAATATTAATTTATCATCTGAAAAAGATGCTTCGCCTGATATAAAAAAGGATAAGGGCAATGAAAAAACAATCGGAGAACAATATTCAAAAGAATTTGATTCAAGTCTTAAACTTGGCGCAGAATCAGATCCGAAATACCGTAAAACTGTTTTTAGATTACAAGAGAAACGTATTGCCGATCCCGATTACGAAAATACCTTAAAAGAAAAACGCAAGAAAGATATCGTCGAAATATTGGGGCATAAGGAAATCAACAGCTTACCTGAATATCGCAGAGCCGAAAATTCTTCTCATCCTAAAGATCAATTTGATCCTGTTACGAATTGGCGCAAGCAGCAAAGCAATGAAGCAATTCAAAAAAAAGTCGAAACCGAAATCAAACTTGAATCGGTAAAGGGCGAAATTTCTTACGCTTCGGTTATTTCCTCGGAAAATAAGATTAAAGCGGATGAGAAAATACGCAAAAATACAGACGGCAGAAACAGCTCTTTTGTAAATTTGCTTAAAGTCAAAAAATCTTCAGTTCTGTCGGAATTCAAAATTCATGCCGGAAAGGTTTCGGAATCCGAAGCAAAAAAATCAGATGCAAGAAGAGAAAATTCCGAAAAAAAATTTAAATCTGAAAGGAATAAAATCTCAAAAACAAATCAAAGAAAACCTGATGAAAATAAATCCGGAAAATCTCCTGAAGAATTTGTTTTGCAAAGAAATACCGATGTCGAATCTGCGAGAAACATCAATTATGCTGACAGAGTAAACACAAAGCGCCTTCCCGGATATAACGAAAAATTTTTAGCCCGATTGAGCAACGAAATCATTAAGTTTACAACAGGTAAAAGATGGGCTGAATTTGAAATAGATCATGAAAAATTAGGTAAAATTTTAACGAAAATAGAAAAAAATGAAAAGGGATTAAAAATAATTTTTAACGTCAAAAACAGGGAAACCCTGACTGAATTAAAAGATTTATTGCCTGAAATGAAAGAAAATCTTGCGAAACAAGGGTTTAGGACTCAAGAATTTTCGTTTTCCGGGAATCAAAACGAGAAAAAAGGTTTTGAGGAAAATTCAAAAAGAAAATATCAATCCGTTAAATTGAAAACGGAAGAAATTTTTGAAGATAAAACGAAGATAATAACGTCAAAAAAATTAAGTTATAATACTGTTGAATATATAGCTTAGGAGGAAATATGGATACTGTCGGAATAACTGCTGAAAAAGTCTCCGATTATTCCGGAACTCGTTTTAACGCCGGTTCGTCTATGAAGAAAGACGATTTTCTTAAATTATTGATAACTCAGATGAAGTATCAGGATCCGATGAATCCGGCTGATAATACTCAAATGGCTGCTCAATTGGCGCAATACAGTCAGCTGGAGACTTTAAACAATATGCACGAGACAATGAAAACAAACCTGGTGATGTCGCAATCGATGAACAACTCCTACATGACGAGTTTAATCGGTAAAGATATAAAAGCTTACGGTAACAGTTTTTCATTTGCCGGGAAACCCGTTGAGCTGGATTTTTATCTTTCATCAACTGCTGATGCTGAAATAAAAATCTACGATAAAAACGGTAAGCATGTGGATACTCTTGAATCAAAAAATATGCAGGGCGGAAATCGAAGTCTGACCTGGGACGGTCTTGACGAATCAGGAAACAGCCTTGAAGAGGGTGAATATACTTTTTCTGTCGAAGCTGTTGATGCCTCCGGAAATCCCGTATCGACCGATACTTTTACGACCGGAATTGCTGCTGGAATTACTTATGAACAGGGAACGCCGTATTTGGTTATCAACGGTCAATACGTCGGACTGGGAAACGTTATTTCGGTCAATCAACCGGGAGAGGACGGTTAAAATGATTCAAAGAGTACTTTGCAACGAACCTTATATAACCGAAAAAATCAGGATGCGACCGAATCCGGTAATACGATCTGATCCGGATCCCCGAGTAAATACTTCTTTTTCGGATATTTTTAATCAGAA
>PDOO01000014.1 GCA_002742885.1 Candidatus Cloacimonadota bacterium
GTTTGCATTGCCGTGAAAGAAGAAAACTGAACGGGAAGATTTTCAGACATCTGCTCATAATGTTTCAGTTCTCCTGCTTCGTTTCCGATAACCAAATCCAACATCCCGTCATTATCCAAATCGGTAAAAACCGGCTTAGCATTATTTCCGACATTAATGTTATTTAAGTTTTCGGTTACCAAGGTGAATCCGGTTGAGTTTGCGGCATTTTGTTCGTAATGATTCAGATTGCCGTCTTGCTCTCCGATAATCAAGTCCAACAGCCCGTCATTGTCCAAATCCGTAAAAGCGGGAGCAGAATACCGTCCTGCATCAATTTTGTTAAATTTATCGGTTACCAAGTCAAATTCGTTTGAATTTACGGCGTTTTGTTCGTAATGATTCAGATTGCCGTGATACTCTCCGATAATCAAATCCAACAGTCCGTCATTGTCTAAATCGGTAAAAGCCGGAGCAGACCAATTTCCGACAATTTTGTTGAATTTATATGCTACTAAATCAAATTCGGTTGAATTTTTCCGATAATCAAATCCAAAAGCCCGTCATTGTCCAAATCAATAAAAGTCAGAGCAGAATTCCATCCGACATCAATACTGTTAAAGTAATGATCGATAAGTTCAAATTCGTCGGCATCAACTTCGGTTTGTTCAAAATGAATCAAGCGCCCTGAATTGTTTGCTGTAATGAGATCAAGTTTTCCGTCATTATCCAAATCCGTAATTACAGGTTTAAAGTTACTGCCTGAGAGAATATTTTTTAAATTTTCGTTTACCAAGCCAAACTCGGTTGAATTTACGGCATTTTGTTCGTAATGATTCAGATAGCCGGCATATTCTCCGATAATCAAATCCGACAGTCCGTCATTGTCTAAATCGGTAAAAGCCGGAGCAGACCAATTTCCGACAATTTTGTTGAATTTATATGCTACTAAATCAAATTCGGTTGAATTTTTGCCGTCCGACTCTCCGATAATTAAGTCCAACAATCCGTCATTGTCCAAATCGGTAAAAGCCGGCTTAGATATAGTTAGTCCGGTAATCCGGTCAAAGGTATCTTTTTCTGCCCAATTATTTTGGGTAAAGGCTGAAACTGCCGTAAAAATAAATACGGCAAAAAAAATGATTTTTTTCATAATGTCTCCTTTTTTGTTTTTTTGTTTGCCGGACAATAAAGTTTTCGGTATTTTTATTGCCTGATTGCAAGAATTTTAAAAATTCAAATCAGCAGGAACAGGAAACAGCGGTCAATTAAAATATTTATAAAGGGTATTTTTGCAGATTATTAAAAATAAAATTGTGTTGTGGAGGTAAAGTGTTATTTTAAAATAAGTTATAATATTAAATATACTGCATATCTTGTATGTTTATATTTCATAAAAATATTTTCTTATTCTGTTGTCCGGAAATGATTTTTAGAAAACGGGGAATATAAAATATGCGTTTTTTGCAATTTTTGCGTTTATTTAAAACCCTCACCCCCAATCCTCTCCCGCAGGGCGAGGGAGATAAAAGGCAGACAGGAGGCAGTCCCTGCAGGTGTTGCCGGAGCAATGAAGGGAGTTTATTGTAAATTTGCCTGCAGCTCTTCGGAGGACGGGAATTTTGACCTTTTTCAGTTCAGAAGATTTAATTTGTTATTTTTCAAAATTATTATTTAATGCTTTCTGTAAATGATTAAATAATTATGTGTTATATAAAAAAGAGGTCTGCAAGATAAGCAAACCTCGTTAATATTTTTATTTATACGGGTAATTTAATTTCCCGTCATCATGGCAGCAACATCCGATTTGTAATCTCCGATCGGTTTGATTTTAAAGTTTTCAACCAAAACATTTATTACATTGGGAGAAAGGAATGCCGGTAAAGTCGGTCCGAGTCTTATTCCTTTTACGCCGAGGAAGAGCAAGGCAAGCAATACGGTAACGGCTTTTTGTTCGTACCAGGCAATATCAAATGAAATCGGTAAATCGTTGATGTCCTCCAAGCCGAAAACTTCTTTCAATTTCAAGGCAATTACCGCCAATGAATATGAGTCGTTGCATTGTCCGGCATCAAGAACTCTCGGGATACCGCCGATGTCGCCCAGATTAAGCTTGTTGTAGCGGTATTTGGCGCAACCGGCAGTAAGAATAATCGTGTCTTCCGGAAGTTCTTTTGCCACGTCCGTAAAATAACTTCTTTCTTTGTGTCTTCCGTCGCATCCGCCCATAACTACAAAGCGTTTTACGGCTCCTGATTTTACTGCTTCGACAACTTTATCCGCTAATGCCAATACCTGATTATGAGCAAATCCGCCGACAATGGTTCCGCTTTCTATTTCTGTTGGAGGAGGACATGTTTTGGCAAGTTCTATAATTTGAGAAAAATCTTTTTTACCGTCTTTTTCTTCGATATGAACGGTGCCGGGCCAACCTGACATTCCGGTAGTGAAAAAACGATCTTTATATGATTTTTGTACCGGCGTGATGCAGTTTGTTGTCATAAGAATCGGTCCGTTGAAAGATTCGAATTCTTTATTTTGTTTCCACCAGGCATTTCCGTAATTACCTACAAAATGGTCATATTTTTTGAATGCGGGATAATAATTTGCCGGCAACATTTCCGAGTGTGTGTAAACATCTACGCCGGTTCCTTCGGTTTGTTCCAAAAGTTGTTCCATATCTTTAAGGTCATGCCCTGATATAAGGATTCCCGGATTATTTCTGACGCCTATATTGACTTCGGTTATCTCAGGATTCCCGTAAGTTGAAGTATTTGCTTCATCAAGCAATGCCATAACGGTAACGGCGGTTTCGCCGGCTTTCATTACCATATCGATCATTCCGGGTAAATCAAGGTCTTTGAGGGTGGAAGCAAGTCCTTTCATCATAAATTTATAAACATCGTCGCTTTCTTTTCCGAGAACCGCTGCATGTTCCGCATAAGCGGACATTCCTTTCAAACCGTAAATTAAGAGTTCTCTCAAAGAACGAACATCTTCGTTTTCGGTTGACAACACTCCGACAAGCTCGCCTTTTTTTAAAAAATCTTCTTCCGTTTCTCCTGTCCATGTCAAAGCGTCATGATAGTCGGATGTTTTTAATTCGTCTCTGATTTTTAAACCTTTTTTAATCAATTCGACTATTTTGGCATTATCGAAATTGGCATTGGTAATGGTGGCGAACAGTCCTTGCACTATGAATAATCCCGCTTTGGGATCATAATTTTTTTCTCCGGCTAAGGATATTCCTTTTAATACATAGATTAATGTATCCTGCAAACATGCGGTATCCGCTTTTTTTCCGCAGGCTCCCGCGGAATACTTACAACCTTTGTTGCCTATTGATTCTTGGCATTGGTAACAAAACATACTCATTGCTGACTCCTTTTAAGTGTTTATGTGATATTTTACTGCCGGCAGATTAATAATCTTTACCGGCAGCTTGTACGTTTTCGGGATCGAATGCATGGCAAGGCGTTACACCGTAAACCATGCCGCATTCCGCGCATTTTGACTCAAATGTTTCCATTTCAAATTCTTTTCCGCATTCTTTACATTTCAGTTGTAAAGGCATCGGCATATATTGGGTTGAAAATCCCATCATTCTTACTTTATCCACGACTTGTTTGCCGTCTTCAAAACTTCCGCTGCATCCTTCATGCATAATATTTCTCCTTCGCAGTTTTTATTCTTTTATCTGTAATTTGAATTAAAATTTAAACGGCGGTTATTATTTCGCCGTTGCGTAACTTTGTTCTGTAAGCGAGAAGAGTTTTATCCATTTTTTCGAGTTCTCCGAGAATGGCGCGTTCTTCTTCCGCAGTTTCGATTATTTTATTTATTCCGCCGTTTTTTATGACGATTCTTTTATCTCCGTATAAAGCAAGAATAGGATCGTGTGTCGCCATAAGAACTATCTTATCTTCTGATAATAATAAATTTAAGGCTCTTTTTCGGTCGATTCCCGCGTTTTCTATCTCATCTATCAAAATAATGGGAGATTTGCTTAAAATAGCCGTATCGGCAATCATCAAAGCTCTGGACTGACCTCCGCTTAAACTTGTAATCGGAGTTTCGGGAGAAAATTTTTCGCCGGCAAGGTCATTTGCTTTTGTTATAATACGTTCTATGACTTCTTCTCTGTTTTCCGTCAATCGACTTTGAGCGTGCAGTTCCACAAATTCATAAACCGTCAAATCCATAACGAAATTCATGTTTTGGGATAATTGAGCCACTAATTTATCCGAAGTTGAAAATCTCCATTTTTTATCAGGTATTTCATTATTAATCAATATCTTGCGATTTGTAGGCGTATCGTTTTGGGCTACCCATTCTATATCGCTGAGCAGTCTGCTTTTTCCGGATCCCGTCGGTCCTACGATACAGACTATTTCTCCTCTTTTAATTTCAAGCCGAGAGTAACCTTCAGCCTTTCCTGATTTATCAGTTCCCGGAATAATTGTTATTGATTCCGCAATGTTTTCGTTTTTACCGAGAAATTCTTCCATCTGTGAAATAAACTCGCTTAATTGCGAATAAAATTCTTCCGGACGAATAATTTTTTCTTCTTTTTCCGGTTCGTCAAATCCTGCAAAATAATCTTCCAAAGACAATTCGTAAGCTGCTTTCGCATCGACATTGTTATCGGCAAAAAACGATTCGAGAAAGGGATATTCGGACAAAAGATCGGCAACGGTATTTTTCATTATTGCATCGGGATTGGTCTTCATCTATTTCTCCTGTTTGTTCAAATTCATTTTAGAAACGTTTCCCATCTGGTAACTTTCTCCGATTCTGGTTTCGCCCAGACAATACGAACACAAAGCCGAGGGCATGGGAAAACGCAATTCTTTGCCTTTCAAGGTATCGATATTGCTTTCTTCTTCATACAATAAAGTGCTGAGTTCGAAAGCCCCCTGACCGGTCAGACCGTTTATGTGAATGACGGTTGATTTCGGGTTTACCGAATTTACTCGCGAGGCAAAAACTTCGCGCTCCGCCTGCGAGACAATGTCGCCTTTGGTAATGACAACTATATCTGCCGATCTCAACATGGGACCGATTTTCTTGGGAGTGTTGATTCCGCTGAGATTATCTATTACGCAAATTGCTTTTATTCCTTTTATGTAAGGGGAACATCGATTGCACAGTCCTGCCGATTCGCTTATCAAAATATCATATCCGTTTTTTATTCCCCATTCTGTAACTTCTTCGATATTGCTTATGAAATAATGATCAGGACAGAGAGCTCCCGATAAACCTTTTTTTACGGGGATTCCCGCTTTTCGGTAAAGAACGTCGTCATCGGTATAGAGACAATCAAACTTTACAACGGCAACTTTAAAGTTTTGTTTTTTGAGAGATTCTATCGTTTTCAAAATAACGGATGTTTTGCCTGATGAAGGCGGACCGGATACCGTAATTAAATTCATATTTTCCCCGTTACTCCGACTCGTTATGAGAATTTTCAAAAACTTTGACGCAATGTTCGATTAATTTGCTGAGGTTATTGTTGTATATGTAATCCCAGCCCAGCCATTGAAAAGTATTTTCTTCCGGAATACGATTGTCTATATCGGGATTTACGCCGGGGAAAAGACCTTGATGGGATAAAATTTCTCCTACCGTACGTGATGAGAAAAATTTAACGATCGGTCGAATAAGTTCTTTTTTCTCTTTTTTGGCAATCATGAAAATGGGACTGATAATTGCTCCGTCTTTCGGCCATACGGCTTGCATGGGACCGCCGTTTTTTACTGCTTTTGTAAAGAAATAGGGCATAATTGTTACGATAGGACGATTATTTCTTTTTTTATTGCTGTTTACCATTTGCGAAGGATGCAGAGATTCCAAAAGACTTTCACCTATTTTACGAACCCCTTCGTCGCCGTATTTTTTATGAATGTTCAGAAGAATTCCGTTGAATAAATCAAAATCTCCGACAGGCAAAGAAACGCTTTTCTTAAATTCATGCTTCATCAGGTCAGCCCATGTTTCCGGCATTTTAAGGTCCCCCAATTCATCCGTATTTACCAAAAATATTGCCGGAACAACTCCGATTAAAGAAAAATTATTTTTGGGATCTTTCATATTGTAAGGAGCAAAAAGTTTATTGTATTCGTTCTGTTCCGAAATGTCTTCAAACAAGCCTTGTTCATTAAATTTCCCGAATAAATCTTTATCAAAAAAAGTATCGAAACCGGCGGAAATAAAGATATCGGGAAGTTTATCGGCATCTTCCGTTCCTCTGATATTTTCTTCAATCCAATCCAAGCCCATGGAGGCGGCTTTTAATTCATGGCTGACTCTGATATTATGTTCTTTTTCAAAAGATTTTATAAATTTATTGAATGCTTCCAGAAGAGGTATGCGTACCGGACACGGCAACAAACCGACTAAATTAATATCTCCGTTTTCCTGAGTTCCGGATGAAACGGTTACGTCGTTTGCATAAGTTTTGTTTTCTATGGCTTCAATCAAAAGCTCGGAGAAACTTTCGTAATCTATTTGTTTTAACATAAGAGCGGTTTTTAAATTTAAATTGCCGGCAAATTTTTTTCTCATCTCGGCATTGCCCATTTGACGGAAGCCGTTTGAGGTGAAAACATTAATCGTATCCGGATATTTTTCGACAATTTCCGCCAACGTTGTTTTTTCATTAAAATAATTCATTATTATCTCCGTAAATTAATATTACTATATTCAGGTACTCTAATACCTTTATTAATATAAAAAAAATTAAAGCAAAGTCACTAAAGTCATTTTCTTAAAACTGTCCAATATATCCAAGGCATGTTTTCCCAATCCTATTTTAAAAATACAGGTTTTAAAGACACAGACTTCTTTTCCGAAAGGGCAGAAGCCGGAGCCTGCTTTTCCTTCCATGACTTCATAAATATCCAAAAAAGAAATATCTTCAGGTTTTTTTGCCAAAACAAATCCGCCTGCCGGTCCTCTGACCGAATTAACAAAAGAGGCTTTCCCGAGTTTTTGAAAAACTTTTGCCAAATGAGCTTCAGAGGCATGCAGTTCTTTTGCCAAAGATTTTATGCTTAACCTTTCGGGGGCTTTTTGAGCAATAAGCGCCAAGCCGTGAAAAGCCAGATATGATCCTTCCGAAAAATTTACCGGTGAAGTCATTTTTTCTCCTTTTGAAATATTTAGGTACTAATTTACTTAAATAGCTTTATTCGGCAAGATTTTTTTTGAAATAATTTCTGACTTCGAGAAAAAACAATTAATTTTCTTTCCGATTCAGACGCAAATAAATCAGAATAAACAGTTCTTTCCGAAGCAAAAAAACGAAAGCTCGCTAAAACAAACTTTCGTTTAATTAAAATACAGTATTTTATTCTTTCTGATTAATGTTCGGCTACACAGACTTCATTTTTGCTTATGGCTTTAAAGGTTCGATATAAAAGATAAGTAATTATCAATAATAAAAATCCTCCCAAACCGAGAGCAAAATATCGATAGAATATTTTATGAGTTTTATGATACATTAAAATTGTGGCTACATTTAAAGCCACTACAGGAAAAGAGTAAGCCCACCAAGACATGTAAAATTTTATTTTTCCGAATTCTTTTAATCTGGATATAATCAGAATAAACATGAATACTGAAATAAAATACAAAATTTTTCCGAACAGGGTAACATCACCTAAAATTTTCACGCTTGAGATAAAAGCAATGGCAGGAGGAGCAAAAAGGATGAAGAAGGTAGGCATAAATTTTTCGGCTACAGGATGGTGAAAAATTATTCTGTAAATAACAGTAACAAAAAGAATTGTCCACCACATAAGACCGCTTCCGAAAAAGAAAATGGAAATATCCGGATCAAAATGATTTACTCCGACAATTGGAACCATTACGTTACCGACAATGGGGATAAACCAGGACGGATTAATTTGTTTAATGTCAAATTTATGAAACAGCCAACGCGGTATTATTATTATTGAGGCAACAAACTGGACAATTGCTCCGGCAATCCAAAGAGTCTTGGAGACGGATTGATTTAAGGGAAAATATATTACGCTGTAAATCAATAACACTTTTGCAAGCACCGGATAAAAATTTATTCGTACCGGACTGTTATAATCTTCTGCAACTTTTCCGGGATACAACAATAATTTTATAATATACATTAATACCGTAAAAAATGACAGTATAACGGATAAGGTCAGGGCAACACTGAATATTTCTTTGCTCAGCCCCAATACTTCAGGGTCGGTCATTTTTTGGATTACCAAAGTAAAACCGACGATTCCGAGCATCAAAGCGAAAAAAGAAACAGGATAATTTTCAATTTTTTCTTTTAAGGACATAAATCTCTCCCGATAATTTTTTAGATTAAGTATATTATATTATTTGATAATGGCAAATTTTTATTTATACAAAATCAGCAATTGTAAAACATAGATTATTTTCAGCCGGAGAGATAAGAGAATTTTTTTATTATTGATGTCCTGAATTTGCTCGAAAGATGATTTTATCCTTACAATTTACCGTTTATTCCCCTTTTATCCCGCAAATATTTAAAATCCCAAATAAAAACTTTTTCCATGATTTGTTTTCTTACGCAGGGATCGGGATGATTTATAAGAATGAACGTAAACCAAATGATCAGAATTATCCCTTTAAAAATGCTGCTTAGGCTTATACTCCACCAAATTCCGTTTAATCCCAGCAAAGCTGCGGATGAAAGTATCATTGCGCCCGGAACTCTCAAGCCGTTGAACAGCACTGAAACAACGGATGGCTGAATTGTTTTTCCTATACCGTTAAAGGCGCCCGCAGCGGTAATTTCCCAGACCATGAAAAGTTGAGAAATAGCAAGTATTCTCAAATAAACGACTCCGTGTCTGATTGCTTCGGCTTCCGGGATAAAAATCGAGAAAATTTGTCTCGGGAATATCAGAAATACTGTCGTTGCGAATATTCCTACCGCAGAAACAGATGCAATTCCGGAAATAAATCCTTTGCCTATTCTGTCCCATTTTCCGGCACCGTAGTTTTGCCCCGTAAAAGCGCTTAATGCGGAAGAATAACCGCTTGCCGTCATCCATGACAACGCCTCAATTTGGGCGCCGACTTTTTGGACGGCAATGGGAATCGGTCCCCATTTTGCTATTATTTTGGCAATAAGTATGGCAAAAGAAGTAAATAAACCGCTCTGCAAAGCAACCGGGAACCCTAATTTTGCAATTTTGAATATTTTACTGAAATCAGGTTTTTGGAGCAGTGAAAATTCCTTAAAATTTGATCTTCCGCTTAAGAGATGAAAAATAAAAATAACCGAAACAACCGATTGAGATAAGATTGTGGCAATAGCGGCTCCCGCAATTTCCAAACGCGGGAAAAATCCCCAACCGAAGATTAACAGAGGATCCAAAATTATGTTTAAGAGAAGTCCTGATGAGTTTATATAAAACGGTGTTTTGCTGTCTCCGGTTCCGTTATAGATACCCGATAAAACGGGATTTAAAAACATAAAAGGTATTCCGAAAGCAATTATTCCCAAATAAGTTTCTGCCATTTTTATAACTTCGGCATCGTTTATATCGAAAAATTCTATTAAATATTTTCGAGAAAAAAATATTAAGAGACCGTAAAAAATCGCCGAGAAAATATTCAAAAAAACGGCGTTTCGAGCAAAAATTACTGCTGAATGCTTATCTTTTCTTCCTATTGACTGGGAAACTCCTATTTCCGCTCCTATTTTGGAAATAAGTATAAAGGCGAATCCCATCCACACATAAAATCCGGCAGTTCCTGCTCCGGCGACGGCTTTGCTGCCTATGCGACCGATCCAAATCATATCTGTCATATTGTAAGCCATTTGGGCAAAAGATGTCAGCATAATAGGCAAAGCCAGTTTTAATAATGCAGGAGTTATTGCTCCTTTGGTCAAATCAGTTTTCTGCATTTAAATTCCTTTTTTAAAATATCAGATAAATTTGAAGAAAAATATTTTTTATATCGCAATCGATACTCGTTTCAAACGTTAAATAATACGTCAAGAGAAAGTGTTTGCAGCTGTCGGTTTAAACCGAATTCAAGGTTTTTTGAATAATTTTGTCTTTTTTATAAGGTTTTTTATTGTAATGTGTTTTGGCATGATTAACGATCAGAGCATGATACTCCTGAAATACGATGACTTTTTCCTGATCGGAAAGCAGGCATTGGTTTAAATTTTCGGTAAAAATCTTTTTTACTTCGTCATATTTTGCTTTTTCATCGAAGAATCCGAACAAAGAGAAAATTCTTTTGGTATAGGCATCGACAATAAATTCCGGTTGTTTGAATGCATACAGCAGAATCGAATCTGCTGTTTCGTTGCCTATTCCCGTTACTGATTTTATTTCTTTTCGAGAGGGAATTTTTACCGGAAAATCGGATTTTCTTTGAGATAAAGCGAGATAAAATCGGGAGAAGTTTCTTAAATAATTTGCTTTCTGATTAAAATATCCCGTCGGTCTGACAGCTTCCTTCAATAAATCAATAGGACAATCCAATAAATTCTGAGGATTTATAAGGCGATTTTTACTTAAATTAAACAGAGCTTTTTCAACCGAAATCCAATTGGTATTTTGTGTTAAAATTGCTCCGATACAAATCTCAAATTGTTGCTCTTTTGTTTTCGGAAAAGAATAATCCCGAGGGCTGTATCCTTTAATGGAACCTGCTGTTGTCGGATTTTTTCCTTTATTCTCCGACAGCGGCCACCATCCTTGAGGACCGTATTCCTTGAGCAAAATATCGTAAATTTTTTTCAGCATTAAAGTTCTTGTTATATCGGCAAAAGATCAAGGTGCGCCTGAGCCTGTTTTCCCCATTGACTGTTTTTTCCGAAAACGGATATTACTCTTTGCCAAATATAGCGAGCTTTGTCGGGTTTACCTTGTTTGAGGTATGCTTCGCCTGCTCTTATTTCTGCCACACCGCGCCAATGCGGATATTTTGAATAGTTATATCCTACTTTAATGTAAGCCGTTACGGCTTTTTCATATTCTTCTTTGCCGAAATATGATTCTCCTATCCAATATTGAGATTCTGCTTTCATTTCGTCATCTTTCAAAAGAGGCAAGGCTTCTTCAAACATTTTAACGGCATTTTTATATTTCTTGTTTCTGAAATGACAATAAGCAATGTTAAAAACAGTTTCTCCTTCGAGTTGAGAATTTCCGAATTTTTCGAGGATTATTTCGTAAGCTTCTATTGCTTTTTCCCATTCCTCGATTGTTTTACAGACAACAGCAAAATTTCTTGCCGCATCTTTTGCCAAGTTTCCTGTTTCGTCGTTTTCAATCACTGAATAATAAAACGCTAAAGCTTCTTTATATTTTTCAGCGGAGAAATAAATAGATCCCAGTTTCAAGTTTGCCTGATTTTTCTGTTCTTGATTTCCGTTTTTCAGAACATATTTAAAGTTTTTTTTCGCCTCTTCCGTATCCTTTATTTTAAGCTTTGCGACTCCGTTCCAAAAATAAGCATCCGTTTTTATTTCCGGGGGCGTTTCTTCTTTTTTCATCAACTTTTTAAAATATCCGATTGCTTTTTCCGGATTTACGTTGATGTAATAAATGCCTTGTTCGAGAGAAATTTTATTTTCTGCAATTTTATCTTTTTTCAATATTTTTTTGAACAGCTTTTTATAACGATCCGCCTGCGGACGATTTCCTGTTTTAAGAGATGAAATTATTGATTCTTCGGCAATCATTTTCAGATTGAGGTTTTTGTATTTCTCAGGTTTTATTTTGGATTTGAAATCTTTGATTATTTTTTGATATTTTTTCGATGATTTTTCGTAATCTCCTCTCATAAAAGCTATATGTCCGATTTTTTGAAAATACAGCAGTCTTTTTTTTAAATCATTTTCTTTTTTAATCAACTCTTCCAGAGTATATTCGGACATTATGCCGTCTCCGGTAATAAATTGCAAGTCAGCCAGTTTTTCCATATCGGAATTTGTTTTGTTTTCAATTCTCATTAAAGAAATTTTTGCTTTTTCCGGTTGATTAATCTTATTGAAGAGGTCGGATATTTTTCTGCAATAATCGTCGTTTTGTTCATCATCGGAAATTTTTTGGTAAAGTTCTGCCGAAGCGGTTAAATCTCCCTTATTTTCATAGAATTCGGCAAGTTTGATAACTGCTTTATTGAAATTATCGAAAGATTCCGCATTATTTACCAAGAAATTAAGGCGTTTTATCGATTCTTCGGTTTTACCGATTTCCGCCAAAGACAAGGCTTGATGATAGAAAGCCCCGGGATTCGAGATTCCCGTTAAATTTCCGGCAAGCTCGTAATTGGCGACTGCAAGATCGAATTTATCTTTTTGGAAATAATATTCCGCCAGTTTCAATTTACTTGCTTTGTAATCGTTTTCTCCTATTTTTTCGGGCGTAAGAGCTTCGAACAGAAGAGCTGTTTTTTCGGGATTGGTCTTTTCGTAATATTTCCCGGAAAGATAACGATAACGATTGGCAGATTCTTTGTTTCCGTATGAGGATATGAAGTTTTCAAGTTTCTTTGCCGTGTTTTCATTTATTTCATAACCGTCAATAACCAAAGATTTTTCAATTTCTGTTTCAAGAAGCAATTCCGGATTTTTTTCTATTTTGTTTTTCATCTCATCGGAATTTTTTAAATATTCTTCTTGCAGAGCAATATTGCCTTCCAGCCTTGCTTTATCTGCTAATTTCAGATATAACAATGCGTTATTGTAATATGCCCTGTTTGACTCGATATTCTCGTTCATCCTTAATCCGGCTTTATAATCTTTTAAGTCTTTTACGGTTATTTCCGTCAGAGCGGAGTTGAATTTTTCTTTATCGTTATCCCTGATGAATTTTTCGGTTGCTTCGATCAGTTTTTCCAAAGCAGATTTATAATTTTTGTATTTGTAAGACAGCAGATACGTTTTTTTTTGTTCTATTTTTTTCAACAGTGTTTTATCGGTTATATTTTCCGTATTGATCTGATAAAGATAATCTAAAGCTTCTTCTGTTTTTTCTGTTTTTTCAAGACAAAGGGCGGCTTTAAAAGATGCGGCGGCAGCTTCATTCTCTTTTTGCGAAGTCATTGCTTGACGGTAATATTGCAAAGCTGATGCGGGTTGATTAAATTTAAAATAAAAAATATCGCCTGTTTGATTTAATATGTATTCCCGATTGCAGATGCCGGGATATTTTTCCAATATTTTTTTATAAGCAATAACGGCATTTCTGAGATGACCGGTCTTTTCCTGAATTTTGGCTGCGAGAAGGTCTTTCTCGTAATTTAAAGAATTGCTCAAGTCTGTTGCGTCAAATTCATCCAAAGCTTCCTCGGCGGATCGGTATTTCTTGGAAAAATAACAGGCTTTGGCAAAATTAATACGATAATCATTAAAATATTTACTCTTTTTTACGTATTTTAATTCTTTCTTAAAAGAATCGATGATTTTTCCGTAATGAGCCAGTTTCAGGCGAATATCTGATCTTGTTTTAATATAAAAAGGAGCGTTTTGAGAATTATCGTAACGATTTATCAAGATGTTGATTTGCTCGGAAACTTCGGCATATTTTTCTTGAGCGATTAAATAAAGAAGCAATTTTTCCCTGAATTTTTCGTCATAAAAGCGAGGCGGATTTTGTTTGAGTTCTTCGGATAATTTTTCGGTTGCTTTTGCCAAACCCTGATTTTTTTCAATTTGATCCAAACTTAATTCCAGCGCTTTCCAGCGAGCGTCGTAATCAGGAAATTCTTTGATAACGGTTTGCAAAGCTTTTTCGGCTTCTTGCGGACGATTAAGTTTATAGAAAGCTTTGGCGGTTGAAAATAAAACGTCGGGCAGTTGTTCGTTTTCCGGATAATTGCGTTTTAATTCCCGTCCCGTAACGATGACCTCTTCAAAATTTTCCGCTTTGTAACAGGCATTAATAAAGTCGGTCAAGGCGGTCTTGGTAATATCAGATTGAGGAAATAATTTAAACAAGGATGCGTAAAGTTTTGCGGCTTCTTCTGCTTTGCCTTGTTTAAAAGAAGATAATGCCAGATAATACAATGCTTTATCTTTCAGTAAACTGTCAGGATAACCGTCTCTCAGCATCCTGTAGATTTCTTCCGCTTTTTTATATTCTTTTTTCATTCTGTATGCTTCTCCCGAATAGAACAATGCCTGTTCTGCGTAAGGGGAAGTAGGATATTTGGTATAAATCATTTTAAATTCGTGAATGGCTTCGTCATAAAGTTTATCGTCAAACATGCGTTTCCCGAAAAGATATTCGTCCGATACGGAGGCGAAAAGCATTCCGCCTGTCAACAAAACGATAAAAAACAGTTTTTTCATTAATAACCCCGTAATTTTTTTATTTTAGCGGAAAAATCTTTCCAGCGCATTTTCCCAATTCGGCAAGCCTCCGAATTCTTTTTCGTATTTATCCGTATTCAGCGATGAATCCGAAGGTCTCGGAGTCGGATCGGGATATTCTGTATGAGATATAGGCTTTATATTGCATTGCAAAGATTTTTTTCTTTTTAATATTTCATGGATTTTAACGGTAAAATCATATCTGGAAAGTTTACCTGAATCGGCTATGTGATAAATTCCTTTCGAGTCTGCTTCAATAAAATTATCTAAAGCGGAGGCAACATCTTCTGTATAGGTAACTCGACTGAACTGATCCGATACAATTGACAAATTATCCCTTTCCCTTATAAGTTCGGCAACGGAGGAGGCAAAGTTTTTGCCTTCGGGACCGAAAAGCCATGATATTCGCAAAATCAAATAATCAGAACAAATTTTGATGATTTGTTTTTCTCCCGCAAGTTTAGACTTCCCGTAAACAGACACGGGGTCGGTAACTTCATTTTCCCGATAATTTCCTTTTTCTCTTCCCGAGAAAACGTAATCGGTGCTGAAATGAATTAATTTGGCTTTTTTTCTTTGGGCAAATTCGGCAATAAGTCTAGTTCCGCATTCATTTACCGAAAAAGCTTTTTCTTTGTCTGATTCGGCGTTAGTTACATTTGTGTAAGCGGCGCAATTAATTATGATATCAGGATTAAACGATATATTATCGTAATTTTTTTTATTTGTTATATCAAAATCTTTATGTCCGGAGCAGAGAATGTTTTGATTTTTGAAATGCAAAGAAAGACTTTTTCCCAGCATTCCCGTTGCTCCGAAAATCAGGATGTTTTTCATATTTTTACTCTTCGTTGTTAAGTATTTTTTTTATTTCAAGCAAAGTTTTGACCAGAAGTTCTTTTTTTTCTTTATCGGACTTGAGAGGAAGCTGATTATTTTTTTCGGGAGACTTTATTTTTTCCGATTTGAGTTTTTTTCTGGCTCCTTCTATCGTATATTTTTGATGATGAAGCATATCTTTTATTTCGGCAATCAATTGAATGTCTTTTTCAGTGTACTTTCTGTTTCCGCCTTTTGTTTTTGCCGGTTTTATTTGAGAAAATTCTTTTTCCCAATATCTTAACACATAAGGCTTTAAATCAACTTTTTTACATACTTCTCCGATAGTGTAATAATATTTTTTGTTCATTTTCGCCTCCGATTTAAGCCGTAAGAGTCTGTCATGCTTTTTAAAAACAGAAATATTGCCGAGATGATCCAAAGTCTTGTATAATAATAAAATTTTGTCATATAAAAGGGTTTTTCTTCGCAAAGAGGAAGGTTATAAGTTCTTTCCGTAACTTCGTAAAGCTTTGTGGAATTATTAATTTTTCCTTTCGGATCAACCATAAAAGTAAAGCCGGTATTTGCGCATCTTAGAACCGGTCTTCTGGTTTCAGTTGCTCTGAAAACAGCCATTCTGCTGTGTTGGTATGCGCCGACGGATTTGTAAAACCAGGCATCATTGGAAATATTAACGATAAAATCTATGCCTTTTTGAAACATATCTCGCGTAAGATCGTCAAACACAACTTCAAAGCAGATCAGAGGAGCAAATTTTTTGTCTTTTACCTCAAAAACGACATTTTCGTAACCGTATTCGAAATTAGCCTGCCCGAGATGAATATTCCATAAAAAAGGGAAAATATCCAGAAAAGGCATTCTTTCTCCGAAAGGAACGAGTTTTTGCTTAAAATAAGGTTTATGCAATTTTCCCGAAGGTTTAATCATTGAAGCTGCGTTAAAAATCATGTAACCTTCTCGATCAGGTCTTTTTTCGTAGTCCTGATAGCCGAGAAATACGGGAGCTTCTATTAGTTCGGATAATTTTGCCATATATTTTTTCATTTCGAAATTTTTGGCAAGATAATAGGGCAAAGCTGACTCTGTCCAAATAATCAAATCCGTTTTTTTTGCTAATTTTAAACTGTGTTTGCTGTGGAGGTCAACAATATAATTTCTAAGTTTCTCCTCCCATTTTATACCTTGTCCGATCGAGGGTTGAATCATGGAAATTTTAAAATCGTCTTTTTTTATTTTTAATGTGTTCAGTCTTATAAATCCGTAACCGAGCCAAGCGGCAAAAATCAATATTAAAGCAATAAATTTACGTTTTGATAAAGAAGATAAAAGAAAATTCACCGTGTAAATTAAGGCTGAAATCAAATAGACTCCGCCCAAATCCGCAACTTGAATCAAAGGCAAAAAACCTGATAAAGAATATCCGGCATTCATCCAGGGAAATCTTAATTCCGTAAAATTCTGCAAAAGTTCGGAGCTTAACATTACGGATAAAAACGCAAACAATCTCAGATAAAATCCTTTTTCCGAACTCCAAATTTTTCTTATGACAAAAAAAGAAATAAAATTATAGACGGTAAAGAGAATGATAATTCCGAACAGACCGGGAAGAGTTACCAAACCTATCCAATGCAATCCTGTAATTACCGATGCAGTCGAATAAACTGCCGATGTTATTAAAATATCTTTTTTATTGAGTTTAAGATTAAATATTTTAATAAGAGGAATATAGGCAAAGAAAATCAGTAATCCCGCATAGTCGGAAAATCTGCTCAACCCGGCAATTATGCCGGATGCCATCGAGCAAGAAAGCAGAATATACAGGTTATTCATCCTCATCCCTTTTTTCGACCAATTTATAAGCAACAATTTTTTTCCCGTCATGCGCAAGCAAGCAACGGTTATCGATTTCCCAGGTTTTTATCCCCTCGGGAAATACTGCAAAGCAGTCGGGACTGTCTTTTATGCGAATGATATTCGGTTCTATTTCTATTACTCTGTTCCATTCTTCCAAAGCAATAATTCCTTCTGTTTTGGAATCGAATAAACCGTTTAACTCATAAATCAAGGTTGAATTTTCTTCATAATCGTTTATTATCAAATAATCATGATTTGCACTTAATTTATCAGGATTGTTCAGTTCGAATTTACCGAATTCATGAACTGTTTCCGAGGATATGTCATCCCGAATAAGGATAACGTTTTTTTGTTGATCATAGATATAATATCGGTTTTGTCTGTCAATTGCCAGAAGCTTGGGTTCAAAAGTGTTCTTAAGCTTTATTGTGGCTTTCCAGGCTCCGTAACCGTCAAATTTTTTTACTTGCTTTCCGAATCCGTCAAGAGTGATAAGCATTCCGTCTGCCGATAAAACCATATCGGAAAGTTTGGCAAAATTATCGTTTTTGAAACCTGCTCCGCCGATTTTATTTATTTTTTTACCGTCAGAATCCAAAATTTCTATTTCTCTGTTTGTCTTATTCATAACGTAATAGATTTTATGAATATCGGAATAGAGAATTTTGTCTGCTTCGCCTGAATAATTTATCTCGTTAATTTTTTTTAATTCGAGAGAATTTTTTCTCAGAACCGTATTGCTGATCGAACAGGAAACCGAAAACAAAAGGAGGATAAATAACCTGATAAATTTAATCAAAATCTATATCCTTTAATTTGCCCTGAATATTTGTTTTCCCCTGCCAATTATTAAGCTCAAGAGTATAGGCAATCCTGATATTGGAGCGTCTGTTTTGGTAAGACTGCATCAAAAGAGGGAGATAATCGCCCATGTTAAATCCTATCATATCAAGAGTTTCTCCGTCTTTGGTTATTTTCATTTTTATATGATTTCTGCCTACGATATAAGGGTAACCTGCAAGAGATACTCTTTGGGTATAAAAAACCGGACGCATGTTTTTTGTTCCGTAGGGAGCAAATTTTTGCAACCAATTAAGAAAATTGTTGTTTATATGATAAATTTCCAGTTCCCGATCAACTTTTAACGGAGGAATAAGTAAATCTTTGCATAAATGTTTTCCCGTGTACTCATTGAGACGTTTTTCGAAAGGTTCTATATATTCGCGCATTATAGACAATCCCGCCGCATATTTATGCCCGCCGAAACTTTCCAGCATATCGTCATGCTGAGACAAAGCTTCAAATAAATCAAAACCTGCAATGCTTCGGCTCGAACCTATGCCGACGTTATTTTTTTCGGATTTTTCATTTTTAAATGAAAGCATTATGGCGGGACGATAATATTTTTCCACCAGCTTTGATGCTACTATTCCTATCACGCCGGGATGCCAATTGTCGGAAGCAATGACTATGCAATTTACTTTGGAAATATCGTCGTATTTGCGTTCAATGGCTTGACATGCTTCTCTGTAAGTCTGCTGATCAAAATCCTGACGTTTACGGTTTTGTTTTTCGATTTCAATTGCCAGCTTTCTGCTTTCTTCGTCATTTTCCGAAATAAGGAGTTCAACCGCTTTCATTGCGCTTCCCATTCTGCCGGCTGCATTTATTCTGGGAGCCAGACCGAAAACTATATCGGTGGTATTTATTTTTTTGTTAAGTAATCCCGAACGGTTAATCAAGGCGCTTAAACCGATATTTTTTCTTAAACGGAGACGTTTTAAACCTGAGCTGGCAAAAATTCTGTTTTCACCGGTCAGCGGAACAATATCGGCGATAGTTCCGACAGCCACAAGATCAAGAAATTGATTTATGTTTTTGTCGGAATCGAGTCCGAGTTTCATGTATAATCCGATTAATAATTTGTAGGCGACTCCGACGCCGGCAAGATCCTTGTAAGGATAAGGGCAATCTTCCAATTTCGGATTAAGTATGGCAAAAGCATCCGGTAAAATTTCTTTAGGATTGTGATGATCTGTGATTATAATATCAATATTTTCTGCATTTATGGCATCAACTTCTTTACAGGCATTAATCCCGCAATCAACGGTTATTATTAATTTTACGTCGTCTTTTTTGAAGTTTTCGATTCTGTTTAAGGACAAACCGTAACCGTCTGTTTCACGATCAGGTATGTAATAACCGACTTTTCCGTTACATTTTTTTAATCCCAAATAAAGTAAAGCGGTTGAAGTCGTGCCGTCTACGTCGTAATCTCCGAAAATAATGATTTTTTCCTTATTTTCTATGGCTGAAATAATTCTGTTTACGGCTTTTTTCATATCCTTAAAAATAAACGGATCATGGGTATCTTTCATTTTCGGATCAAAAAAACTGTTAATGCCGTCCAAACTTTTATTGCCTTTCTTGATAAGTAACTCCGCTATAATGGACGGACATTTATAAGTCTGAACAATTTCTTCCCTCAGCTTAATTTCTTCGGGAGTCAAACTGTCTGCATATTGCCACTTTTTCTTCATCTGAAATCCTTTCTCTGCCTCAATCTGGTCAAGAGGTTACCGACGTTAAATCTACAAAAAACATCTTAAAGTTATAATTATAAAATGATAAGGCTCGTTTAACTTTGTTGTTTCCTGACGGATTAAACGCTTCCTGCCTTATTGACTGACCAAAACAGAAATAATACGGAAATTGACAACCGATAATTTTTTTGTTTGATTTATTTTTAAACATATGCTTTTGATAAAAAAGCTTATCTTGTTTATTCAAAATAAGTTAAGCTGATATAATTTTTTCTTGTTTTTTTTGTCGTTTAAAACAATCGGAAGATTAATGAAGTACGAAATTTTAAAAATACCGGTTAACGGCAAATAATCAAAAAATTTTAAGGGAATAGGATAAAATGAAAATCTGAGAGAAAAAAATTCCCCCGATAACAATTTCTTTCTGTTTCAGAATAAATTATACTCTAATCTTTATCGCTGCTCAAATCCAGATTTCGGCTTTTGAAACCGTAACCCATTACGTCGTAAACATCATTAAGAATCATAAATGCTTTCGGATCAATATCTTTTACTATATCTCGAAGCAAAGCTACTTGTCTTCTGTTTACGGCGCAGAACAAAACTGTAATCTCCTCGTTTTTGTATCCCCCTCTGGCTTTGAAAAACGTAACGCCTCGATTAATTTTTTCAAATATTTTTTCCTTTATTTGCTCATTTTGGGGAGATATAATGTAAGCGCCTTTTACGTAAGGCATTCCCTCGCCGGCAATATCGGTCATTTTGGAAGTTATGAATAAATTAATATACCCCCAAATAACCAAAGTAAGGTCTTTAAAAACAATGCCGACCGTCAAAATAATAAAACTTTCCACAACCCAATATCCGGTACCGATGGAAACTCCGGTTTGTTTTTTGATAAGAGCCACCGGAATATCTGTCCCGGCTGTTGAGCCTCTGAATCTGAAAATAGTCCCTAAACCGAGTCCGAGAAGAACCGCTCCCGCAATTGCCGACAGATAGATTTGCTCGGGAGGCAACATGGCTAAAATTTCTCTTCCTTCATGCATGAATTTGTAATTTTCGGTATTAGGCAAAAATCCCAATTTGACCAGATTATTAATATTGAAAACATCCACCATGACGGAGGACAACATCATGCCGATAAAAGAACGAACCCCGAATCTTTTACCGAAAACAATTATGCTGATAATGAAAAGAGGAATGTTGAGAAGCACAATTGAAAGACCGACGGAAATCCCGAAAAAGTGATTTATGATCTGCGATATGCCGCCGACTCCTCCCGGAACCATTCTGTAAGGAACCAAAAACCAGGAATAGGCAATTCCGAAAATAATCGATCCCGCCAAAATTCCGGAATATTGTTTTATTTCTCTTTTAATGTTCATTGCATCTCCTTTCTTACTTTTATTTTTATTGTCTTTTTTATGCAGCAAGCGTCAGAAATTTTAACCGAAAAATAATGTCTATTTAAATATAATAAAACCTTAATTTTAATTGTTTTTATCGTTATTTTGGGGAATTTTTCTTAATGTTACCGGATATGAAAGAATAAATTTTTACCGCCTCGCGGATCCCTCATAATGCCGGTAATTTTAATCTTGACAATATCTTTGTTGCCGTTAATGTTAATTAAATTAACGGAATAAACTTCGGGAGTTTGAAATGACGGAAAGAAAACCAAAATACATTCATCCTTTTACGGATTACGGTTTTAAAAGGATTTTCGGGGAAGAACCGAATAAAAATCTTCTTTTGGATTTTTTGAACGAACTTTTGAAAGATAAAGAGGGCGAAATAAAAGAAATTTCCTATCTTCCGAATGAGAACTTGCCTCTTCAAGTCGGAGACAGAAAATCAATTTTTGATATTTACTGCACCAATGAAAAAGGCGAAAAGTTTATCGTGGAAATGCAAAAAGCCGAGCAGAAATATTTTAAGGACAGAACGGTTTATTATTCTGCTTTTCCGATTCAGGAGCAGGCAAAAAATCAGGGAGCGAAATGGAATTTTCGCTTAAAATCGGTTTACACGATAGGCATATTGGATTTTACTTTTAAAGAAAGCGATCCGGATAAATATCTGCATGAAGTAAAGCTTACGGAGCAGGAGAACAAAGAAGTTTTTTACGATAAATTAACTTATATTTACCTTGAGATGCCCAAATTTACCAAAACCTTGGATGAGCTTGAAACCCGTTTCGATAAATGGATGTATATCCTGAAAAATCTTCCCGTTTTGGACAGAGTTCCTCCTAAATTGAAAGAAAAGATATTTCTGCAATTGTTTAAAACTGCCGAAATAGCGCAACTTACATCTAAAGAATATAAAAACTATGAGGTCAGTATCAATATTTATCGCGATTTGCTGAACATAAAAGATACGGCTAAAGAAAAAGGACGAAAACAGGGAAAAAAAGAAGGCATCAAAATCGGAATGGAAAAAGGCATGAAAATCGGGATGGAAAAAGGTATAGAAAAAGAAAAAATTAAAATTGCCGAAAACTTGTTGAAAGCCGGAGTTTCTTTTGAGATAATCCAAAAATCTACCGGTTTATCCGAAGAAGAAATCAAGAAACTGCAATAGATTTATTTTGTTAAGCGGGGGGAGGCTTTATTTTCTCTTTTTTGCGTACTTACCCTCCGGCAAGCCTCTGCCTCTCCGCTAAACGGGAATTTAAGATAAAAAAATCCCCGACTTTTGCCGGGGATTTGAACGCTGATTCTCTACTTCAACAACAAACATTTATTTGTTTTAACGGTTTTTCCGTCGAGATTGAGGCGATAAAAATACACGCCGGAACTTACCGCATTTCCTGTTTCGTCTTTGCCGTTCCAGATTACGGAATGCAGTCCTTTTTCATAAACATCATCGGTCATAGTTTTTACCTTTTGCCCTTTGGTGTTGTAAACCGCTAAATTAACTTTTCCGGCGGAGGGCAAAGAAAAACTTATCGAAGTTTCGGGGTTGAAAGGATTGGGGTAATTGGACATACTCAAAGGTTTTAACTCATAAATATTTTCTTCTTTATTTTCTGAGTCAAAAGTTACTTTATAAACTTCAAAATATTCTCTTCTCGGAACAAATAAATAATCAAAACCGTCGCAACTGTAAGGAATAAGACTTGATATTCCGTAAGCGTTACAATCAAAACTTTCATCATATCCTATTATTCCGGAAGATGTTGAATCAATATTATATATGTTATATTTGAAGCATTGATTATAAAAAACATGCTCTTTGAAATAAACAGGTACGCTGTTTCCGTACTCCAAATCGGCTAATTCGAATTGATAAACAGGATTGTAAGGATTACTTATATCCAAAAAAATAACTTTATCTCCGGGATGATTTTGAGCAATAAGGAAATTATCTTCTATAGAAAGATAACTTGCCTTATAAGAATCAATTACCTCTTCTTTAAGAATATATTCAAAATTATCGTCTGCCAAATCGGGATAAACAAGTAAATCTCGTTTATTATAATTCGGATACATTGCATAACCTGTGTCATCTTTGAAAGCAAAATCAAGTAAACCGAAAGGTAAGTTTTCCGTTAATAAAAGTTCTCCGTCTTCGATATTATATTTTAATAATCTATTTTGATAAATATCTGCAATATAAAGATAATTTTGTCCTGAATCTATATATTCTTTAAACATATGCAACTGAATTTCGCAAAAATTTCTTAAATCAATTGTTCGAATCAGTTCAGGGTTATTTATATCAGAAATATCGTAAACATAAAGTTCCGAGTCTTGATAACTTCGGCAGGTAAGGTAATCGCGGCAAATTTTTGCGTCTTTCAGCTTATCATTCCCGAAATCCGCATCAATTTTTACCGGATTAAAAGGATCCTCAACAGACCATATTGAAATACCGTGATTGTGCCGGTAAGGATTTATGAGACAGTTATTTTTGCAATAACCTCTGTCTAAACAAGGATTACCGTATTTTTTTATAAAGTTTAATTCGTTATTTTCAAATTTAAAAATTTTAAATCCTCCGTAAAAAAGATCGCTTGTATAAACATAATCTCCGCAGGAAATGACAAATGCCGTAAAATTGTTAATAAATTCGATTGTTGTTATTAATTCTGCACTATTCGGATTTGAAATGTCAATTATTGATATTTTGGTGTTTGAGGCTGTTATTAATTTATAATCATCCGTAATATAAGGAGCTGTGTATGATTGGCTGTTTTCCGATTCATACAGCGCAATAAAAAAAGGATTTTCCGGATCGGCAATATTCCAGAATGAGATTTTATTTCTGCTTGCAAAAATTGCCGTTGTGTCATTTATTGATGAATAAAGTTTTATTGCTTCGTTATTATGATATAAATTTAAATCAATATAACCAAGCGTTTCAATATTATCGGCATCCGATATATCTGTAAGGCAACCCGAAGATAAATTATAACCGATGGAATCATTTATGCTTTTTATTGCCAATATGCTGATTTCTTCCGCAGTGAAAGTTTCTCTGTTGATTAAATAACATTTAGTTACTGCGGTATTGAATGCAGTGAAACGATATATTATAAAATCATTAAAAACATCAATATAACCTGATGAGTTTTTTTCGTTAAAGTTTATTGTGTTTATTTGTACGGGGTTATCGGGAACGGAAATATCTATTTCATATAAGGTATTCTGATGATTTTCCGTATTCATTGCAACGCTTGCTATATATATTTTATCCTTATATTTTTTCATTGAATAACAATGAGGCATAAAAACAGTTGAGGTTTCAACGGGATTTCCGTTATTTCCGATTTCATAAGTTCTCAGCCCGTATCTTGTCAGTATGTAAAGGTAATTATCTTTACTGCAAACATTATAAAACGTTGAAGTTGCGGAAGGTATTTCCGGATAACCGAAATTATAAAGATGCTCAATTTCCGCATTTGCTTTTAATCCGCAAATTATGCATAGCAATATTATGAAAAAATTTATTCTTTTCATTTTTATCTCCTCCATAACGAGTATGATTTCTGCTTCTTGATAAAAAGAGGCTGTCCATAAAGAAAAGCCAAATATATGAAATTTCTAGTCATTCATGGGATTATCTTGATCAGGCTCTATTGAACCTTCTCCAACTGTGAAAACAATAATTCTATTCCCTGGAAAACTAAAAGGTCCAATTGTTATGGTTGAATTATTTATTTTGTAAGTAATTTCTGCACTTACTGGACACTCAGAGTTGCTTCCGTCGTATTCTTTTGAGAATATCTCTGTATTTAACGGAGCAATATCCGGCAAATGAAATGATTCTGACGAATTGGTTTTATTTATGGTCAGGATAACATCATTTAATGGCAATATTTCATTGTTTTTGATTTTTACGATAAATTCATACGCAGATAAACCGCTTATTGCAAGAGTCATAAGCATCATTAAGGTTATAATCATTATTCTTTTCATTTGGTACTCCTTTGGTCAATCCGACCATGTTAAAATTTAAATTCATTGTTTTCAAATTAAATTGCAGTTTATTCATCCGAACTTTTATCATAAAACAAGGTT
>PDOO01000015.1 GCA_002742885.1 Candidatus Cloacimonadota bacterium
ACATATCCGTTTGCCGGAGCTTCGGTTACGCTTGCGCAATCGACTTCGCCCAAATTCAAGGCTCCGCCCATGCCGTTTCCGCTGGTTCCGCTGTTGGTTTTAATTCTGTAACGGTTAAAAGCAATATCCCAATTACCGTCAGCTTCATTTACAACTTTCTTTTCGGCAAAACTGTAGTAAACCCAGAGGCTGTCATTTGTTGCGTCAACATCGAAATTTCCGTTTTCGTTATCAACGACAACGCCTGTGGATGAACTGCTTCCGCAAGCAACAATAAAAAGTGTTGCAAGGATTCCCAAAAGGACAAGTATTCTTTTCATTTTAACTCCTTTTTGTTATTTTAAACTAACTTTGCGTCATAAAAATTTTTGAATTAGATATGTCAAACATATTAAGTTTTTTTTGAAATTTATCTGCAATAAAAAACATTAACATCATGAAAAACCAATAATTAAGGAAACAAAAAACATGTTATTAACGAATAATAAAACGATTTAAAAGATTGAAAGATTAAGTCTGTTTTTATTTTAAAATTGTTCGTATCCGGATTTTCGGAAAAATATTTTTTATATCTTTAAATTAATCCTTTTCTCTCATAAGAGCAGTCCAACCGTTATACATAAAAAGCATCATTTCTTTTCCGCTCTTGGCAATATCTTCTTTTGATAAGTTATGCATAAGAGATTCAACAATAAAATTAGCCCATGTCCCGGCAATGTTGTGAGCAACAAATTCAGAAACAATAAATTCTTTCCCCGTTTCTTTCAAAGAAATAATCTTACTGTAACTCAAACTTATCTCAGTATAAAGATCAATAACTTTATCTCTGAATCTTTCCAATGAAGAGCCTGCTGCTTTGAACAACAAGAGATTCAGTTTTTCTCTCTCTCGATCTATATATTCAGCCATCTTCTCAGCAATAACCATATGTTCTTCCAAACTTTCCAAATGATCTTCAAGATAATTTTCAGGTCTGATATATTCGATGTAACCGAGTATATTGTCGGTAAGAGGTCTTAATATTTCACAAAACAAATCGTCTTTGCTTGAGAAATAATTATATATGTTTGCCAAACTTATTCCCGAACGCTTTGCTATTGACCTCATTGACGTTCCCTGATAGCCTTTTTCCAAAAATTCCAAATAAGCATTATCGGTTATAGCTTGCGTTACTTTTTCTTTTTTTACTTGCATGATATACCTCGCCCGTTAAACTGTTAGCCAAGGCTAATTATGTCAAATATTTTTTCTTCCAAAAGGAAAAGACTCTTTAAAAACAGTGAGTTCCGATTTTTATAATTAAGAATAAATTAACATTTTACATATATGCTTGACAACTGTCGCAATAATTTTGATCGGGTATTCCTGCTTTAACTTATAAATATTTTAATGCAATACGCAATACGGAGACATTATGAAGCATATATTTGTTCAAGACATAAAAGATTATTTAAATGAAGAAGTCCAACTGAAAGGTTGGGTGAGAAACTATCGCAAATCAAGCAGCAAATTAAGATTTGTTATTTTTCGAGACGGAACCGGAGATGTGCAAACCGTTGCTTTTAAGCCTGATATGGGCGAAGAAGAGTTTGAAAAAGTAAAAAGTTTGACTATAGAGTCTTCCGTTAAAATTACAGGTATTCCCAAAAAACATGATAAGAGGGAAGGAGAATTTGAAATTCAACTGACTTCCGTAGAGCCGGTAAATATCGCTCCGGAATATCCTGTTTCCAAGAAAGAACACGGCGCGGATTTTCTTCTCTCCAATCGTCATCTTTGGATAAGATCAAAAAAACAATGGGCGGCTCTCAGAGTAAGACACACCGTCTATTTTGCAATTTGCGAATATTTGAACAGTCAAAATTTCATCAGATTCGACTCTCCTATTCTTACCCCCAACGCATGCGAAGGAACAACAACTCTTTTCGAAGTGCCTTATTTTGATTTGGGAAGCGCTTTTCTTTCTCAATCCGGTCAGCTTTATCTTGAACCGGGAATTACCAGTTTGGGACGCGTTTATGACTTCGGTCCGGTTTTCAGAGCCGAAAAATCCAAAACCCGTAAACATCTTACCGAATTTTGGATGATGGATGCAGAAGCGGCTTACGTCGAGCATAAAGAAAATATGGCTATTCAGGAAGGCATGATTCGATTTGTAATCAAAACAGTATTGGAAAAATGTAAAAAAGAATTATCCGTTTTGGAAAGAGATATTGAAAAACTTCAAAAAGCGGATGCTCCTTTCAAAGTAATGACTCATAGAGAAGTTATAGATTATTTGCGCGAAAAAGGTTCGGAGATATCTTATGACGATGATTTGGGAGCTGCCGACGAAGCCTTGCTTACCGAAGGCTCAGATGTTCCTGTTTTCATTGAAAAATGGCCTAAAGACATTAAAGCTTTTTATATGAAACGAGACCCGGAAAATCCCGACCTTGTTTTAGGATCTGACCTTATTGCTCCTGAAGAATTCGGAGAAATTATAGGCGGTTCAGAACGCGAAGATAATTACCGGGCTCTTTTGGAGAGAATGGAGAAAGAAAACATGCCCATTGAAGATTATCAATGGTATCTTGATGTCAGAAAATACGGATCGGTTCCTCACAGCGGATTCGGAGTAGGATTGGAAAGACTGGTTTCATGGATGACGGGAATCAGACATATCAGAGAAGTAATACCTTTCCCGAGAATGATTTACCGTCTTAAACCTTAGAAATGAGATACCTTTCAGGTCAGGAATTAATTGATTTTATCCGTATAATTTTACCGGATGTTTTGCAAAAGGCATTTTAAAGTCCGAACAATGAACAATATAATTCGGATGAAGATGATAAAACTTTAAAATAAAATACGGTTAAACATGATAATTAAAAAAAAACTTGACGAACAATTAATCTAAAAGTTTGTCGAAAAAAAAATTCAGGAGAAAACATGAGAAGAGATGCAGGTTTCAGCATTTATAAACTGATTACATTTATTGCCGTCATTGCCATGATTTTTGTTCTGTCGCTTCCTCAATTCTTTAATATTAACGAAAAAGAGAATGAAGAACAATGTCTTAAGAACATGAAACTTATTTATAAAGCGATAAAAGCATACATGGATGATCGCAACGAAGAATTTGTCGGAGATGCTCAGGATTTGATCAGAGCCGGTTATTTGAAAAAAACTTTCGAATGCCCGGAAAACGGTGTCGGAGACAAATATTTTATGGAAGGACTCATTGATAACGGCAAATTTATAATTACCGTAAAATGTCCCAACAGTAAAGATCACCCGAATCATATCTTGCCTGATATTCAGGAATAATTTTTTATAACCTCCGGCTCCGGTTTGGAGGTTTTTTTTTATCCTGAGAAATGAGAATCGTTAAATTCAGAGGAAAAATGAATTATACAGAATTTTTGGATTATATTTATAAGAGACATTCCGGTAACGTTAAACTCGGTTTAGAAAGGGTTTATAATATTCTTAACGAGATGGAAAATCCCAATCTTAAACTAAAAGGAATTCATGTCGGAGGAACAAACGGCAAAGGATCAACCGTCGCAATCAGCGAAGCAATTTTATCGGAACACGGATTTACAACCGGAATGAATACTTCTCCTCACTTGGTTGATTACCGAGAAAGAATCAGAGTAAACGGAAAAAACATAGAACTTGATACCTTAATAGAATTATATAAAAAATGGGAAAACGTATTTGAAAAATATGAAGCTTCCTTTTTTGAAATTACGACCTCCATGGCTTTTCGCCATTTCCTGGACGAGCAGGTTGATACGGCTTTGTTTGAGGTAGGTTTGGGAGGAAGACTTGACGGAACCAGACCTTTTGAATCTGATATTACGGTTATAACAAGCATAGGAATAGACCATCCCAAAAGCTTGGGAGATACTCTTGAAAAAATAGCATTTGAAAAATCCGGAATTTTAAAAGAGGGAAAACCTCTGGTTTTGGGACAATTGCCTGATGAGGCTGTTAAAGTTATTCGCAAAGAAGCTCGAAAATTGTCCGTTCCGATTTATGAATTTGCCGATAAATTCTCCGTAAACAATATCAGATGCGATCAAACGGGAACTCATTTTGATTATTCTTTTCCGGAATTTAATTTGGAATTAAATGACCTGACCGTAAATCTTATCGGAGAACATCAGGCAAGAAACGCTTCAAACGCCCTCACCGCCTGCGCTTTATATTTCAAAGCAAGAAACAGAAAAATTGACCCGGAAAAGATACGTTCCGCATTGCAAAAGGTAAATTGGCAAGGACGTATGCAAATTTTGGCAAAAAATCCGACCGTAATTATAGACGGAGCCCATAATGAAGAAGGAATTAACGTTACCGTAAAAAACATCAATGCCGTTTTCGGAAAAAAAGTTTATGCGGTTTTGGCTATTTTAAGAGATAAAAATTTGACTGATATGATAAAAACTCTTTGTTCAGTCGCAAAGAAAGTCTATATTTCAAAGAATAAATCCAATCGAGCAGCCGAAATTGAAGATCAGCTTGAAGCAGTAAAAACGACAAAAACCCCTTACAGCGTTTCTTTTGACGTAATCGAAGCATTTAAGAAAGCTTACGCTGAAGCAAAACCGGATGATGTTATTTTGATAACAGGTTCTCTTTACACCATTTCCGAAATAATTGCCGAAAAGGATAAACTTTTCCATGCGTAATATTTTTATTTTAATTATAATAGTTGCAGTTACGGGATGTTGCCGGGATTCTTCCAAACTGCCCGAATTGCAAGCCGGAATCGTCAGAAATTATATCGAAACTTTTCCGGTAATCCTGAAAAGAAACACGGAAAAAGATTTTCGAGAAACGAATATCAAATATTACGATTCAGAGAAAAAATTGCGTAAAGCATTCAGTCGCAATGAAGTTGATATTGCTGTTCTGCCGACGGAAAGTATTTTGGATAAACCGAAAAATAAAGCAAAAATTCTGACTTGCATCAATAACACCGGAGTTGCTTTTGCTTCAATCGACAGTATCCGAAGCATAAACGATTTGAAAAATAAAAAAATTGCGGTTATAGATTATCATAATCTGGTAAATATTCTTAATTTTACCGATAAAAAATATAATTTGAATTCGGAAATAATAATTTTCAGCAACAGATATGCCGCTTCCGGAGCAATCAAAAATAAAAAAGCAGATGTTATATTTGATGTTTTACCCGAGATTTCGGCTCGTGAAAAAGAAGGCAAACATCTTTTTTGGCTGAGAGAAACAGAACCTTACGTTTCCACTTGTCAAATCTTGGGAAACGAATCTTCATACAAGATAAAAAAAGCTCTCACCGATTTATTTCTGGCTCAGGTTTATGAAAATGTTTGCGACATAAACAGCCATCCTTATTTGAGTTATGAAGCTTTAGGAAAAGCATATAATTTACGCTCGGGATACGATAAAATTGTATTAAGAAACACGTCTTATATTTACGGATTAAAACCGGAAATCATAAAATTTGATCAAGAAGCAATTGAGTTAATTTCAGGTAAAAAGACAGATTTGCAAGATTATCTTTACAAAGAATAATTTTTATTTTAAAATGAAGCAGTTACTTTGAAGTAAAGCGTATTTTCGGTTGTTGATCCGGGGTATTTTTCTCCTGTGTACTGCAAGTCGGCATTGGTAAAACTGTTTACTTTATAATTAAGATTCAATTTCCAACGCTTGCTCATCCCGTTTCTTTTCTCTTTCAATCCTGTCAAAAAATCGGAACCGCTCCTGTCGTTCTTTTTTATTCTTAATTCAGTCGAGAATCTGTATTTACGTCCGATATAATAAGTTATGTTTTCATTTATCCCGTAATAATTTATTTCGTAATCAAAATTTTTGTTTCGTTTGTCGCCTGTCTCTCTGCCGTAAAATATTTCCGTCGTAAAAGTCAGCATTCTGTTAATCATAGTTCTTAATTCGGCAGAATATTTTCCGTTTTGTATTTCCGATTCGTAATAGCCGTCGCTTTCTATGCTTCCGTCAAAAGCAAATTCCAAACGATGTCTTTTTAATTTGTTTAAACGCAACATTATTCCATACTCAATTGATTTGTTTATATCATTTTCATAATAACGTCTGTCTTGACTTTTACTTGTTGAGAGATAACTTTTTAATATATATTTATTCTCTGAAAAACTCCACCACAAAGTATTCTCAAAATTATAAAAAGAATACACGGCAAGAGAATCTTTCATGAAATAATCAGGGTGAAAAATATACAGTTTAAATCGTTCCGGCGAAGTAGATTGCTGAGAAAGTCTGACAGCTGATTCCCATTGTAAATCTCTGATAATCGGCACATAATTTTTTTTGACGAAGCGTTTAAAAAAGATATTTGCGTTTAATTCAAAATCAACTTTTACGGAAAGTTCCGGAGTTCCCGCAAGCGTAAAAACTTTATCAAAATCCCCGTTTTCAACAGCTGTTCCGGTGCTGTCGTAAATACCTTCCCCTTCTCCGACATAAATTAATTCGCTTACTTTAGGATAAAATTCTTCGTTTATCAATGAGTATTCGGTATTTAAATTCAAGCCGTCGTTCAAGAATCTGTTTAAAGAAGTAATTTCAGCCATTTCCGATTTGGAAGTATTATGATTTTCATAATCTCTGCTTCTTCGGTGATAAAATCTCAACCCGACCAAATGTCCGTTTTTACCCAAAAGATTTTCCGCAGCATAAGTCTGAATAAATTTTTCTTTATCCGATAAATTTGAATTTCCGTAAAGATTTTCTTCTTTAAAAGAAACTTCCGAGAAAAGAGATTTATTTTTATCGTATTTAATGAAATATTCTGAATTTAAAGTACTGCGTCCTATTTTTGCAGAATCAAATTTTTCTTCCAAATTTCTGTAATTAATGTTTATTCCGGGTTTAAAATCGGCAATTTCGTAAAAGAATAAGAAGTCATGCCAATGTTGCGAGCGAGTTTTAAGAGCATTGTTTTCCATTTCTTCTTCCGTGAAAATAAGATTGTGTTTCATATTAGGGAAAATTTTATATTGCTCAGAATAATGTCTGTATTGAAACCTGTCGTAAATTGACCAAGATTTTATTTTACGATTGAAATAAGAAAATTCAGGTTTATAACCTCCGTAAATATCAAAAGATATTTTGACTCCGTGTTCTTGCGTATCTAATGAATCTTTAAGCGTTGTTCCGTTATTAGTATAAATAAATTGAGGATCTTCCGGATCAGAAAAAAAAGAGGTGTTTTTAAAAATATAGCGATAATAATAAACCGCTTCGGGATTCAAAAGATCATAATCCGGTTTAATTTTTATTTCTTCGTGAACAGCTCCCCCGAGATTATCGTCATCATCCAAATTTGAATTTAAGTTTTTATCGTATTCGGAGATTAAAGCTTCCGAGTAAATGACAAAATAATCGTTTTCGTATTTAAGCGATGCGTTGTAATTCATTTTTGATTCCGCTTTCGGAATTTTTTTCATGGGCAACCAATCTCCGAGATTTTTTCCGACATACTCCCATCGAGAAGATGATATTTGAACATAATCTCCTTTTCCTTCCCCGACAAAAAGAAAATTCACATTATAATTGCCGGAAGAATCTAATCCGACATATTCGTAATAAATATTTTCTCCTTCGATAATTTGGGCATATTCTCCCTCTCCGTCTTCAACCTGCTGTATCGCCTCGGCAAAAGCTTCGGAATCACCCGCTTCGCTCAGAATAATTTTGTCTTCTTCCGCAAGAGAATAAGACAAAGGATTATTTTTGGCATCTTTTTGATAAATAAATTTATTTTTAAAAGAAATTTGGTCAGTAAACCGGGTTTCGGTATCTGCCATATAAAGATTGCGTTGATACTCTTCCGAAGAATATTGGTAATCCGCAACAATAAAAGAGGTTTCGGAAATAAAATGAGTTTGCTTAAAATTAACGGTACCCTCATCGTAATCTATGGTATAATCTTCTCCTCTTTGCAGCAATTCTCCGTTTAAATAAATCGATTCAGAACCGGAAACAACGGTTATAAATTGATCGCTTCCGTTAAAATTGATAAAATAAGGTCCCTGTTTGGATTCCGTTCCGTTAAATTCTATATGAGCAGGTTTACTTTTTGTTACTCCGACAGCTCCTCTGTATCTGCCTTTATTTCTTACGGAAAACCTGATCCCCTCAAATTTAGGATTATAGTTAAGGAAACGGGATTCCTCTATTTTAAAATCAAGATCGCCGAGAGCAAGCTCTGATTTTTTACCGTATATTTTTATATAGATTTGGTCTAAACTGGATAACTCTCTGGAATCGCCTTCCGGCGTAATCGGTGTTTGATCATCCGATAATTGAGCTTCCGCAAATACGCCTTCCGATATTTCTCCGTCAACTCTGAGAAAAAGAGATTGATCGATATTTAATTGTTCGCCTCTTCCTATTTCAAAAGAAATTGTTTTGCTTCCGCTGATATTTAAGTTTGTCGAGTTATCTGAGAACTTATTTATAATTGTTTTTTTCTTGTATTTTTTTCCGGGAACATATTCTTTGGGATCGTAAAAGCTGAATTCAGATAAAAGATTTTCGGGATATATTTTATAAATAATGCGAAGCGATGCATATTTGTCGGGATCGTATAAATTCAGTGATTTATTATTGTAATCGATTATATAATCAATATTTCTTTCCAAAACAATTTTTCCGGCATAAACCGTGTCTGAATTGGCAATAATAAAATCTTCGCCGATAAAATAAGGAAAATCGGTAATCTCCGAATTAATTGTTTTTTCCCGAATTACGGGCGAGAAATAATCGTAACTCGCCCATAACCCGGCTAAAGAAAAAATCAGCAAAAATGAGAAAAAATTTCTCATAAATTATTTTTCGAGAAATTGTCTTACTTTTCCCAGAAAGATATTGTTTTCATCAGCCGTGCTGACGGTAACTCTCAAATGATTTTTCAAAACAGGATGGTTTCCGACATTGCGAACCGCTATTTCGTTTTCTTCAAGATAAGCGAACAATTCTTGAGAACGTTCTCCGATCGAAAAAATCAAAAAATTGGTTTGGGACGGATGAACAGTCATATTCGGCATCTCTTTCAGAGACTTTAACACTCTTTCCCTTTCCGAAATTATTTTTTCAGTGTGAGACAAAATAATTTCTTTATTTTCCAATAAAACGGAAACAAAAGCTTGAATCAAAATACTTGAGTTAAAGTGAGGAATAACTTTTTTTATATTTATAATATTTTCTTCCGAACCGATGAGATAACCGAACCTTAAACCGGCAGAACTGTAAGCTTTGGAAAAGGATCTCAAAATAATTATATTCGGATATTTATTAAGTCTGTCGGCAAAAGTTTTTTTAGAATATTCAAAATAGGTTTCGTCTATCAAAACAGGTTTGTCGGTTGCCGTAATAATCTTTATCATCTTATCTTCCGGCAAAAGATTTCCGGTCGGATTATTCGGGTTGCATAAAATGCCCAAAACACAATCAGGATTTTTCAGTTTCGCAATAAATTTATCTTCGTCAAAACTGAAATCATCATTTAAACTAACAAAATCAGACTTCAACCCGACTGCTCTCGCATAAGTTTTATAATCGAAATAAGACGGTCCGAAAGAGACCAAAAATGAATCGTTATTTTCTCTTGCCGCCGTAAACAGAAAATACAGCATGTCGTCTGCCCCGTTTCCGAAAACGATTTGTTTTTCATTGATTCCGTATCCGACGTAAGAACTTAATTTTTGCAAAATATCATCGGTTACATGAGAGAAATAGCGGTTTATGCGAACATTTTTCATCTTTTCCAAAAATTCGCTTTTCAAAGTTTCAAAAGGATCAAGATTACTTTCGTTGAGACACATCATTAATTTTCGGCGGGGAACATTTATTTGCGGAAGCGCAAAATCATCTAAATTTTTTCTGAATCTGTTCATAGTTTTTTCCTTAATCTCTTATCGGTTAAGTTTAATGTTTTTATATATGTTATTCAAAATAGAAAATGGCGCGAACCGGATCTATTTTGGAGGCTTTAAATGCAGGATACAATCCGGACAGAAATCCTATGGTTAAAGAAAACCCGATCCCCATGAAAATACCTTTCCAAACGACAGGAAGCTCAAGAGGACTGAATTTCGAGACCAGATAAAAAATAAGAACCGGAAATGAGATACCTGCGGAAGCAGCCGCCAAAGACAAAGTTACGGCTTCAATTATAAAATAAGTAAAAATATCCCAATCGGTAGCTCCCAAACTTTTCCTCACGCCTATTTCCGTCATTTTTTCGTTAATGGAGATAAGCAGAGTGCTGAAAAGACCTATTCCGCCGACCAGCAAAGTTACGGCGGCGATTGAGGTAAGAGTAATGTTCATTTTCTTCATCATATCGTTTACTTTTTCGGTCATTTTCAACATCTCGCTTCCGATATCCTGAAAAGTAAAATCGTGAGCCATGTAATGTTGTCCCAACATAATTTGAGTTACTCTATCTTTTAAATTCCCGAAACTCTTTGAATCATTCGCCTGAATAAGAACCGATTGCAAAGATTTATCCGGGCTGAGATAATTTATTCCTGTATTGAGAGGGATAAAAACACAGTTTTTCAATTGCCAGCGCCTTTCCCACTGATTCATCATCATGCCGTTTTTGCTGAGTACATCCGGAGCAAGAATTCCTATTACCTTTAATCTCATGCCGGCAACGGTAATGAATTTGCCCAAAGGATCTTCGTTTTTAAAATTTTCTTCGACAAAATACGAACCTATTACACATACTTTAGAAGAATTTCTGTTTTCAAACGGAAGAAAAAAACGCCCTCTTTCAAGAGGATAAGTTTTTGATTTGAAATAATCCAAATCCGTTGCGGAAAGCAAAACCCATTTTCTTTTTTCATTGCGATTCATTATTTTCCAGTCTTGAACCATGCCGTAAATATATTTGTGATCGGTTCCCTTTTTCAGGGCATAATAATCATGCAGGGAAATAGGACGCGACTTTCGTTTTGCTTTTCTTATGCTTCCGAAGAAATAATTTTGCTGTCCGTCGCTTGAAGGCATCAGAACAAGAGAATTGTCAAACCCCAGTTGTTCCATGCTTGATGAAATAAGGTTTTTCATCCCGGTGACCAAAGAGAAAATGGAAACTACGGAGGCAACGCCGATCATAATCCCCAATAAGGTTAAAAATGATCTGAATTTATGAGATGCTATGCTTTGTAAGCTGCTGACAAAACTGTCTGTTACGTGCATCAGCAAAATTCCTTTTTACACTCGGGACAAACCAAATATTTTTTCTTTGATTTATCAAAATGTTCTTCCGTGTAATAATTTCCGCATTCTGGGCAGGCAAAATCATAAGGTTTATAAAAAGATACATTTTTGCAATCCGGATAGGATGAACAGCCGTAGTAAATTTTACCTTTTTTGCTTTTTAATTCCACAAATTCGCCTTTTTCGCATTCGGGACATTTTATGCCCATGGTCATAGTACGCGTGTATTTGCACTTAGGATAATTTGAACAAGCTATAAATTTTCCGTAGCGACCGTTTTTGATATTCAGAGGATTTCCGCATTCGGGGCAATTTTCATCTATTGTTTCTTCTTTTACGACAATTATTTCACCCTTTTCTCCTCTGGTAAAACTTTTTACGTTGGAGCATTTCGGATAATTCGGACAGGCAAGGAATTGTCCTTTTCGTCCCCATTTGATGACCATTTTGGAGCCGCATTTATCGCAATCTTCATCTGTCGGTTCCACTAAAATGCTTTTGCTCTTTTTAACGTCAACTTGACCGATTAAATCTCCGATGGCGTTGTTGTATTTTCGCAAAACGTTTTCCCATTGTATATCGCCGGTCTCGATTTCATCCAAACCGCTCTCCATTTCTGCCGTAAATTCAACATTAAAAAACGAATCGAAATTAGCGATAAGAAATTTGTTAACAACTTCTCCGAGATCTGTGGGATGAAAACGCTTTTCTATTTTTTCTGCGTATTTTCTGACCAAAATAGTATTGGTAATGGAAGCATAAGTTGAGGGACGACCGATTCCTTTACTTTCCAGCTCTTTAATCAAAGAGGCTTCCGAATATCTTGCAGGAGGTTTGGTAAAATGTTGCAACTCATCTAAATTAAGTAAAGAGAGAATTTCTTTTTCGGCAAGTCCTTCAGGAATATTTTCGCCCTCTTGAAAACTGTAATAAGGATACGCTTTTATAAAACCTTGATTTGTTAATTCGTTACCCTGACTTTTAAATTGAGCGTCTCCCGCTTCAATATTGATAATTATGCTGTTTACTTCGGCGGGAATCATTTGAGCAGCGGTAAATCTTTGCCAAATAAGAGTATAAAGTTTTAATTGGTCAGGAGTTAAATATTGACTTAAATCTTCGGGAGTTCTGAATACATCGGTAGGACGAATAGCTTCATGAGCATCCTGAGCCGTATTTTTCGTTTTATATTCTCTGGTAAATTTATTAACGTATTCCCCTCCGAATCTTTCCGAAATCATTTTTTTGACTCTTTGATTGGCTTCATCGGCAATTCTGGTTGAATCGGTACGCATATAAGTTATCAAACCTGCGGTTTCCGAACCGACGGCTATGCCTTCGTATAATTGTTGAGCGGTTTGCATGGTGCGATTTGCCGTAAAATTGATAAGTCGGGCGGCATCCTGTTGCAAAGTACTGGTAATATACGGAGCGTAAGGCTGAATTTTACGAGATTTTCGTTCAATGGAACCGATTTCAAATTTTTGTTTTTTGATATAATCCGTAATCTTTTTTACTTCTTCTTCATTAGATATTTTAACGGCTTTTCCCTGCCATTTTGCCAGAGAAGATTTGAAATCGTATTTATTTTCAGGTTGCAGTCTTGCTTCAACCGACCAGTATTCTTCCGCTTTGAAAGCTCTTATTTCGGCTTCCCGTTCACAAAGAATTCGCAAAGCAACAGACTGGACTCTTCCGGCGCTCAGGCTTTTGGCAATTACTTTCCAAAGAACGGGGCTGACCGAATATCCGACTATTCTGTCCAGAAAACGTCTTGCTTGCTGGGCATTTACTTTATATTCATCAATTTTTCCCGGATGTTCTATGGCATTCTTAATGGCTGATTTGGTGATTTCGTTAAAAACTATGCGATAAACAGGTTTATCTTTACTTTCTTTTTTAAGAAGTTCTTTAAGATGCCAAGCAATAGCTTCTCCTTCCCTGTCGCGATCCGAGGCAAGGAAAATTTGATCGGATTTTTTAGCAGCCTCTCTAAGTTCTTTTATTATTTTGGACTTTGTTCTGTCCGTAACGTATTTCGGTTTAAAATTATTTTCTATGTCTATGCCGAGAGTTTTTTTCGGTAAATCCCTGACATGCCCCATCGAGGAACGAACTATATATTGATTGTTCAAAAATTTTGAAATTGTCTTAGCCTTCGCCGGAGACTCGACAATGATTAATCCTTTAGCCATAATTACCTTCAATTTATCAAAGATTGAGATTTGACAACTTCAAAACGTCCGACAATAATATCGGCAAGATCTTTGGCAATGTTGTCGTTAATCAAATCAGAACTGATAACTTCCACTATCTGAGTCATCTTTTTTAAATCTATTTTTTCATGCAAAAACATTTCCAAGCTCAGACAAAGTCCGATTATTCTTTCAAACATTATTTCATCGATAGAATCGTTTTGGACAAAGTTCAAAAGATAACTGAAAGCCTCCTGCTCGAATATTTTTCTCTCCATTCTGTCCATTTTTCTGTTATAAGGAGTAAGAAAAACTTTTCTTTCCAAATTCAAAAGTTTCATTCTGCCGGTAAAATCTATAGACGCCGAAAAAACATTTTCCTTAGCATCAGGTTTTACCGATATTTTTTTCTTTTTTAAATCATGAAAACTGCTCATTTACGACTCCCGGTTTTCCGCAACATTTTTTGAATTTTTTTCCGCTTCCGCAGGGACACGGTTGATTAGGTCCTATTTTTTCGCCTGCTCTTCTCGGAGTAATTTTTTGCTCAGGTTCATATTGTTCCGGCGGTTTATTTTGGGTTTCTCTTCCGAAAGCAGAAACTTCCGAATGGTTCAGCTGAGCTCTGTTTAACATCATTTCAACTTCCTCTCTGGACATTCCTTGAGGAATAATGAAAGTAGTGAAAACTCTTTTTGCCACCTGTTCGTAAATTCTGGAAGTAAGAGCTTGGAATAATTTAAAACTTTCCTTTTTATATTCCATAAGCGGATCTTTTTGTCCGTAAGCCCGCAATCCGATTCCTTCTTTCAGCAAGTCCATTTCCCGGAGATGGTCTCTCCATTGATCGTCAACCACGGCAAGAAGAACGCGACGTTCAATATCTCTCTGCACCTCAAGACCCAATTCGTTTTCTCGACGTTCGTAAGCTTTGAGAAGAAAGTTTTCCACATTTTTTATAAGATCGTTTTGCGTCATATTATCGGTGATAATGTCTTCTTCCCGAATTAAAACGCTCATATTGGTTTGAATATGATTTATTATTTTATCGATCTGCCAATTTTCTTCATAAACATCGTTTGCAATATACGATTCGACTATTACGGCAGACGCTTCGCAAATCATCTCTATTATTTCTTCGCGCAAATCATAACCTTTCAAAACGTTACGGCGATACGAATAAATCATCTCCCGTTGGTTATTCATTACTTCGTCATATTTTATAAGTTGTTTACGAATTTCAAAGTTATGGGTTTCCACCCGTTTTTGCGCTCTTTCAACCGAACTTGTCATCCAAGGATGAGTAATTACGTCATCTTCCTTAAATCCGAGTTTTTGAATCATGGGAGCTATTCTGTCAGACCCGAAAAGTCTCATAAGATCATCTTCCAAGGAAAGATAAAAGCGAGATGTTCCCGGATCGCCCTGACGACCGGCTCTTCCGCGCAATTGTCGGTCTATGCGACGACTTTCGTGTCTTTCCGTACCGATTACGTGAAGTCCGTCCAGAGGCAAACCGTAAGGATTTTCTTCCGTTACTTTAGTTGAGTCTTTTTGGTAAGATGATTTTTCCCGAGTAATTACGCCTTCGCCCAATTTAATGTCTGTTCCGCGTCCCGCCATATTGGTTGCTATGGTTACCGAGCCGGGTTGACCGGCAAATTTGACGATTTCGGCTTCGCTTTCGTGTTTTTTGGCATTCAATACGTTGTGCTTAATTTTCTTTCTGCTCAACATGCGGCTTAATATTTCGGATACTTCCACCGTAACCGTACCGACAAGAACCGGTTTATTTTTGTTGTGCCAATATTCGATTTCTTCTATAATCATTTTATATTTGGCATTTTTGGTCATCAAAATAACATCTTCGTGATCCTGACGAGTAATCGGAACGTTTGTCGGAATAACCTGAACGGGCAGATTATAAATTTCTATAAATTCCCCTTCTTCCGTAATTGCGGTACCGGTCATCCCTGCCAGTTTATCGTACATTCTGAAATAATTTTGCAATGTTATTGTGGCAAGAGTTTGAGAAGCTCTTTCGATTCTGACGTTTTCTTTTGCTTCCAATGCCTGATGAAGTCCGTCCGAAAAACGGCGACCGGGCATTAAGCGTCCCGTAAATTCATCAACAATCATAACTTTATTGTCTTGAACAACATAATCAACATCTTTGTCGAAAAGAGCATAGGCTTTCAATAATTGACTGATATTATGAAGCTTTTCGTTTTTTTCAAAAAAATCTTCCGTAATTTGATTTTTTAACTGCATTTTATCCTGCAAAGACATTTCGTCATTGTTGTCTGCGGCAGCGAGCTGATCGTCCAACTGCTCCATAATGAAAAGGTTTGAATCGTAACGCCCGATTAAATCACGTCCTTTTTCCGTAAGTTCAGAAGAATTGTTTTGTTCTTCAATCACAAAGAAAAGCGATTCGTCAAGTTCGTGCATTTTTTTGTCTCGCAGAAAATAACCTTCCGTATCATTCATCAATTTTTTTAAAGCAGGATCTTTTAAAAGTTTTATCAATTGTTTATTTTTGGGAGTTCCTCGCTTGGCAAGCAATAGTTTTTCTCCTATTTCCTCCGGATTGTAAGAATCCGTTGCCGTTGCGGATTTTATTTCCGAGACAAGCCGGTTAACGTAAGCGGTTTGAGCATTCACGAGTTTATGGATATGCGGCAATAATTCTTTATAATAATTTTTGCTTTCGGCAACGGGACCGGAAATAATTAACGGAGTTCTCGCTTCGTCTATAAGCACGCTGTCCACTTCATCCACTATGGCAAAATAATGAGGACGCTGGACAACATGTTCAATATCGGTTGCCATATTATCGCGCAGATAATCAAAGCCGAATTGACTGTTGGTACCGTAAGTAACATCTTTTGCGTACTCTTCTTTTCTTTGAACGGGAGTCATGCCTTCGATAATTACTCCGACTTCCATTCCGTGAAATTCAAAAATCGGAGACATCCATTCCGAGTCGCGCTGAGCCAAATAATCATTAACGGTAACCAGGTGAACGCCTCGCCCGAGCAAAGCATTCAAAAATAAAGGAGCGACGGCAACAAGAGTTTTTCCTTCTCCGGTAGCCATTTCGGCAATATTTCCCCGGTGCAAGGCAATTCCGCCTATCAACTGCACATCGAAAGGGATCATAAACCAAGTTTCCGCATTGCCTCTCACCGTGTATTCGCATCCTTGAAGGCGACGACATGTATCTTTAACCAAGGCAAATACTTCGGGAAGATAAGCATCAAGAGCTTTTTGCGATTCTTCTTTATATTTTTGACGAAGTTTATCGAGTTTTATGCCGATTTCGTCTCTTTTCTTTTCATCTACTTCCAGACTGAATTTCTTATTTGTTTCTTCTATTTCTTTCTCGTATTCGACAAATTGTTGTTGCAAATCTTTCTTTATTTCACGTACTCTTTCTCTGATTTGCTCATCGGAAAGTTTTTCCAAAGTTCGGTAAACGGAGGCTATCTCATCCACAACGGGCTGTACTTGTTTCAAGGCTCTGGAATACCTGTCTCCAAACAATTTATTTATCAGTTTAGCAAACATAATTTCTCACTCTTATCATAAATTTCGGTCAAAAGTCTTTACTCAGTGTACGATGTCAACGGTTTTAACATATAATGAAGGCAAAGCTTATCTTGAGAATGGTTATTTTATAATTATGTTCCTGATTATCGGCTTTTTGTTTTTACCGCAAAAAACCTTATCGGTAAATTTTAGGTTCAATCTTTTTGCCGAAGATTTTAAGCTTTTTTCTTTCGTCTCTTCTTTTCTTTTTTAAATAAAGGAGCGGTGTATTCGTTATATAAATCAAACAAATATTCTATCCTTGCCGATTCCGATGCAAAAGCCTGAGGGCGATAACATAAATCAACCGCTTTATCAAGCTCTTTATGAGCTTTTACCAATTTTGGAGGCATGGTAAGAGGGTGGTATAAATCTGCCAAACTGCTTTCCGGAAACTCCGCCCGTACATCCAATACTTTTTGAGCTTTAGCTTCTGCTTTCTTTTTATTTTTTTCGCTTACCGCCTTAGCCCAAGGATAGTTATTGTAAACAACATCTTTTGAATATCTGAAACGACTTTCAAGCCTGCCGCAAGTGTATTTTACCCAAGTCATATGCATTTCAGACATTAATACTCCAAAATGATAAAGAGCAGCGTCCAGAAGCACTAAACAAGTATCACCAGCAATATACTCTTTTGTAAAAAATCCCATCGGTATATATTTTCTGTTTTCGGATGATACTCTTGGAATTACAATAAAAGTTTTTGGTCTTTTTCTATCTCTAAATAAAGTTGGAGTTAATGCGTGTTTCTGAGTAGAAGGAGCAACGCTATTTAATCTAAAATCTTTAACTGCCTGTACACGTTCCATCACTTTTGGCATTGAGTGTAACTCTTGGGGGCTTATATTTTCAAGCCATAAACACCAACGTTTTTTATTGTTTAAAAATTCTTTTGCACTTATTAAAGGTAAAAAATACTTTTCAGCTTTGGGCTCGCTTTTTATAAAATTTTCTTTTTCATCAGGTGCAAATAAAAAATTTCCGCCGTCTAAAGGCATATTCCCAAATGCCATTTTCGGCACCTCACAAATTGGCTTATTTTTTCTGTCGATAATCACATCTTTAGCATTTGCTAAATAAGGATTAATATTTTTAACTTTCAATTCATCCGGGTCGCCTTTTATATCCTCATAAGTATAAAGCTTTTTATTAGCAATAGCATAATTGGCAAAACCGATAATAACACAATAAACGGCAGCTTTCCCTTTAGCCTCATTGCTCCATTTAAAAGCAGTATGCGCAAAATGTATCTTAATTTGATAATTATTCATCAATTCGCCCCATAATACGCTAACTTGTTCGCCTTGTGTTATGGAATTTGTAGAGACAAAAGCCGTTTTTATTTTGGTATTTTGGATGTATTGAGCAGCTTTCAGATACCAAGCAGAAACATAATCAAGAGTTTTTCCATTTTTTACATTATGGAATAATTTTGCCATATCTTCTCTTTGGAATTTATCCAAAAGTTTAGAACCAATAAATGGCGGATTTCCGAGAATATAAGTAAGTTCTTGTTTCGGGACAACATCTTCCCAATTAATTTGCAGTGAATTTGCGTTTATGATTTTTGCAGATTTCTTTAGAGGCAAACGAACAAAATATTGCCCGAATTCTTCAGATATTCTCATATTCATTTGATGGTCTATCAGCCACATTGCCGCTTCGGCTATTTTTGAAGCAAATTCGTCGTATTCGATACCGAAAAATTGATCCACATCAATCCAGACAATGTGTGAAATATCTGTTACGATTTCTCCTTTTTTATACAGTTCTCGTAAAATTTTAATTTCAAGCAGTCTTAATTCCCTATAGGCAATAATCAAAAAATTTCCGCTTCCGCAGGCGGGGTCAAGGAATTTAAGTTTAGATAATTTCTTGTGAAATTGTTGCAGTTTTTTGGTATTTGCCTTCACCTTTTCAAATTCATTTTCAAGTTCATCCAGAAATAAAGGTTTAATAAGTTTAAGAATATTCTTTTCTGATGTATAATGAGCTCCTGTATTTCGTCTTTCTTCCGGATTCATGACGGATTGAAACAAAGACCCGAAGACAGCCGGCGAAATTTTTCCCCAATCCAAAGAGGAAGCCTGCAACAAAATATTTCTCATTTCGGAATTGAATGAAGCAATCGGTAAAGCTTCTTCAAACAAACCGCCGTTTACATAAGGAAATTGATTTAAATGTTCATTCAAATTTTTAAGCCGTTTTTTGCGAGGACGATTAAGGGTTTGGAATATTTGCGCCGTCCATGCTCCTAAATCTCTCCCGTCTTCGGAAGTTTTTTGTTCTATAAAATCCCGGAAAATATCTTTTTCAAAAATTCCGGTATCGTCGGCAAACAAAATAAACAATAATCTTACCAAATAGACTTCGAGCGAATGCCCCGCATAACCGAACTCTTTCAAAATGTCGTGAAACTCTCCCATCAATTCGGCGGCATGAATATTTACGGGGTCTTCTTCTTTAAAAGTTCTTTTTTGATAACCGGCAATAAAACCGAAAAGTTTTACATTTTTATAAAATTCCGATATATGAAATTCATGTTCCGATTTTTCGTCCAAATCATAAAGTTTAAAACGTTGGAAGTCTGATACTAAAATATATTTAGGCAATTCATGTTCTTTGAGTCCCGGGAAATAATCGATTGCCTGTCTGTAAGCTTTTTCAAGATTTTTTCCTTTTGATTTATGTTCAACAATTAAAGTTCCTTTCCAAAATAAATCTATAAATCCTTGATTTCCTCCGAGTTTTTTAACCGGTTTTTCAAAAGTTGCCGTTCTTCGGCGAGAGATCCCGAATACATAAAAAAAATCATTCCAGAAACTGTCTTTTTCCGCTCTTTCCCGGGTTTCGTTTTCCCATTCCCGCGAAAACTTTAAAGCTCTGTCTTTTATTTCATTCCAACTTAAAGACATTTTAAAACTCCCGTTTATTTTTAAACCGTTTTCTTGTCGGCATTAATCTTTTGCAGCAAAAGTCTCGTTTTTGCTGTCGTGTATTTGCGTTACATCTTTTTTTAAAAAGTCCGGTAATTCTATCACATCAAATTAAAACTCGGTAAACTTGCGGACTTTTCGGAAGATATTTTTTTCTTTTGCATAATCGTTGGGATGACAACTGAAAGTTATAACCGCAACATAATCATCAAAAGCGGAAACAATCAACTCGTATTCTCTCGGTTCTCCTTCTGCCGCGCTCGAAAAAGCAAGCGCATCTTTTTCATTTCGACAGTTAATCATATCGGGATATAAATCAGTCAGATTATCAATAAAATCTTTTTTCGGATTATCGGATTCAGAGCGTTCTTTAACTTTATAATATTTCAATTTTATTTCACTTTTTTGATTTCTTGTTCCGGTATAATCGGAACTCATGGCAAAGGCATCCGGCAAGCCTGTGTTAGAAACGCTCCAATCTTCCGGAAGCAATATTTTAATCCCGTTTGTTTCAATAAATATTTTTTCGGAAACATCCGTATTACGGCACGAAACCGACAAAACGCATATCAGCATAACTATAAAATTTTTCACGCTTCCTCTTTTTTATTTTTCTGTTTTAATGCTTTATTCAGACAATTCATGACAAATTTATCTCCCGGATTCATAATTGCCGCAGTTAAACCGCAATTCACGAGTTTGGTCAAGAAATCTCCGTTTATGAAAGAACGTCCCGTCATGCCGAAACTGATATTACTCAATCCGCAGACGGTTTTTATGCCGCATCTCGTTAATTTTGCGACAGTTTGTTCCGTAACGGCGGAATCATAATTTGTCTTTAAAGGCAAAACAAGCGGATCGGCAAAGATACGATCTCTGCTTATTCCTTTGCTTTCAAACTCTCGTATTCCGTCCAGAATAAGATTTACCCGTTTTTCCGATGTTTCCGGAATTTTGTCGTCCATAGCCAAAAGAACCGCCGCTCCGCCGTTTTCTTTCATTATTCTTATTGCGCAAGAAAGGTCGGAAGACGTAACTTTTGCCGAATTGATCAAAGTTCTTCCCGGATATTCTTTTATTGTATCTGCAAGATATTTGCGATTTTGAATATCAGGAACCAAAGGCAAAGATGATATTTTATCCAGTCTGAAAAAAAGTTCTTTAAAATGAGAATAATCCAAAATATTTTCATTTCCGAGATTAATATCCAACGCCGATGCTCCTTCACTTTTTTGACCTTCCGCTTCCGCAATTAAACCGGAAAAATTTTTATTGAGAATTTGTTTTTGCAAAGCTGGACGAGATGACGGATTTATTCGTTCTCCGATAATCAAAAAAGGATCAATTCCCATTATATAAGTCCTTGACGTTAAATATTGACCGGAACTTTTTTTTCTTTTTGCGGGTTTCAAATCTGAGACATATTTAATTGTGTTTTCAATAACATCGGGACAAACTCCGCAATCAAAATCAATAATGCCGGCGCCGGCTTTGATAATATCTTCGACGTGAATCCCTGAACCGGAATTAAGAGGTTTTACGGATATAAATTTATCGGTAAATTTTGTCAATTCGCTTATTGCCAGACAAATATCGCAGGGAGAAAAAAAGCTCAATCCCAGAACATCGACATCCAAATCATCAAAAAGAATCCCGAAAGCTGAAACCGGAGTTCCGGAAACGGATTTCATTTTTTCGCCGATCGTCATTTGAACTTTTAAAATGACGCTTTCCGAAACGGAACGAACGGCTTGCGCTGCCGTTTTCAATATTTTAATGTCCCCGAATCCTTCTGCGGCAATACCGTTTACTTTGCAATCAAGAAAAAATTCCGTTTGCCTGCGAAATATCTCAAATACCCGGTCAAAACTCATGCTTCCCAAAGGCTGCATAAATTCTTCCGGTAAAGATAAGGATCCTAAAATCAAAGTATCCTCATTCCCAGCTCTTCGAGTTGCCGATATTTCGTCTCTATGTATTTTTTCAAATATAAATTCCGATCCCGTTAATCCCCGTTTTGGAAATTTCAGGGGATCGGAAATTAAAATATCGCATCCTTTTTTAAGGTATTTTTTCTTTCGTTTAACCTTTTCACGATGATCCGGCAATACGATTTCTCGATAAAATTTGTTTGTTCCCGTCTCAGAATCGCTTACCGAGATCAAAATTTTTTTTTTCAATATCTCGGCAAATTGATCTCTCGTCATTAAGTTTACGTTCTCCGAAATAAATTTACGGCTTAATCTCCTGAAATAATGGATTCCAATAAACTTCCGCCTAACCCGGAAATTCCTTTTGTTTCACCCTTGCTTCTTCCGAAAGATCCTGCCGAAATAATTCTGTCTGCAATTCTGGAGAAAGGCAAACTTTGCAAGTAAACTATTCCGGGACCTTGAACAGTTGCCAGAAAAAGTCCTTCTCCGCCGAATAAAGCGTTTTTAAATCCTCCGACAAAACTTATATCGTAAGAAACAGAATTTGAAAAAGCAACCAAACAACCTGTATCGACTCTTAAAGTCTCGCCCGGTTGCAAATGTTTCTCGATAACGGCTCCTCCGGCATGAACAAAAGCAAGACCGTTTCCGTTAAGGCGCTGCAAAATAAATCCTTCTCCGCCGAAAATACCGGCTCCTATTTTCTTGGTAAAAGCCACATTTATATCAATACCTTTTGCGGCGCAAAGAAACGAATCTTTTTGGCAATAAAATTCTCCCTCATATTTGCTCAAATCCAATGGAATTATTTTACCGGGATACGGAGCGGCAAAAGCAACGCTTCTTTTTTGATAACCTTTATTAATGAAAGAAGTGATGAAAAAACTTTCTCCGGTTAATACCCGTTTTAAACCGCCGAAAAGTCCGCCTCCCAAATTAGTATTCATTTCAATGCCTTCTTCCATATAAGTCATTGCTCCGACTTCCGCCCTTACTCCTTCACCGGGATCAAGCTCTATTTCTGCCAGTTGCATATCATTTCCGAAAATTTTGTAATCAATTACATCAGCCATTTTAACTCCTTTTTTAAAATATGTTATTAAAAATAATAAACCTAAAAATACGTTTTTTTGCATAATCGGAAAATTTTGTTTATTCCCGATTTCAATATTTTCAAAACAAAAGACTTTATAAAAGAAAAAAAGTCAATAAAACTAATGCATATAAAAAAATATTTTACGTTTTAATTTTTTGCAAGAATTCATATTTCAGAATATCGGCTCTATATTTACAAAGAAAATTATTTGAGAATAGACTCAGATCCTGAATATTTACGTAAAAAAACACATTTAATCATTTTCTGAATAACAGTATAAATTTCATAATTTTTATTCTTTGATTCCCGGTTTTAAACTTGTTAAATTTTACTTAAAAATATCTTGACCTTTTTTATTCGCATAAAATGATGAACATTGTTTGCTTTTAAAGAACTTTTGGGGCTTTTGATCTTTATTCCTGTGATTTTTTTTTAGCTTAACTTGTTAGATTAAATTAACTTTAAAGGAGTTTTAAATGAAAAAAAAAGAGAAGAATCCTTCAATTTTGAAGAGGATAACTCCCTTTATGGGAGAAAAGAAATATTTATTTCCTACTGCTCTTATCCTTTCGGCACTCTCAGCAATACTAAGCTTATTGCCCTTTGTTTTTATTTGGATAATTGCCAAAAAACTATTTTCTAGTCAAAATCTAGCTTTTGGAGATGTTTCTCTTTATGCTTGGTTAACCTTAGGCTCTGCCTTCTTAGCAATGCTATGCTATTTTTTCGCCCTAATGGCTTCTCATTTAGCAGCTTTTCATGTAGAAGTTAATATGAGAAAAAAAGCTATGCAAAAAATTATCAATATGCCGCTGGGCTTTTTCGATAAGAACCAAAGCGGTAAAATGAGAAAAATAATTGATGACAATGCTAGCGGGACTCATACCTTCCTAGCCCATCAAATGCCTGATATAGCAGGAACAATACTTGCCCCATTGATAATTTTAATATTGATGTTGATTGTTGATTGGAAAATGGGGCTTATTTCCCTAATTCCTATTGTTCTAGGAATAATTTCAATGTCTTTTATGATGAGTAAAGAAGGGAAAAGACTGCAAAAAAAGTATTTTGATAGTCTTGAAGAAATGAGTAGTGAAGCAGTAGAATATGTTAGAGGGATTCCGGTTGTTAAAACTTTTGGACAG
>PDOO01000016.1 GCA_002742885.1 Candidatus Cloacimonadota bacterium
GAGCTTTCTCGCCTGATCGTCAACGGTAAATGTAAGAGTTTCGGTTCCGCTCCAGTTTTCGGAAGCGGAGAATACGACGTTAAATCCGTCAATCGAAGCCGTAATATGTTCTGAGTTTTCTGCCGTAAGAATAAGTTCGTCGTTTTCATCAACATCGTTTATGTATTGAGAGAAATTAAATGTTTCTGATTCGGTATTTTCGTTAAAGACAACATTAAAATCCCCGAAATCAATTGTCGGAGCATTGTTCATTTCTCCAAATTCCAATCTTACATTCGGAACAGCTTTAATCAGAGCACCGTTTTCCGGATACTCGGGATCGGCATTCACGTTGTCGTCCCTATATCTTAAAGAACGATTCGTCTCAAAAGAAGTACAATAGAACTCATCGTTTGAGGAATGATAACCGTCTGTATTTTCGTCAAAAGCAATAACCAGATTATCCGTATTATTGTAAACAAAAGGAGAATCCAATTCAATGCCGTACCATCCGTCAGTTGCCGAAACATTATAAACTTCGGCATAAACCTGAGTCATAGAGCTGAGAGGAATCCAATCAGAGTTTGAAGAAAATTCTGTTTTATCGGTATGTCCCATGTAAAGAACTATCTCATCACCGAATTCGTGAGCTCCGTTATAGTGATAATAAATCTTTTCTATTACGGAAGATTCGCGATTTATTTCGGACTGCAAATAAATTGATTGGCTGTAAGAGTAACCGTAATAAGGATCAACGGGGAGCCCTTTATTGACTTCGTTTCCGTTACCTGCCTGAATAATATTTTCAGGAAGCACGGTTTCAAAAATTTGAACAGAAGAAGATCTCACATATTCGGAATCTTCAATCGAAGCATAATTTACGACTTTCCAATAATATTTTGTTGATTCTTCAAGCTCGGCACTGAAAGATTCCTGAGGAGCAACTCTGTCCAATACTTTGATTACGGGCGGATTTACCGTATCGAGATAAAGGTCAATGAATTCGGTTTCAGGCCCGTTAATCCAAGAAATAACATGATCAAGCGGAACATTCATCGTATCATTTACAGGAGATACGGGAACAGGTACAGCCGGAGTTGCCAAACCGCTGAAGTTTACGGTATGAATAACTCTTTCAAGATTATCCTGAATATTAAGGACAGCATTTTTTTGTCCTAAAGAAGAGGGCATGAATTTAACGGTAACCGGCAAAGTTTCGTTGTAAGCCAAGGAAACAGGAAATTCGATATCATCAAATTCCATGACGAATTGATCGGCATCGTCTCCGATTAAAGCAATGTCGGATTCATCCATTTCAAGACTGCCGCTTCCGGAATTTCTGATAACGAATGATTGAGATTGAGGATCTGCATCAAGATTTTGAGGATCAAACTCTTTTTCCGAAATATTCGGAGTTATCTCAAAAATCGGATCTTCGGGAAGATAAATTTCAGGTCCGGTAACCATATCTATATTAATTTTTTGACCGTAAGACGTACCCGTTTCTCCGAGGAAAGAAATATAATAATTTCCTTCAGGAATATCTCCCAATGACACAGTATATTTTTCATATTCTTGAGTCAGATTAACTTCCTGAATTTCCGTAAACATTTCTTTATCCGAGGAATATTCTATTTTAAGAGTATTAGTCGTATCATGGCGACTTGCAAAGAAAGAAATCTCGGAATCCTGATTTATAATTAATTTAGGAGTTATAAGTCTGGCTTTACCCGCTAAATACGATCTTCTTTCATATATTGATCTTATTTTTGCGGAGGAACTGCCTTGGACGGCGGAATCAGTATCTTTTTCCCATGAGCTGTTTTCAATTTCCGTATTAGCCCATTCCAAAGGAGGAAATTCGTTTTCGAAACTTTCAGCAAGCCAGCCTTCCCGATAAACATCAATTAAAGCTGTTGCGATATCATTATCAAGGTTGTCGTCTTCTTGCGTTATTGCCGACAAAACTGTTTCCAATCCCGCAACGGCACTCCATTCGATGCTTATACTTTCTGTTTCTCCCGGTTCAACGGAATCAACGTTAACGGTTCCGATAACGTTTTCTCCGTATTTAAAAGTAACCGTAACATCATTTTGAATTTCCGAACCGTTGTTATAAACATCGGCATTAAGTTCTATTTGATTATTCTCAAAATAAACATCTTCTTCATAGGAAAGATTTTTCATTTTGATGTCATTGGCAAAAGCTTCTTCCAATATTACGTCATCAACTCCGAACCAAGTTGTCGTATTGGAAATAAGATGAATGCCGAAAACATAAGAACCGCTTGTTTCGGGATTTACTAAAGCGGAAACAAGATTATAATCAGTTCCCTGATAATCGGGAATATCTTGCGCAATTATCATCTCATCAGGATTTGCCGATGCTCCGTAACCTATTTGAACAGCCACAGAAGAGCTTCCGCTGTTATTTTTCATCATTGCCGAAAATTTATAATTCGAGCCTGCTTCTAAAGATACGGGAGAAATAAAAATCCAGTCATCTATTTCCGAACTGTAAGAATCATAATTATACAAACATTTTTCCGGTGAATAAGCATAATCAGTGTAAGATGAATTTACTTTTAAAGACCAGCCTGTACTTCCCTCATTTTTTACCTGTGTCCAACCGAAAGGAAGACCTTCTTCAAGAGAATCGAAATTTTCTTCATAAGGCAATTCAGATAAAGGAACGATTGCCGAAGTCTCATAACTTACGGAATCGCTGACAGCAGGATTTCCGGCAGATGTTGCGTAAAGAGTTAATATGTCAACATCTTGATTATTTACTCCCTCAATCGGAACATCAATTTTTACGATAATCGAGTCGGAAGCGTCAGCCTCTAAAGAAACTGAGCTTATTTCTTCTGTTTGATCCTTGTTCCATATACTTACATTCCAATCGGAAGAACTGACAGCCGTAAGATTAAAAACATCCTCGGAAATACCTTTGTTCTTAATTTCAGTAAGATAAACATCAGAACTTCCGCTCGCAATAATTTTATCGTCGGATATCTTGGTCAATTGGAGATCATACGCTAAAATTTCCTCAACGGAAACATCATCTATTGCGAAATTGTAGTATGAAGAAGAGGAATAAGTTACGTGAAATGCAATGTAAACTGTTTCTCCCGAATAATCGGATAAGTTAACAGTATGCTCTCCTTCACTCCATGATGAGACGGCATAATCGGTATAAACCTGACCGGGAATTATCGTAAAATCTTCAACATTGTTTCCGGTTGAAGAAATCATAACTTCAAAACTGTAAGGTTTGTTTGAACTTTCAACTCCTGCTTTGAAAACAAGATTATTATTGGTCAAAGACAGTGCCGGAGTGATGAGATAATCGTCGTGGCATCCCATTCCGGAAGCATGTTTTTTGTCGTCTCCGCCGATGTTATAAGCTCCGGGGCTGACAAATGTTTTGCCGTCGCCGTCATTATTGATGACAGTCCAACTTTCAGGAATACCGTCGGTAAAATCTTCTGAAAGCAAATCGGCAAAAACAGCGCCGACAGTCATCATGAAAAGCAATGTTAAGATCACTGCATTTTTGTTTTTCATTTTTTCTCCTTGTTTAACGTTAACGGAGTAAATATCTAAATTACAACTCCGTATTCGTTTTATTTTTTTATTAATTAAAGTTTCATTCCTTCGTTTATCTCGCCTGACTTTTCGGATACAGGCATCTCTTTTAAAGACATAAAAAAAAATCAGGCATCAAAAAAACGATGCCCGAATGTTAGTATAGGCTAATTTTGTCAAACGGTTTATTCTTTTCCCGAAAACCGGCTTCTCGCTACGGTAAAGAAACTGAAAATAATAAAGAGAAAAAAAACAAAAAAATCAGATGATTTGCCGATAAATTTCACTCAGTTTAAATACTGCTGCATAATTATTAATGAACGGTTCAAATTTCATTTTCAATAAATTATTGCTCTGAATTTCCTGTTTCCCATTTATATCTTGCAATGTAAATCAGAGACAATTTTATTTACTTAAATCATACTTGACAAAAATTTGCCTCTTTTTTTAAAGGCAGTAATAAAGAAGTTAACTTTTAAACATGAAAGGAACCGAAAATATTGTCTTTCAATAAAAGCTGATAAAAAATTTAAAATAAGTTTCATGCGGAAACTTTCTCAAACCACTGTAAAAGCAGTGGTTTAATTATTATATAAAAGAGGTGTCATGCTTGACAAGAACATAAAAAAAATAGAAGAAACGGTTACGGATGCATGTAAAACTACGGGAGTAGCTCTCTACGATATAGAGTTCAAAACGGCTCAAAAAGGCAAGGTTTTAATAATATACCTTACCAAAACGGGCGGAGTAACAATTGAAGATTGCGCAAAAGTAAGTCGTTTGCTGAACGATATGCCTGAAATGGAAGATCTCATCCCCGGAAAATATTTCCTTGAAGTATCTTCTGCCGGTCTTGAAAGGCAATTGAAACTGAAAAAACATTACACAAGCGCCATAAACGAAAATGTAAAGATTAATTATCGAGAAAATGAAGATAAAAAAAGCGTTACCGGTAAACTGATCGAAGTATTGCCCGATAAAGTTATCATTGAAACGGATAATAAAGAAAATATCTCTGTTTTATTTACATCAATAAAAAAAGCAAAAACTTATTTCACTATGAAAAAGGAGAAAATATGAGCGGAAATTTAGTAGCTTCTTTAAATGAACTTGCCACCCTTAAGCAACTTGATCGAGGCAAATTAACCGAAATCATTAAAGAAAGTCTTTATCAAGCCGTTTCCAAAAAATTATTGCCCGAAAACGGATTGGAAATTTTTGTTGATTTTTCTTCAAATCAAGTAAAAGCAAAATTTAATCGTTTCGTAGTGGAACAAGACAATACTCTGGGAGAGATTTCGTTAAGAGATGCCAAAAAGCACAACGCTTTTGCTCAAATAGGAGATGAGATTTCAGTCTCTTTGGATATCCAGGATTTTGAACCGAAGATTATTAAGAATGCTCGAAAATCCATTCAGGAAAAGATCAAACAATTGGAAGAAGATCGTATCATGTTTGATTACGAAAAGCAGAAAAACCAAATTGTCTCCGGTAAAATCACAAAAGCGGATTACACGGGTTATACGGTTAATATCGGCTACGGCGAAGCTTTGCTTCCCTCCGAAGAACAAGTGGAAGACGAATTTTACAAAGTAGGCGACGTTATCAGATCTTATGTCGTGAATATAAGAAAAACAAAGAAAAAAGTTATTATTATTTTATCGAGAACCCATCCCGAGTTCGTAAAAAAACTTTTCGAATCGGAAATACCGGAAATATTCAGCGGCGATATTGAAGTAAAAAAGATTGTGCGCGAGCCGGGAATGAGAACCAAAGTCTGCGTAAACTCCAAAGATTCCAAAATAGATCCCGCCGGCAGCTGTCTGGGACCCAAAGGGATACGAATCGAACAAATCAGAAAAGAACTTCACGGCGAACAAATAGATATAGTGGTTTGGAGCGATTCGCCCGAACAATTGATCGCAAATGCCATAGGTTCGGATTTGACGGAAAGAGTTTATCTTGCCGAAAGAGGAAAATTTGCCAGAATAATAGTGCAAGCCGGAAATAAAAATTCCGCTATCGGCAAAAAAGGCAAAAACGTTAAGCTTGCCGCCAAATTGACGGACTATAAATTGGATATTTTTACGGAAGAAGAATTTGAAGAAAAAATTTCTGAAGAAAGACGCATCACCAGCCACGTAATAGAATTGGACGGAGTTACGGAAAAAATTGCCGAAACCCTCAAGGCATTCGGATACACTTCCGTCCAGGATATTTTCGAGGCATCGAAAGACGAGCTTTGCAAACTGGACGGAGTAGGCGAAAAGACAGCCGGAAAAATAAAAGAATCCGCCGATAATTTTTAATGTCGGAAAATAAATCAAATCATGTTCCGGAAAGAACATGCTGTATTTGCGGAAATAAGAAATATCAAAAAGATCTTTTCAGGTTTGTTTTATCCGAGCATTCGGAACCCGTTTTTGATTTGAAAAGAAGATTATTCGGACGAGGTTATTATGTTTGCTCCGAACCGGAATGTCTGAAGAAAATTGACTTATGGAAAAAAAGATTGTTGAAAAAGAAACGCAAACGGAAAAAATCTTAAATTTTCTCGGACTTGCAAGGCGAGCAGGAAAATTGGAGTTCGGATTTCTTGCACTGAAAAAATCATTGGGAAAAAGAAAAGTAAAATTAATTATTTTGGCGGAAGATATTGCGGAAAGAACGGAAAAAGATATAGCTTTTTTAAATAAAAATAACGTTCCGGCGATAAAATTCGGTCAAAAAGATATATTTGGTCAAAAGTTTAAAAGACGAAATCCGGCTATATTATTTATAACCGACGATAATTTCAGTAAAGGAATATTAAAACTTATCTGAAATTTTAACAGAGTTGTAATTGTTCAGGATTGGAGGAATATTGGCACTACGAGTACATGAATTAGCAAAAGAACTTAAAATTTCAACTGCCGCGCTCAAAAAACACCTTACGGATTTGGGTGTTCAGGTAAAAAGCCACATGAGCATTGTTGAAGACGGCATTGCCGGTAAAATAAGAGAAAAATTTGCTGCTCAGATTGCGGCTGAAAAACAGATAGAATCTGACAGAAGACGTTATCACGAGAAGAAAAAACAGCAGAAAAAAGTTAGAAGAGACCGCCCAAATCCGGATAATCCTTTTAATGACATTAAAATTGATTACAGAAAAAACTCTGATGCAGATCAAAATAATGTTGCCGGCGATAAAAGAACAACGGAAAGAAAACCTGTCTCTAATTTCGTTGAAAAACCCATCAAAAAAGTTTCTCGTCCCAAAAGAAGTACTCAAACTCATGCAGACGGAGATTACAAAAAGAAAGAACGAGGAACTTCAAACCAAAATAAACCGAACGATCGGAATTACGATTATAAAACACCGGGTTCGGACAACAAAAGAAAAAGCGAAGGAAAATCCGGATACTCAGGTCAAAACTCGGATTACAGAAATAATCGCAAAGAAAATCCGAAAGGCGAAACAAGAGCTCAGGAAAATAAGAGGTTTTCCGGAAACAACGCTAAAAAACCTTACAAACCGACACCTAAAGCAAATGCAAGTTCTGATACGGGAAGAGAACCGGTAAAAACTCCCAAATTATTTGAGAAGAAAAGAGTGGATAAAGACTCTCTGGGCAGCAAAAGCAAACACTTAAAAGCAAAGCTTAAAGCACAGAAAAGCAAAAAACGCCAAACATTCATTCCCTCAGAATTGGAGCAGGCGGAAATTACCAAAAACATTAAGGCTCATCTTTCAAAATCAACCAAAAAGAAAAAATATAAAAAAGAAGATAAGCAGGAACAGCAAGTTATCGATAACAAGATCGAAATCAGCGAATACACTTCCGTAAACGAACTTGCCAAAATAATGGGAATTCAACCGACGGAAATTATTACCAAATTCTTTAATTTGGGGCAAATGGTTACGATGAATCAGCGTTTGGACAAAGATTCACTTGAGATGATTTGCGCCGAACTTGAATTTGACGTTACCTTTAAAGACGAATACGGTTCTCATCTCCTGGAAACTCCCGAGGAAGAGATAAAGGAAGAAGATCTCCAAATTCGTCCTCCGGTAGTTACGGTAATGGGACATGTAGATCACGGAAAAACATCTATTCTGGATTATATACGTTCCACAAACGTAATTGCGGGAGAATCAGGCGGAATTACCCAGCATATAGGAGCTTATCAGGTAACCCATAACGAAAAGAAAATAACTTTTCTGGATACTCCGGGACACGAAGCTTTTACAGCAATGCGAGCCAGAGGAGCCAATGTTACCGATATAGCAATTATAGTTGTCGCAGCCAATGACGGAGTAATGCCTCAGACCGTAGAAGCCATAGATCACGCCAAAGCTGCCGGGGTAACAATGATAATTGCCATAAACAAAGTCGATTTGCCGGAAGCAAATACGGAAAGAACCATTGCCAATCTTGCAGAAAAGAACGTATTTTTGCAAGACAGAGGCGGTGATGTAGAATGGGTTGAATGTTCGGCAAAAACAGGAGAAGGCATAGATAAACTTCTCGAATTGATAGAATTATCAGCCGAGATAAGCGAACTTAAAGCCAATCCCGTAATTGCCGGAAAAGGCACAGTCATAGAGGCGCGAAAAGATGCAAAGATGGGAACGGTAGTTACCATTCTGTTGCAAGAAGGAAACCTCAAAAAAGGCGATAACGTAGTTTGCGGAGCAACTTACGGAAGAGTAAGAAAACTGACAAACGAAAGGAATAAAGAGATCACCGAAATAGGACCTTCCGACGTTGCCGTTATTTACGGTTTAAACGATGTCCCGAAAGCCGGAGATGTTATCAACAAAGTGGAAAACGAAAAAATAGCTCGCAACATAAGCGCCGAACGTCTTCATATCCGCCAGGAAAGAGAAAAATTCCAAGAAACCGTAAGTTTCAATAACCTTTTCAGAAAAATAAAAGAAGAACAAATGTCGGAACTTAAGCTTATCGTTAAAGCCGATACCGACGGTTCGGTGGAAGCTCTTTGCGATTCTCTCGGAAAACTTTCCAATGACGAAATAATGGTTAACATTATTCATAAAAGCGTGGGCGGTATTATAGAAGCTGACGTAAACCTTGCAGCAGCTTCCAAAGCAATTATTGTCGGATTCCATATCAGAGCCAATAATCAAGCAAAAAAATTGGCTGAAGAACAAAAAATCGAGATAAAACTTTACAATATCATTTATGATTGTATAGATGAAATAAAATATGCGATAGAAGGTATGCTCTCACCCGATTATGAAGATGAATTCCAAGGAAGCGCCAGAGTCAAACAGATCTTCAAAATCAAAAAAGTGGGTCAAATTGCGGGATGCGCCGTGGAACGAGGAACTCTCTTCAAAGATTCAAAAGTCAGAATTTACCGAAACGACATTGTCATATTTGAAGGAGAATTTGCTTCTCTCAAACACTATTCGCAAGACGTAAACGAAGCCAAATCCGGTACTGAATGCGGATTGAGCATAGAAAATTTCAATGATATCAAAGAAGGCGATGTTATTGAAGCATATCGCATAAAAGAAATAAAGAAGAAACTGTAAAAAATAATCATTCAGCGCGGCGACATCGTCAGGTGTCGCCGTTTTCTTTAAAAAAAGGAGTTTATAATGAGCAGTATCCGAATAATGAGACTTCAAAAAGAACTCGGACGCTTATTTAATGCCGTAATAAACAACAAAATAAGGGATCCTCGTTTACAATGGATTTCTTTCAGCGCAATAAAGCTTTCTTCCGATATGCAATATGCAAAAGTTTATTTCACTTTTATGAACGAAAAAGAAACTCCGGAGTCTTTAACTAAATTACTGACCAGGTCATCGGGAGTTTTTAAAAAAGAAATAGCAACCGCTAAAATGATGCGCATTATTCCCGAACTGACTTTCATATATGATTCGGTGGAAGAAGAAGCCGGAAAACTTGATAAAATTTTTGCCAAAATAGAAAAAGAGAAAAAGGATTATTAAAGAAATGAACAGCATAAAAAGAGCAGAATATGCCGAAAACCTTAAACAACATGCAATATCGGCAACCTCCATTGCCCTATTGACTCACAAAAATCCTGACGGAGACGGACTTGCTGCCGCATTGGCGTTAAAAAAAATTTTTTCGGCTTTCGGCATAAAATCAGATATTATTTTAGAAAACGAGTGTCCTCAACGTTACGATTTCATCAACGGATCGGAAAATACTCTTGTCTTTAATAAAAGCATGAAATACGAAATGGCAATTTTACTTGATTGCCACGAAAGATCAAGATTGGGAAGCTGCTCTCAAATATTGGAAAATACTTCTGAAATTTATACGATAGACCATCATCAAGAAAGAATTTTAATCGAACATGCTCATAATTGGCTAAATTCAAACGCCACCAGCGCGGGCGAAATTATATGGAATATGTTTGAAAAAGAAATCAGAAAAATTGATTCGGAAGAAGATAAAAAATACATAGCCTCTGCTCTTTACACTACCATTCTCAACGATACAGATAATTTTGCAAATAACAATACAAACGGAAAAACATTCAGAATGTGTGCCGGACTCACGGAAATAGGGCTGAATCCGGGTGATATTCAGAAGAAATTTATTTGCGGAAAAACCGTATCGGAAATGAAACTTATTGCAAAAGTTCTGAGTACAATAGACCAACCTTCAAAAGAAATCATTTATATAGATTCAACTTTGGAAATGCTTAATTCGCTCGGTCTTACGCAAGAGTCAACCGCTAAAATGGCTAAATTGCTGAAAGGTACGAAAGGCGTGGAAGTAATTGTATATTTCAGAGAAGCAGCCGAAAATACTTATCGTTTAAGTCTTCGTTCCGACAGTGTTGACGTAAACAGAATTGCCGGAAATTACGGCGGCGGCGGACATACAAGAGCTGCAGGCTGTGAAATAAGAGGTAATTTATTGGAAGTAAAAAGTATGATTTTTGAAAATATAAAAGAACAATTATGAATTTAAAAAACGGAATTATTTTCATTGATAAACCGGCAGGCTTAACATCGTTTCAGACTGTTCATAAAGCAAGAAAACTTTTGGATGCAAAAAAAGCCGGTCATACAGGGACATTGGATCCTTTCGCTTCCGGTTTGCTTATTGTCATGTTCGGAAGAGCAACAAAGTTTATTCCTATGATAAATTGCGATGATAAAACCTATCGAGCCGTTTTAAAATTAGGGAAAAAAACAGACACCGGAGACTGTGCGGGAAAGGTAATCGAAATCATGGAAATTCCCGATATTTTTCCGAACATAAAAGAAATAACATCTTATGTCCTCGGTATAAAAGAACAGATTCCGCCTAGATTTTCAGCTTTAAAAGTAAACGGAAAAAGAGCTTACGATTTGGCAAGACAAAATAAAGATTTCAAACTTTCCCCTCGCCCTGTTTCAATAAAAAATTTCTCAATTAACAGTTTATCGAAAAATATTATGGATTATACCGTAACAGTGAGCAAAGGAACCTATATCAGAACTCTTTCGGAATCTATTGCCGAATATCTCGGAACGGTCGGAACAACAGAAGCCTTAACCCGACTTTCAGCCGGAAATTATTCTCTGGAAAATGCCGTAAAACTTGAAGATTTGACAAAAGAAACCATAAAAGATCATGTATTGACTCCGTCCATGGTATTTCCTGAAATACCTGAGATATCTTTAAACAATGAAGAATCAAAATCTTTTTTAAACGGAAATTTCATAAAAAATATCAAGTTAAGCACAGACAGAGCTTTCGTTTTTGACGAAGGAAAAAACTTTCTCGGTTACGCAATTATTAAAAACGGGATATTATGTCCCAAAAATGTATTCAATTAAGCGGTAAATAAATGGATTTAAAACTTTTCAAGGGTAAATTAAATTTTCCGGTAATTACAACCGGAACTTTCGACGGACTCCATCTCGGTCATCTGGAATTATTGACAAAAGTCATAAAAATTGCAAGAGAAAATAACGGAGAATCAATTGTTCTGACCTATTATCATCACCCTTTGGAAACTCTTCGTTCCAAAACCTATCCTTACCTGCTTACCGAAAAAAACAAGAAAAAAGCTTTGATAAAATCATTCGGCATAGATTATGTTTTCTTTTTGAATTTTGATCAAAAAACATCTCAAATGAGTCCCAGGGATTTTCTGGAAAATATATTGATAGATAAACTGGGAGCCAAAGTAATTGTTGCCGGTTACGATACGCATTTCGGAAAAAACAGAGAAGGAAATTTATCTTTTTTAAAAAACAATGAAACCGCCTACGGATATAAAACCGTCTATATTCCTCCTTTTGAGGTAAAAGGAAAAATCGTGAGCAGCAGTTTTTTGCGAGAAATAGTCAGTAACGGAAAAATAGAAGACGTTTTCCCTTATCTCGGAAGGTTTTATTCAATAAACGGTTACGTAATTAAAGGTCATAAAATAGGAAGAACCTTGGGATTCCCGACCATCAATGTAAAACCTCATGATCCCAATAAACTTTATCCCCGTCCCGGAGTTTATTTTACCTTAGTATGCATTTCGGGGAAATTTTATTATTCATTAACCAATATAGGCTTCTCCCCTACTTTAAAAAATATGAGATCGCCGGAAATAGAATCACATTTATTAAATTTCTCAGGCATTCTCTACGGTAAAGAAACAGAAATTTTCTTTTTGGAAAAAATAAGAGAAGAAATCAAATTTTCTAACCGCGACAAATTGATAAAACAATTGCAAAATGATTTGGCATGGGCAGAAAAAAAAATAACAGAAACAGGATATGAAATCTGATATTACCCCCGAAGAAAAAGTTAAACAAAAAAAATATTCTAATATTGATCTGATTTTATTCTCATATTTTGCAGGGTTTAACGGACTGCAAATTATTTTAATTCCTATTATCTTTTTTGTATCTTCAAGCAATAAAACAATATTAAATTTCGTAAAAAATTTGATTTCATCGGAAATAAATTATCTGCCGGCAACTCTCTGGATAATTCTTTCAGCTGTGTTGATATTTACATATTTTAAAATAAAATACGAAGTTGCAATGGTAAATTGCGCAGAAGATATAAAAGTATCGCGGGAACAAATGAAACATACATCGATAAAATTATTTTTGTCCGTCATTTTTTCTTCTGTCATCATTATCCTGACTATGTCTCTCATAACGGTTTTGATTACAGCTGTTATGATCAGTTACCCGTTTATATTCGGCTCAACTATGATTAATCCGGCTGTAATTTTAAGCTCATTCATTAAATTTACTCTGCTGATTAATTTTTTATTCATGAATTTAATTTTTGATTTTATTCTTCCATTTATATTAGACGGGAAAAACTTTATTTTATCTGTAAAAGAAGCTATTAAAAAACTGTCAGAAAAGAAGATAAAAGCTTCCGCCATTGTTCTGATCAGAACTGTCCAAACCGTTATATTCATACTCGCCAATATCACGATTGCATTTTTCATAAATCATTATATCCTTAATATGTTTCATTTAAATAATCCCTTTAATATTGTTGCCGCGATTTTAGGAAGTTGTCAGATTATAGGAGTTACGGTCTTATTTCTTATTATCGGATCTGTTATAAATTATTTTTCTTTAATAAGATGGAAACTCCGCGGCTGGAATATAAACGGTCAACCCGCATATTTTAAAAATTCCCGTAATCAAGAGAAAGAAACAGAATAAAAAAGCATATTGCCTCTCGTTTACCCGAAATATTGCATCTGTCCTTTAATTTCTTAATCAATTTAACTTGCCGGATAAGTAGAAAATATTGACAAAAACAATTTATTTAAGTTATATTTCACAAAATAAAAAATCAAGAGGTAAAAATGACAAGAATAATATTAATTCTGATTGCCGGTATTATTATCGGTTTGTCAGCCTGCAGTTCATCAGTTTCGGCTCCTGCTCAAGACAATTATAATCCGGAAACCGGCATAACGAATGTAATTCCCGCAGGTTTGGGAAGTATTTATACCGATAATTTTAATCGTTATACTAAAGTTACGACTCCCAATGGAGGAAGTATTCATATCGTTGCTCAGTCAAATCTTACCGATGAACAGATAATAAGATGCAGAAATATTTTGGAATTTTATTTAACAGATTATCCCGGCTCGGAATACGGAAGCGATAAATCGGCGGTTGCGGATAAAATGGCGGAAAACGGCGCGATTTTATGTTTATTAAACGGACAAGACGACGGCACGAACCCTGCCGGCGAACAAGTAACGGGGCAACCTTTGTATCAAAATGAAATACAGGTTGAAGGCGGTTCATGGTATATGAATCAGGATTATGAGCACAGAGATGCCTCTTTTGAGGAAATTTTACACTTTGTACACGATAACGGCATCGGCATAGACGGAGATAATGCCTTGCCGGGAGCCTCTCCCGCATTTCAAGCGGAAATCAGAGCAGCGCAACAAAATGCTTCAGCAAATAATTTGTGGGGTATCGGGCAAGACGAATGGATAGAAGAGTTAACGGAAGAAAACAGTTTGAGTCAGGAATATTTAGCTTCCGCAGTTGACTGTTATTACGGACTTTGGGGAGCATGGACGGAAAGCGAAACACACGGCATGTGGGGAATATATGTCGGGAAAACAAGAGAAGATATGCAAATCGACGATCCTATGGGATATGACTTGATGACCAATAAGTTTTTTCATCCTTACTTAACTTACAACGCTCGCATAGATGCAAGTTTAGACGGTAATTTCTCTTTAAAATTCGATGCTTCCAAACCTTATACGCATCATTCAAGATATTTAAAAGATGTTACGCTCCTGGGCAACAATAACAATACGGTTACCGTAAATGAATCAGATAACAATATCACGGGAAATGCGGGAATCAATACGGTTATTTTCTCGGGAAAACATTCTTAATACACAATAGAAACAAATAACGGAGTTACGATTGTAACTGATAATACGCCGGAAAGAGACGGCATAAATACTTTATCGAATATTGAAAAATTACAATTCGAAGACGAAACGATAAACTTGTAAGAACGTCATCCGATAAACAACTTCTTAGAAATCATTCTTGTAAATATGCAAGAATGATTTTTTTATTTTTGCCGTTTTTGACGGTATTGCCGAAACATTTTTTATCAACAATCAGCTTGACTTAAAATTGACTTTCATAACTTTTCCGAAAAAATTAATATTTGATAATTTTAATCAATTTAATGCGGAGAAATTTATGAAAGTTTATACCAAAAGAGGAGATCTCGGACAAACCGATTTATATGACGGTACAAGAATAAACAAACAATCCTTGCGCGTAGAAAGTTACGGAACCTTGGATGAGCTGAGTTCATTTATCGGATTAGCGAAATGCGCTGCCGGAGAAGATAAAATAAAAGAAGTATTGAATATTGTTCAGCTTAAACTTTTTGATATATCTGCTGAACTTGCCACGATAAAAAAAGAAAAACAAAAAAATCGTATCAATGAAGAGGAAATTGCTCAAATGGAGGATTGGATAGACATGTTTTTGGAAAATATTCCTCCGGCAAAAAGTTTTATCGTACCCGGTTCAAATCAATGCGAATCATATATGAATGTTTGTCGAACAGTGTGCAGAAGAGCAGAACGCAATATCCTGCGTCTTGCCGAAACGGAAGAAGTTTCCCCCTTTATTTTGAAATACATGAACAGACTTTCCGACTTGTTTTACGCTCTGGGAAGAAAAACGGAAACAGATACTCAAAAAGTAATATTTTAACGGATTCAAAAAATGAGAAACGAAAAAATTTATCTGCAAAGAATTCAGCGATTTACGGAAATGCTGAAAGAAAAACGTTATTATAATTCGGAAGAATTGCAAATTTCTTTTATTTATGACGAAAACGAACCCATTCCTTTTGAAAAAGCTTTAAAATCAGAATTTAAACCTCTGAAATTAAACGAGGAATGGGGAAAACTTTGGGGTTGCTCCTGGTTTAAAATGAAAGGCAAAATCCCGGAAAATTGGCGCGGAAAAAAGGCAGCTGCCTTAATAAACGTCTCCGGCGAAGCCTGTGTTTGGATTAACGGGGTTCCTGATCAGGGATTAACCAACAAGGTTCACTGGGATCACGGAACGGGAAAAAATTATTATCCCCTTTTCGATAAAGCAAACGGCAATGAAGAAGTAAATCTTTTGCTGGAAGGCGGAGCCAACGGGTTATTCGGTTCCGGTCAAAACGACTATCGCATCGTTCAAGCGGAATTAGTTTGCGTAAACGATAAAATTGTCGAATTATATTACGACTTTCGAGTATTGCATGATTTGGCTGAAAATTCAGAAGAAAATACGCCTCGCAGAAACAAAATTATCAGAGGATTAAACGATGCGGTCAACGCTTGGCATGACGGAGAAGGCATTGAGGAATCTTTAAAATTTACGAAAAAACTTCTTCTTTCGCAAGCCAACAACAGCGATTTAACGGTTTACTCAATCGGACACGCTCATATTGATCTTGCCTGGCTCTGGCCGATCAGAGAAACAAAACGAAAAGCCGGCAGAACATTTTCAACCGCTTTAAAACTGATGGATGAATATCCGGAATACAAATTCGGTTCGTCTCAACCGCAAATGTATCAATGGGTTAAAGAAAATTATCCTGAAATTTTCAATAAAATCAAAGAAAAAGTAAAAGAAAATCGTTGGGAATGCCAGGGAGCTATGTGGTGCGAACCGGATATGAATCTTGCCGGCGGAGAATCTCTGGCGCGTCAATGTCTTTACGGCAAAAAGTTTTTCAAAGACGAATTTGATGTCGAGATAAAAAATCTTTGGTTACCGGATGTTTTCGGCTACTCGGCGGCTTTGCCTCAAATTTTGAAAAAATCCGATGTTGATGTTTTTATGACCCAAAAAATTTCCTGGAACGAAACCAATAAATTTCCCTATCATACTTTTATGTGGCAAGGAATAGACGGAACGGAAATTTTAACTCATTTTTTGCCTACCAACGATTATAATTTGGCAAATAATCCCGGACAACTGATAAAATCCCAAAAGCGTTACGCTCAAAACGATGTATCTGATGAATTTTTGAATCTTTACGGAATAGGAGACGGCGGCGGCGGTCCCTCAAGAATGCATGTTGAACTCGGTTTACGTCAGCAAAATCTGGAAGGCGTTCCCAAATTTAAATTCTCTTTAGCTCAAGATTTCTTCGATAAATTGGCGGAAATACCCAAAGAACGTTTGCCTCGTTGGGTCGGAGAACTTTATCTGGAACTCCACCGGGGAACTTACACCACGCAGGCTTTAATGAAAAAACACAACCGTTATTTGGAGCAATATTTGCGTGATGCGGAATTTTTAAGCGTTCTTACGGGTAAAAATCCCAAAGAAGAACTTGATAAGATTTGGAAAGATACGCTGTTAAACCAATTCCATGATATTTTACCCGGTTCTTCGATAAACAGAGTTTACAAAGAGGCAAACGAATTATCAAGACAAAATCTGAAAAAATTGGCAAATATCGAAAAAAATCTCATTGCCGAAAAATTCGGTCTTGATGAAAGTTCCAATATTTTTCTGGTTTACAATTCCAATTCGCGAGACAGAAAAATAATCTTAAAATTACCTTATCCGGACGGATCTTACACGGTCGAAACCAATGAAGAAAAACAATTGCGTTTTGCCGATAACGGATTTTTGGAAGCGGAATTAAACATTCCGGCGAATAATTATCTTACCTTCACGATAACCGAGACAGACGAAAACGGAGACAAGCAAAATCTGCCTTCGAAAAATAATGTTCTGGAAAATGACTTAATCCGAGCGGAACTTAACGAAAAAGGAGAAATTATATCCGTTTACGATAAAGAATGCAAGCGGGAAACACTCGCCGGACCGGCAAATAAACTGCTGGTTTGGGAAGATAAACCCAATAATTGGGGAGCTTGGGACATCAACCATTTTTACAGGGAAACACGACCTTGGGAACCTGAACTTATCTCGCAAGAATTAACTCATCTCAGTGATTTGACTGCCGAAATAACCCAAAAATTCAAGGTTCTTAATTCTTCCGTTACCCAAAAGATTTCCATTGAAAAGGATTCCAAAGAAATAAGAATTTACAACGAAGTCGATTGGAAAGAAGAGCATAAAATGTTGCGCGTTCAAGCTAAACCGGATATTTTCGCCGATACGGCAAGTTTTGAAATTCAATACGGCACCATTCAGCGAAAAACCCATGAAAACACGACTTGGAATTCGGCAAAATTTGAAGTTTGCGCTCACCGTTTTGCGGATTTAAGTCGCCCCGATTACGGATTTGCGCTGTTAAACGATTGTAAATACGGACATTACGTCAAAGGAAACACTCTTGATTTGTGTCTTCTCAGAAGTCCTAAAGATACAGATAAAGAAGCTGATTTACACAAGCATGATTTTACTTTCAGCTACTATCCTCACAAAGGTTCTTTGAATGAATCCGACACTTTGCACAAAGCTCATAATCTGAACAGCAAAATAAGAACTTTCAGAGTGAAAAAACGTTCGTCGGAAAATTCTCTTTTCAAAATTGAAGACGATTCCGTAAAAATAGAAACCGTAAAATGGTCGGAGGACAAAAAATCGGTTATTATTCGTCTTTACGAAACATGCGGAGCTTGCAAAACCGTTTCGGTTCATATTGACAAACGTTTCAAATCGGTCGGTGAGGTTAATATTCTCGAAAGAGAAATCAAAAATCAAAACTTCGTCTTTGCGGAACAAAAACTTACTTTTGATTGTTCTCCGTTTGAGATAAAAACATTTAAGCTGGAACTTTAAAAAACGGCTCCAAAACTTTAAAGGCGGAAAAATCCGCCTTTTTTTATATTTATTTTAAGCGCTGATTTTTTCGTACAAAAATTTTTGAAAACCTTTAAATAATCCTTTAATTGTTTTTATATCCCCCAAATCGGAAACGGCATCTTCAATTGAGCCGTATTTTAATTCCAATAATGCCGGAAGTTTTTCTTGAGAGATTTCAAGAACGCCTTGTTTTTCGTATTGTTGCAGCACAAATTCGATAAAATCTTTTTGAGATCGATTTAATTCATCGGGAAGCCGGTCTTTGGCAAGTTTTACTCTTTCGCGTCGGCTAAGCGGTTTGACGGCAAAGACGACATATTCAAGCACATCGAAGAGGTCGCTGTTTTCGGCATTGACTAATTTTTGCAGTTCCGCCAGATCGTCTGTATTGAAGCCTGATTCTTCCAGTTTTTCAAGCAGGGTTTGGCGAGTTGTCGGGTTTGACCAGATTTTTCTTAACTCTTCTTCGCTTTTGAAAAAGGCAGGAAGTTTTCCGTAAAGATTTTTCAAGTATTGTTCCGCAGAAACGGGTTTACCGTCCAAATCCCAAAATGATGTGGCAATCATGTGTTGAATTTCGCGCATCTTTCCGTCAGCTAATTTTATTTTGATTTTTTCGGGTCTGTCTTTAGCCGGCTTTGCCTTGTTTCCTTGATGTCTTTTCTTTTCTCCGCTTTTAGGAGCAGCTTCTAAAGGAGCGCCGTCCCATTCGGGGTCTAAGAAGTGATGATATGCTCCGACAAAGTCATAAAGGGTAAAATAATGCTTGCCGTCAAAGAGCCGAGTTCCTCGTCCGATTATTTGTTTAAATTCTATAATGGAGTTTACGGGACGCATTAAAATGATATTTCGGATGTTTCCGGCGTCAACTCCCGTGGAAAGTTTTTGCGAAGTTGTAAGAATCGTCGGAATAGTCTTTTCGTTGTCTTGAAAGTCTCGCAAGTACAATTCGCCGAGTTTTCCGTCTTCTGCGGTAACGCGCCGGCAATAATTCGGATCACTTGATTTTTTATTTTGATTAATTAAGTCGCGAACAAAAGCGGCATATTGTTGTGTCCTGCAAAATACTATTGTCTTTTCGTCTCGGCAAATGTCATTCATGAATATTTTAACTCTCTTTTTATCACGCTCTTTTATTTCGATTATGTTGTTAAAGTCTTGTTCAACATATTCTCTTTTCAATTCAACTTCACCTTGAAGAACGGTGTCATCGGGATTGTAAATATACTTATCGATGGTGGTTTGAATTCTTTTAACTTTGAACGGAGTCAAAAAGCCGTCGTTAATTCCTTCTTTCAGAGAGTAAATGTAAACAGGCTCGCCAAAATATTTGTAGGTATCGGCATTATCTTTTCGTTTCGGCGTTGCGGTAAGTCCGATTTGAACGGCGGGAGAAAAGTGTTCCATGATTCCTCGCCAAGTTGACTCGTCATTCGCGCCGCCTCGGTGACATTCGTCTATGATTATAAGATCGAAAAAATCTTTCGGATATTCTCCGAAATTGAGTCGGCGCCGGATCAGACTTCTCTCGGCAGGCAGTTTGTGCTTTTGTTGACTGAGTGAATCCGAATTTAATGAAGTCGCAAGTGATTTCTCTTCTCGTTGACTTAGCGGAGCCGAAGCCATAAATGTTTGGAAGATTGTAAAAAAGATGCTGCCGTTTGTCGGCACTTTTCCTTTTTTTCTGATTGAATCGGGCTCAATGCGGATCAGCGCGTCTTCGGGAAATGCGGAAAAGGCGTTGAAAGCTTGGTCGGCAAGAATGTTTCTGTCGGCTAAGAAAAGGATTCTAGGTCGTCTGTTGCTTAGACTTCGCTCAGCAACCGGGATTTTTTCTTCAATTTTATAAGTAAGAGAACTTAAATTCCAGCGACTGTGAAAAAGTTTCCACGCAATTTGAAAGGCAATATAAGTTTTGCCTGCGCCTGTTGCCAGAGTCAGCAGAATTCGCTTTTTCTTTTCGGCTATGGCGTAAACCGCTTTGTTAACTGCTATTTCTTGGTAGAATCGAGGCGGTCGAGTTCCGCTCCTGTCTTCAAAGGCAACTTTGTTAAATTCCTCTTTCCATTTGTTTATTTCTTTTAATTGCTTTTCGTCTTGCTCATCAATTGTTTTGCCGTGAATTGCATCCCGTAATTCTTGCGGACCGGGGAATCGGTTTAAGAGTTTTTCTTCGCCCGTTTGCATATTGATTTGATAGATTTCGCATCCGTTTGTTGCATATGCATATTTCAGATGAAGTTTTTGGGCGTAATCTTTTGCCTGTTCTACGCCTTCGCTGTAAGATTTTTCATTGCTCTTTGCCTCGATGACGGCGAGTTTTTCGTTTTTAAAGGACAGAATATAGTCAGCAATTAAAGAGCGGCTGCGTTTTCCGCCGGATTGAATTTTGCCCTTTGTTATTTGAAATTCGCGGAAAATTTTTGTTTCCGCATCTTGCCCCCAACCTGCTTTTTTTAATAAAGGATCTATTAATTCCGCTCTTGTTTCCGCTTCATTCATTTTTACCGATTCTCCTTTTATTTATTCACGCTTTTTTGAAGAAGTTGGCGTTCCAATGCTTGCAGTTCTTTTATATCTTCTTCATCGGCTTTTAAGGCTTCTTGTTTTTTTCTGTTTTTGTCAAATTCATCATACCGGGTTTCTGCAAGTTTTTTAGCTATTTCGGCTTTTACTTTACCTGCATGCGTCAACAATTTATGTTCGTTAAAAGAAAGAAATGCGTCCAGTTTTTCAGCCCATTGTCCATGGTAACGGTTTGTTTTTTACGCGCTTGCCGTTCGGCATAATCAAGATACATGGTTACAATTTCGTTAAGCTCTTTTATTTCATCATTTTTAAGATAGTTTTTGGCAATTATGACATCTTGTTTTCTTACAATAGAGCCTTTCCATGCCGTTAAACCCATATTCGGCAGTTCGGGATTGCTTCTTGCTGAAATTAATTCGGCGGCTGTTTTGCCCGTAATTGCCCCAAGCATTTTATTTTGGACTTTTTTAAAAAAAACTTGAGCTTGATCCGATTGCTTATCGCAGTCAACGGCAGTCGCATAAATGTCTCTGATTTTTTGATAGAATCTTTTTTCGGAAGCTCTAATATCGCGTATTCGTTCCAGCCACTCATCAAAGTAATCCCATTTATCGGCATTTTTTAGCCGCTCATCATTCATTGCAAAGCCTTTGATGATATATTCCCGCAAAACTTTTGTTGCCCAAATACGAAAGGCTGTCGCTTGTTTGGAATTTACCCGATAACCAACCGCAATGATAGCATCAAGATTGTAAAAATCTTTTTTTCTGGTTACATTTCTATTTCCCTCTTTTTGAACTATTTCCATTTTGGAAACAGTTGCCTCTTGGTCTAATTCTTTTTCTGAATATATATTTGCCAAATGTTTAGAAATAGCGGGGACATTTACTCCAAAAAGTTGCGCCATTGTTTGTTGACTAAGCCAAAGGCTTTCATCTTGCATTATCGTATCAATTTTTATAGCACCGTCCGGACTTGTGTATAGGATTATTTGGGATTTAGTCATTTTTTATAGTTCCTTCTAATTTTTTTATAAAGATATTATTTCTGTTTTTTGCTCTTTCAAGTAAGGTTGAATATTTTATAATCTCCGTGTACAAGTTAGCATCAGGTTTTCTAAATTTCCCCACAATATTTTTATTTGGTCTGTAAATAAAGTTCAAATTAGGAGCCTCTTTAAAATCGCTGTCATTGTCACGAAT
>PDOO01000017.1 GCA_002742885.1 Candidatus Cloacimonadota bacterium
ATGTCCCGAAAGATGTCCCGAAAGATGTCCCGAAAGAAAGGTTGAAAAATGAAATTGAGATTTTCAGAGAAAATCCGCATATTTCCATGAAAGAAATTGCCGGCAGACTGAATGTAAGCATAAAAACCGTAAAAAGAGACATCGAACAACTGAAAAAATCCGGCAGATTAGCAAGAATCGGCGGAAGAAAAACGGGATATTGGAAAATTTATGATATTTCCGTTAAAAATAAGGTAAATTAAAGTCATGCGAGTTACGGATATTTTTATTTTTATGAAGATAAGAAAAAAACTTTCGGCATCTCGCGCTTGTCGGTAAATCATATAAAAAATCTTAAATAAAACCCGGTCCGTAAAATGCCGGAAAGGATGAAAATTGAAATTAGCTGTTTTATGTTATCTGCGAAGAGACGGGAAAACTCTTATGATGTTGCGCAATAAAAAAACCGGTGATTATCATGAAGGAAAATGGAACGGTTTGGGCGGAAAAATCGAGCCGGGAGAATCTCCTGAAGATTGCGCTGTCAGAGAGGTTTTTGAAGAATCAGGTTTGCGAGTCAATGATGTTGAGTTTAAAGGACATATTACTTTCCCTCTTTTTGACGGCAAAGACGATTGGTATGTTTTTATCTATAATATCCGAGATTTTTCCGGAGAACCGGGAGATTGCGCGGAAGGAACTTTGGAATGGATTGCCGATAAAGATATTTTAAAACTTAATCTTTGGGAAGGCGATAAAATCTTTCTCCCGTATCTTTACCGCCCGGGAATTATTTCCGGCAAATTTGAATACCGAAACAAAGAACTGAAAAAATATACGATAAAAAAATATTTATGAGTTTTTTTAGTCTCCCCGTAACCGGCTGAGAATTTTTTATTTTTAAATTAAACCCGGTTGACATTATTCCGGCAATTCCGAAATTTCGTTTTATGAAAAAATATTTTATTGAATTTTTAGAAAAATCAGGTTTTAAAAACACCGAAAAAATTTTGGCAAAATTTGAAAAATACGAAGAAATTTTGTGGAATGAAAATCAAAAAGTGAACATGATCTCTCGCAAAATGGAGAGAGAAAAATTTTGGACTGTTCATTTTTTGGATTCCGTTTTGCCCGTTACGATTCCCGAAATTGATTTTTCGGGTAAAACTGCGCTTGATTTCGGAACCGGCGGAGGTTTGCCGGGAATCCCGTTAAAATTGCTTTATCCGGATATGTCCGTATATTTTCTTGATGCCAGATTAAAAAAAATGAATGCCGTCAAAAAGTTTATTAAAACTCTTGACTTGAAACAATGCTGTACAATTTGTTCTCGTTTAGAAGAAATGAAGCTTGAAGAATGGGGCGGACGTTTTGATTATATTGTTTGCCGTTCCGTAAAAATTCTTCCCGCGTTCAAAAAAAATCTTTTCGGATTGCTGAAGAAAAACGGAATGTTATTGCTTTATAAAAGCGCCGAAGCGCCGGATACAGATCAATTTAACTCCAAGTTAATATATAAAATCAGCCATCCTCAGGTCGGACAACGCAGGCTGGCGGCAGTCCCTAATTCAAATAAGGCGAAGTAGCGTACCTGAGCTGAGGAAATTTAACGGAAAACTTATGAGTAAAATTATTGCCGTCGTAAATCAAAAAGGCGGAGTCGGAAAAACAACCACTGCTTCCAATTTGGCTGCCGGATTGGGGATATACGAAAAAAAAACCCTGCTTATTGACCTTGATCCGCAAGGCAACGCTTCCAGCGGTCTGGGAATCGATACGGCGAAATTGGATTTTCAAATTTATAATGCTTTGATAGGAAAAAATAAAATAACCGAATGCATTATGGAAGATTATCTGGATAATCTGGATATTATTCCGAGCAATATAAATCTTACCGGCGCCGAAATAGAACTGGTTAAAGAATTTTCGCGAGAAAATAAATTGAAACAGGCTTTGGCTCCGATTACCGATAAATACGAATATATTATCATGGATTGCCCGCCCTCGCTGGGTCTTTTGACCGTGAATGCTTTAACCGCCTGTACTCATGTAATGATTCCCATCCAATGCGAATATTATGCTTTGGAAGGCGTGAGCCAATTATTGAATACTGTCAGACTAATCCAAAAAAATCTTAACCCCGACTTAAATATTTTGGGAATAGCTCTTACCATGTTCGACAAACGTTTGAATTTGTCAGGGCAGGTGGCAAAGGAAGTCAGACGTTATTTCAGGAATCAGGTTTTTGAGTCGGTTATTCCCCGCAACGTAAAATTAAGCGAAGCTCCGAGCTTCGGAAAATCTATTTTTCATTATGACATAAAATCAGCCGGCGCAAAAAAATATTTGCAGTTGGCTAAGGAAGTGATAGCAAGATGACGCATTTAGGAAGAGGATTGGATGCCTTAATACAGGAGGCTCCCGAAGCGGTTGATCATTATACGGGGATTACTACTCTGAAACCGGATGTAATTATTCCCAATAAATATCAGCCCCGTAAAGTCTTTGATCCGGAAAAATTGACCGATTTGGTCAATTCGCTGAAAGAAAACGGCATGATTCAACCGATTATCGTTACCTCCAAGGATCAAAAAGAATATGAATTGATTGCCGGAGAAAGACGTTTAGAAGCCGCTAAGCTTGCCGGATTCAGCGAAGTTCCGGTCATCATAAGAAGCGTTTCCGAACGAGAGCAGCTTCAATATGCGATTATCGAAAATATTCAACGGGAAAATTTAACTGCAATAGAAGAAGCGGAAGCTTACCGGCAATTGAAAGACGAATTCGGCATGACCCACGATAAGATTTCCGAAATCATGGGAAAAGATCGCGCCACGATCAGCAATGCTCTTCGCCTTCTCAAATTGGAACCGGCAATAAGAGAAATGATTCTTGCCAAAACTCTGTCCGCCGGTCATGCCAGAGCAATCCTTGCGGTTGATGAAGAAGCCAGACTTGATTTTGCTCAACGAATTATCAAAGAAGGTCTTTCCGTTCGCCAAGCCGAAAAAATCGCCAAAACATTTAAAAATAATCAGAATTCAGGCAAAAACAATGCTTTGCCGAAGTATGATTTTTCCGAAACGGAAAGCAGACTTAAAAATAAATTTGATTTCAAAGTAAAAATTTCCCAAAACAATAACGATAAAGGCAAAGTTACTTTTTTCTTTAATAATAATGAAGAAAGAGAAAGGCTTTTGAAATTGTTGTCGGAAAACAGATGAAACAAATCGGCGTTTGGCTGCTTGTCGCAATTTTGTCGATAACCCTTTACAGGTTTTACGAAATAAACCGAAAACTGGAAAAAGACAATGCCGTTTGTCGGGAAGAATTGGCGGCGACAACCGCTTATGCCTCTAAGATGCAGGCTGTTGCGGATTCTTTGAAATCGAAAAGCGAGAGAATCGGAGAAATACCGAAGAATGACCGAATAAAAGATGTTTTGGAAAAATTTTTTTCCGAAAGATCCGGGGAAAACTCAAGCGAAACAGACAAAATCGGCATTGAAGAACTTAGAGAAGAAATTGAAGATTTTCGACAAAAACAGTCTTTTTATCCGGACGGATTTCCTCTGGAAAAAGATTATAAAATAACCCGAAAGTTTTCCGAAAAACATCCGGCAACAGATATTGCCAAAAACTCCGGGGCAGAAGTAAAAGCGGTTGCTTCCGGAGTCGTTAAAGCCGTTTATTGCGATAAATATTTCGGCAATGTCGTTTTAATAGATCATTTTAACGGCTATGCTTCTCTTTATGCTCATCTTTCCGCCGTTTTTGTTAAAGTAAAATTTTTTGCCGAGAAAGGAGAAACAATCGGTTTGGTCGGAAATACCGGCAACAGCAGCGCTCCGCATCTGCATCTTGAAATACTTTTTAAAGGTAAAAATATTGATCCTCTTTTGATTTCGGGTCAAAAATAATCGGGAATATTTATGTTTAAAGGTAAAAATATGGAAAAAAACAAAAAAACGGAAATATCCACCCTCATCGGAAAGGGAAGTTCGATAAACGGTAATTTAAAAATAAAAGGCGGAATCAAAATTGACGGAGAAATTGTCGGAACGGTTGAAACAGACGGATTTCTGACGCTCGGTTCCTCCGGTTTAGCCAAAGCAAACGTAAAAGCCAAAGAATGCCTTATCGCCGGAAAAGTTGAAGGCGATATTTATGTCGAAAATACTTTGGAACTGGATAAAACCGCTAAAGTAAACGGAGATATTTTCTCCAAGATTTTGAAGATCCATTCCGGAGCGGAATTAAACGGGAATTGTTCCATGAAAAAGGAACCTCAGCAACCTGACGACAATAAATTTTTTAAAAACAATAAAGCGGCAGACAAGTCTTGAGACCCGTTAATTTTACGGCAATAAGCCGAAGCAAGCCGTCTTGGCGCGTTTTCCTGAAAATTTTTTATAAAATTATTCTCTTTGTTTTTTGCTGTACGGCTCTCATCGGATTATTGACATTTTTTCTTGCCCGTTTCTTTGAAATCGGAGATTTTATTTATTTTATTGCTCTCGTACTGACCTTGATTATTAACGGATTGTTTATTTACGGAATGATTTTAAAACTTTTTGCTCTCTGGAAAGAAGATTGTCCGGAGATGTAGATAAGGAGGATAAGAAAGTTGTTCAGCGTACTTATTTTTATTATTATTTTGGGCGTTTTGGTTATTGTTCACGAATCCGGTCATTTTTTGGCGGCAAGATTTTTGGGCGTAAGAGTTTTTAAGTTTTCGGTCGGATTCGGCAAAAAAATATTTTCTTTTAAGAAAAACGGCACCGAATACTGTCTGTCTGCTCTGCCTCTGGGAGGCTTTGTCAAAATGAAAGGAGAAAATCCCGAGGAAAGAGAGTCCTCCGACGGCGACGAATTTTATGCTCAACCGTGGTGGGGAAGAGCTTTAATTGCTTTTAACGGTCCTTTTTTTAATTTAATTTTCGCTTTTATTCTTTTTGTCGCAGTTTACCTTACCGGACGAACTTATGAAGATAATTTTCCTGTTTTGCAGAGCGTCGGAGAAAGTTTTTCCGATTATCTGCGCGAAAATGACGAAATTATCTCGATAAACGGCAATCCCGTAAAAGGCTGGATTGAAATGTCGCAGTTTTTTAAGGACGGAGAATTAAATAAAATCAGCATTAAACGAGACGGTAAAACAGAAACATTCGAACATACATTTAAGACAGTTGATTTTTATTCTGAAAATATGGTTTTGCTGCCTGCCGTTATCGGCGATGTCTTGCCCGGAATGCCGGCTTATTCCGCCGGTCTGGAAGAAAACGACACTGTTTTGAAAGTGGACGGAAAACCTGTTAAGAATTGGTATGAGATGCGTTCCGCCATAGTTGATTCCGAAAAGAAAAAAACGGTCTTGAGTATTTTGCGAAACGGAAAAACTTTTTCCAAAGTTCTGATTCCTGCCGAAAATCCTTTGGACGATACGGGCAAAATTATCGGAATTACGCATGTCATGCCCGTGAAAATAATTGATCGTTATTCGTTCGGTCAGTCAATCAAACGCGGTTTTAATACGACTTTTGCCGTTTTGGCTGGAAATTATTACGGATTATTTAAACTTATTCAGAAACCCAAAGCTTTTCGAGAAAGCATAGGAAGTCCCTTAATGCTGGCTTCCATGACCAAGCAAACAGCTAAAAAAGGCGTTGATTCGGTAATCTTTCTGGCCGGTTCGGTAAGTATTTTATTGATGGTCATGAATCTTTTGCCTATTCCCGTTTTGGACGGAGGTCATATTATGTATTGTTTTATTGAAGCCTTATCGGGAAAATCCGTTCCTGTTAAATTACAGCTTATTTTACAGCAAGTCGGCTTGCTGTTATTGACGGGGTTAATGCTCTTTGCGTTTTTCAACGATATTATGAAATTAACCGAGAGGAGTCTGTCTCAAAAAAAACAAACGGAATTATTTGACAATTAAACGCGATTTATTTGTTCAATGCTTTTAAAGGGCATTTTGCCTGAATACTGAAAAATTTTACTAAGTCAAATAAAGGCGGTAAATATGGTTACAAAAAGTCAAAAAATAAGGCTCGGGGTTTTCGTAACGTTAACGACTTTGGTCTTTATTTCAGTCATTTTTGCGGTAATCGGATCAAAATTGGTGCAGAAGTTCGATACTTATTTTGTGCATTACAGCGATGTCTCGGTAAACGGGCTGACTATCGGAAGTCAGGTTAAATATCACGGGATCGGTATCGGAAGAATTGAAGATATCGGCGTTGATGCGGAAGATGTTTCCAAAATTATTATTAAGGTAAGCATTAAACGAGGAACTCCCGTGAAAAGCGACGTGAAAGCTACTTTAATTCCCGTCGGGATTACCGGATTAAAACAAATTGAACTTACCGGCGGAACAAATTCTGCCTCCCTTTTGAAGCCGGGAGACAATATCTCGCCCGGGCTCTCCATGTTTGATTCTCTTACCGGCAAAGCGGAAAGCATTGCTTTAAAAGTTGATGTCGCTTTGGAGAATTTAATTGAACTTACCGGAGCGGAAAACCGGGAAAAACTTAATAATATTCTTACAAACGTTGATTTAATCATAAACGAAAATCGCAGCCGCATAAATAATATTGCCGTAACTGCTGACTCGGTATTGTTAAACCTTAAAATTGTTGCCGAGGAAACCGGGGAGACGATTGACAGGATAAACGCCGTCATAAATTCCGGGAATGTCGAGAAAATTATTAATAATTCCGCCATCGTTTCGGAACAATTGGCTCAGGCTGATTTGGATTTATTGCTTAAGGATATTCAAAAAGTCGTAAAACGAACCAATGATGTTGTTTCTCATATTGATATGACCGTTTTAAAATCCCGTCAAAATGTTTTGTCAACTATTGAAAGCTTAGAGGAAACCGCCGAGTATTTGAATGAGTTTGCTCAGATGCTGAACGAAGATCCAACCATTCTTTGGAAATCTAAATCACAGGAATAAAGTCGGAGTTTCACATGAAAAAATTTATTGCTTTAATTATGATTATTGCCGTTGCAATTTTTAATTTCGGTTGTTCAAGAGTTAAAATTGCCCAAAAAAATTATTATGTTTTCGAGTATAATAAAAATTTTGAAAATCCCGAACTTAAACAAGCGGAGCCGTTCCCGGCAAGCGCGGTGATTCTTGATGCGGAATTGCCCAGAACTTACGGAAAAAAACAAATAGTAAAACGTTATTCAAATTATAAAATTTCTTATTATCCCAATGATCTTTGGGCCAACAGACTGTCGTCGGCTCTTCCCGATTTAATCAATGCCAGACTTCAAAATTATAATATTTTCGGAAGTACGTACAGAGATGTTTATAATGAAAATCCCGATTATCGCATTTCCGTTCTTGTTGATAACATTGAAGTTGTTACCATGGAAGAATATCCGGTCGCTCACCTTGCTTTGGAATTTGTTTTGACCGGAACAGAGGAAAATAAAAATATCTTCAGTTACAAGGTCGATAAACAAAAAATGCTTTATTCGGAAGAGTTAGAATTGTTTGTTCAGGCGATAAACGATATATTGATGAGCGAGACAGATATTTTTGCCGAAAAAATCATAAGTTACCTGAAAACGGGAAAAATCTCGGGCAAAGAAGAACAAATTGCTCAAAAAGAGAAAAAATATAATTTAGTAAAAGAAAATATTTTGGATAAAGGACGAATTTTTCTGCCTTCCAAAACAGATCCGGATCAGGAACCGATGTATGATATTTATTCCGAAAACTGGAAATTTATTGCATCCGCTTACATGAATGAAGATGTTACTTTAGACCCCGGAAAATATAATCTTAAAATCGGATCGGGCTACGAATCTCAAAAGACGGAAGAACAAATAGAAGTTTTCCCCAGGTATAAAACCGTTCTGAAACCGGAATGGGCATGGTTAACCGTTAAGCTTATTGACGAAAGCAGAAATTCTCTTAATTTACGCTATGAAGTTTTTGATTTGAAAACGACTGAAAGTTACGGAACCGGGATCGGGGCAAACGAAGAAACAGGAGAAAAACTTCAAACCTGGATTTTGCCGGAAGGCATTTATAAAATCGTTTTAAATAACAAGGATTTTAATACTTATTCCGATTTTACCACCGTAAGCTTGAAAAACGGAGAGCTGACCGAGTTGACCATTGTCATTGATTCGGCGACAGATCGTTTGACGGGAGCGGGAATTTTTGAACGAGACAGAAGCTCAATCTTGGAATACGGTAAACTTTCAAGCGCGGTTCACGGCAACATTAATTTCAGCAGCGATAACTCGCAAGATGAAAATAAACATGAAACATCTCTGCTTTTGAATACTCAATTGGATACAAAATACACTTACGATAAATTCCCTTATTCATTTGTCAGCAAGAACTTAATGGAGTTTGGCACAATCAAATCAAGAGATACTGATTGGCGAGTTTCCGGAGACAGTTTCTCATGGAAAAATACGCTTGTGTATTATTTTTCGGATCTTTTCGGAATTTATTCCAGAGGAGATATTAAAACTCACGTATTTGACCAAAGTATTTACGATTCCAATGAGAAAAATTTTAAAATCATAGAAAATGACGGTAATGTCTATTATAAAAAAAATACTAAAAAACTTAAGGTAAAAGATGCTTTTTATCCTCTTGATTTTAAAGAAGGCGTCGGATTTAATTTCAGAATGCTGAACAGTTCCAAGCGTTCTTTAATTTTGAGAAGCGGTTTCGGAATGCGACAAAATTATACCGAAAACGAGTTGGTTTATTCCGGCAATATTGTTGAAGACGGAACCGAATACCAAGTTTATTCCGAAAAGAAAGACGAAGAAGCATCCGGCATAGAAATATCAATGGTTTCTAATTTTCAATTGCCTTTTGATATTACGCTTGATTCCAATGCTGATATTTTGATACCTTTTGAAAACGGTAAATCCGCAAGCTGGGATTGGGAAAATATTTTGAATATCAAATTGATAAAACATGTCTCGATCGATTACAAGCTTGATCTTTCTTACAGCGATGAATCAAATACGGAAAATTCCAATGATTATATTGTGCAAAATCATTCCGTTTTCCTGAGACTTTCTTATTTCCTGTATTAATTATGAAAACTTCATCTTTGATATTTGATGCGGAACTGACCAAAAATACGGTTCCGAAACTGAATGAAAAATATAAAGCAAAAAATGCTTTAGACGGAATCGAAACTCTGGATTTGTCTAATGTAAAAAAAATAGACAGCGCCGGCGTCGCCTTTTTGGATAATTTGATTATTATCGGAAAAAAGAGTAATCGGTCTTTCGAATTAATCGGTATTTCCAAAGATATTAAGCAGGCTCTGGATACTTTTTCTTCTATTGATTCCGCTGAGGGAAAAATGCCGGAAAAGGAAGGATTTTTTGAATCTCTCGGCGCCGGGTTCATTGATTCCGCAAGAGCTTCTTTTGATGCTCTGATCCTTATTTCCGAAATTTTTTATTGGACGATTATATCTTTTAAAGACAGTAAAGGGCAGCGCAAAGGTTCCTTGATACAACAAAGCGTTTTAATCGGAGTTGACGCTTTGCCCATTATCTCCCTTTTATCGTTTATTTTGGGTTTAATTATGGCTTTGCAGTCAGCTGCTCAGTTACGACAATTCGGAGCAAACATATTTATTGCCGATTTGATTGCGATTTCCATGGTAAGAGAAATGGGACCTATGATGACCGCAATTATTCTTGCCGGCAGAAGCGGTTCTTCAATTGCTTCCGAAATTGCCACGATGAAAGTAACGGAAGAACTTGATGCTTTGAAAATGATGGCAATTAATCCGATCAGATTTGTTGTTGTTCCCAAGTTTACGGCTCTTACTTTTTGTATGCCTTTGCTCGTCATGAGCAGTATAGTTATCGGCGTTACAGGCGGTTTGATTGTGGCAATGAGTTATCTGGGACTGAGTTATCAGTCATACTTTGCCGAATGTCTCAAAGTTCTTAAAATCAGCGATTTTGTCGTAACAATGACGAAAAGCGTTTTCTTCGGCTGGTTAATTGTTATTATAGGAACTTTCTACGGTTTTCAGGTTGAAGGAGGCGCGGAAGGCGTCGGTAAAGCAACCACAAAATCCGTTGTTGCCGCCATTTTCTTTGTAATTATATTTGATGCCCTCTTCAGTTTAATTTATATGGTAAAATAATGAAAAAAATTATAGAAGTTAAGGATTTAGTGGCTAAATACGGAGAAAAAACCGTATTGGACGGAGTTTCTGCTGATTTTTTTGAAAATGAAATCACTATAATTTTGGGAGGAAGCGGTTGCGGAAAATCTACTCTTCTCAAAAATATTTTGAGACTTAACCGTCCTTATTCCGGTTCCGTTAAAATTTTCGACAAAGACGTTACCGATATGGAAGATTCCGATTTTGAGGAAGTTTTGAAAGAAATAGGAATGCTTTTTCAAAACGGAGCTTTGTTAAATTCCATTGATATTTTTAATAACGTTTCCATTCCTCTGGAACAACATACCAAACTTCCTTTTGAATTGCGCAAAAGAATTATTTTGCGTAAACTTGAATTGGTAAATCTTTCTCATGCCGTTTATTTGAGTCCGTCCGAATTATCCGGAGGGATGAAAAAACGCGCCGCTTTGGCAAGAGCCATTGCTCTTGATCCCAAAATTTTGGTTTGCGACGAGCCTTCGGCGGGACTTGATCCGGTAACAAGCGAACAATTGGATCAATTGATTCTTAAATTGAAAAATCAATTAAATATGACTATAGTTATCGTAACTCACGAACTGGCAAGTATTCACAGGATTGCCGATAAAATAATTTTTTTGGATAAAGGAAAGATGCTTTTTAACGGTACTTTGGAAGCTGCCAAAAAATCTGGAATAGACGTAATCTCCAATTTTTTTGAGGTCGGTCGTTTTGAATAGTTGTCTAAGAAAAATTGTTATTTCCGATGATTTGACCGGAAAATAAAAAAGCGACGTTTTACCGTCGCTTTTTTTTTGTGAATTATTATTGTGATTTTTTCAGATATTTATAGAAATCGCTGTCCGTGGTCATAATCATGGTATCTTTTTTCTTAACGGTTTCAGGATAAGCCTGCAAAGTACGCAGAAATTCAAAAAATTCCGGGTCTTTGTTGTAAGCTTTGGCATAAATTGCGGTTGCCTGAGCATCGGCATTACCTTTTATTTCCTGAGCTTGACGATAAGCTTCCGATTGAATGGTATCCAATTCTTTTTGCAGTTTACCGAGAATTTCGGCTCCTTTTCCCTGCCCTGCCGATCTGTATCCGGCAGCGATTTTTTCTCGTTCCGAAATCATTCTGTCGTAAACGTCATTTCTTACTTTATCAATGTAATTAACGCGTTTAATTTGCACATCAATTAATTCTATGCCGAATTTGGCAAGCTGACCTTTGGCTGATTCCACTATTTGTTCCGATATGGCAGAACGTCCTTTTTCTGTTTGATATTGCGTCTCGGAACGTCCTTCATCGGCTGCATACTCTGTTCTTATGGTCATTTTGCGATTTGTGTTTCTCACGACCTCAATAAGATTATATTGGGTAATAATATCTTTCGTTACGCCGCTTATATTGTCGTCAAGGCGACTGTGAGCTCCGTTTTCGTTTTTAACCGATTGAAAGAATACAAGAGGATTATTGATTTTCCAACGAGCAAAAGTATCTACCCAAATAAATTTTTTGTCCAAAGTGGGGACTTGTTTAGGCGCTCCGTCCCATTCCAAAATTCTTTTCTCGAAATAATGTACTTTCTGAATAAACGGTATTACAAAATGCAAACCGGCATCTTTGACCGCATTTCCGACAGGATTACCGAATTGAGTTATAATTGCCTGTTGAGTTTCCGGTAAAATATAAAATCCGTTTACGGCGATAATCACCGGAAGAATAAGGAGAATTATTTTTAACGCTTTCATTTTGCTCCTCCTTTTCCGATGTTTAATAAAGGCAACATTCCTTTTTGTTTTTCATCCACAATATAAATTTCATCCATGTCTTTTAAAACCTTTTGCATTGTTTCTATATAAAGACGTTTTCTGGTTACCGTTTTGGCTTTTTTGTACTCATTCCAAATTTCCGTAAACCTTTTTGCGTCCCCTTTAGCTCTGTTTATTCTGTCAATTTTATAACCTGCTGCTTCTTCAATTGTTCTCTTTGCTTTTCCTCGGGCTTCCGGAATAACGTTGTTATACTGTTTCCAGGCATCATTTATAATTCTTTCCTGTTCCTGTTCGGCTGAGTTTACGTCATTGAAAGCGGGCTGAACCTTTTTGGGAGGCGTAGCGTTTTGCAAAAAAACTTTTACTACTTCAATTCCCGCATTGTAAACATCCAGATTTTCCTGCAAAATTTCTCGAACCTGATAATTGATGTCCTGTCGGCTTAAACTTATTACTTCGTCCACGCTGTGATCTCCGACCACCAAACGCATGGCAGCTTCCGATAAATTACGAATTGTTCCTTCGATATTTCTCACGTTAAACAAAAATTTGGGAGCATCGTTAATTCTGAATTGAACAACCCATTCAACGTCGGCAATATTCAAATCACCGGTAAGCATTAAAGATTCATCCGAGAAATCGCGAGATGAATATCTTGTTTTTATGCCTGCTTCCCTGGTTCTGAATCCGAACTCCATTTTGTGGATACGCTTGGTTTTTACTTTGGTAAGATTATCAACCCCGAAAGGTATTTTAAAATGCAGACCTGGTCCGGTTGTATCGTAATACTTGCCGAAGCGTCTTATTACGCCCACTTCTTCCGGTCCTACCGTATATAATCCGGTAAAGATAAAAACGGCAACGGCAATAATAATAATTACCGTGTAAAAATTATTTTTTGATAACGGGATCTTAACTTTTCCCGACTTTACTTCTTCCATAAAATCTCCTGTTTGAAATTTGGTTAATAAAATGGATCAATAAAAAATAAACAAAATATATTATTTTTTACCGATAATTTTCAGCAACGATGAATCCATTGTTACCTCAACCGATTGCTTCAATATATTGACGTTTAATAAAATTTTATCATTTTTTTCTGCATTTTCCACCAAACCGCGAGTACCTTTAAGAGGACCGTCCGTTATTTCAACTATATACCCTTCGGTTACGTAATTATGAGGTAAAAATTTTTTCTTTTCGGAAATAAAATCATTAATTCGTCTTAAATCGTCCAAAAGTTCCTTTTCGTCTTTTACGTTCAAAAAAGTCATGCAATGCCCGGTTATGATTAATTCTTTTTGTTCTTCGAGAGAACATTTCACGAATAAATATCCTGGAAACATGGGTTTCGTAAATTCAATTTTTCGATATTTATAATGCTTTTCGGAATTTATCAAAGGTAAAAAATAAGAGATGTTGTTTAATTTGGCAAACTCAGCCAATTTTTTCTCTCTTTTGGACTTTGTATAGACGACTCTCCATTTTTGCGGTAAAAAAGCGGGAGTTAATTCTCCGAAAAGACAATCAACATATACGGGTTTATTTGTAACCATAAAAAAATCCTGCGGAATTACCGCAGGACCTCCTGATTTATAATTTTATAATATTCTCGGCGGTAATGCCTTTGGTTGCCATTCTAGTATCAAGAATCAACCGAGAACGTTTAACTATATCCGGCATGTCATAACTTGAATGATCGGTAATCAAAATAACCAAATCATATTTTTCGATATTTTCCAGACCTACGGTTTTGTAAACTTTGTCGTTTATTTCGTTGTGAAACTCTTCCACATGAGGATCGTTTATATCGAAAGAGGCTTTTTCTTTTTCCAATTCGATAATGACCTGCATAATCGGAGACTCTCTCATATCTTCAATATCTTTTTTGTAAGCTGCTCCGAGCAAAAGAATATTGGATTTTGATAAAGCGATTCCTTTTTGGTTAAGGATTTTACCGGCTTTATTTACCACAAATTCCGGCATTGCTATGTTTATTTCTCCGGCAAGCTCTATTAATCTGGTATGATAATTATACTCGCGAGCTTTCCAAGTCAAATAGAACGGATCGATCGGGATACAATGACCGCCTACTCCCGGACCGGGATAAAATGCCATGAATCCGTAAGGTTTGGTTTTAGCCGCTTCGATAACTTCCCAAATATCTATCCCCATTTTTTCGCATAAAATTGTCATTTCGTTAGCTAAGGCAATATTGATATTACGGAAAGTATTTTCATATATTTTTTCCATTTCGGCAACGGCAGGAGATGAGACCAAATGAACTTCGGCATCTAAAATCGATTTATAAAAAACTTCCGAAACGTTGTTGCAATTTGCAGTAACTCCGCCTACAACTTTGGGAGTATTGCTTGTTTTGTAAACTTTGTTCCCGGGATCAACTCTTTCGGGAGAGAAGGATACATATACGTTTTCTCCGACGATAAATCCTTTTTCCTGCAAAGCGGGGACAATGATTTCTTCCGTGGTTCCGGGATAAGTCGTACTTTCCAAAACGATCAAAGTTTCTTCTGAAATATTGGCAACTATTGAATCGGCAGCGGCTTTTACAAAAGAAGAATCGGGTTGATGATATTTATCCAAAGGGGTGGGAACCGCAATCATGATAACATCAATATCGTTGACTTTTCCATAATCCTTGGTTGCTTTTAATTTACCCTCTTTTACATATTTTTCCAACTCTGCGTCGTCAACGTCTCCGATATAATTTTTACCTTCGTTAACTGAATTTACGGCGTGATCGCTGACATCGATACCCAAAACGGAAAAACCTTTTCTGGCAACGGATACCGCCATCGGCAATCCGACATATCCCAATCCCACAACGGCAACTTTTGCCGACTTCTCTTCAATTTTTTTGACTAAATTCATTAATTCTCCATTATTCTTATTACTCATTAATATTTTAACTGATATAATCATTGATAAAAAAATAAATCTCATAAAATTATATTATAAGAAATTATTTTTTACGGATGATAAGCACCATATTTGAAATACCGGTTTGCAACGCAAGTATTTATTGTGAAAAAATAAAATTTTCGGGGATAAAACGAAATTTAATCCTAAAAATTTCATATTATAATTTTCTAATTAACAAAAACAGAAAGATTCATATAAAAATATACTGAATAAACGAGCAGTAAAATAATGCCTTTCCATTTTGAAAGAGAATAATTCATACGCATAAACAAAAGAGTAAGCCCGACAATTATTAACATCCATATAAAAGAAAAATGAACGGAAAGAATATCGGTAAAATTAAAGAAAAATGTTGAAACCGTAATTTTATCTTTTGATACATCAATGGGATTAACGGTTGCCGAAGCTCCTATGATCCATAAAACATTCAATATGTCCGCTCCTAAAATATTGCCGGCGGCTAATTCTCCTTCTCCTTTCCTTGCCGATATTACAGCCGTAGAAATTTCGGGTAAAGACGTTCCGATTGCAATTACGGTTAATCCGACAATCAATTTGGGGATACCGAAAAATAAAGCGATTACTTCAGCTGATTTAACGATAAAATGAGAGCTTATGATTACGCCGGTCAAACCGATCATAAAAATTATGATATGTCTTTTTAACGATCCCTTGGTTTCGTATTCTTCCGGTTCTTCGTCTGTCATTGATTTCAGATGCAGGGCTTTTCTTTTTTTCTCTCTTAAAAAAATTACGGCAAAATAGATGCCGAGCAAGATAATGAGTATTGCTCCTTCTGCTCTGCCGACAACTCCGTTATAAGCCAAAGCGTAAGTGATAATATCGGCAATAATCAAAAAAAGTCCGGTTGTTTTCAGAATGGATTTATCTATCAAAATAACGCTAGGCGCAAAAATTGCCGCTAAAGCTAAAGCAACTCCGTCGTCAACAATTACCGAGCCTACCGCATTGCCCATGGCGAATTCGGAATTACCGTTTAGCGCAGAAATGACGGAAACCGCAATTTCCGGAGCTGTAGTGGCGAAAGATACGATTACTATTCCGACAAACATTCTCGGAATTTTAAAATCATTTGATATTCCTATGGCGCTGTCCACAAATAAATCGGCGCTTTTTACCAGAATAACAAATGCGACAATCAATGTCGCAAAATTGAAATAAATATTTTGGAAAAGAAGTTCCGTCACATTATCTCCCTTGTCTTAATGTTTTCTTCCCGACTGAGAAAACTTCAGATCGTTTATTTTTATATTTACAAACTCAAATTTATAGCTCCAGTATCCGGGACGCTTGGTTACGTCAAATCTTAATTTCCAGCAGTGCATGTCCCGGGTGATTCGATATGTTTCGCTTTGAATATCTCCTTTGCGCATGTCAAGAGATACCGCATATTGCAATGACCAATTTTTGGTCAGCTTAAAATTCAGGTTTGATCTCATGGATGATTCCGTTCGCATTTTCGCATCCGGAGAATCATTGGTCTTGGTTCTGCTCAAATTACAGGAAATGTTCCATGTCCAGTTTTGCTCCGAATTTTTTTTGTCGTAATCTTTTAAATCGGTTATATCTTCCTGCTGATCGATTTCTGTCGTCAATGAATCGGATAAAATAAATTTCCCGGAAGTAAATTGATTTTTTTTTATAGGGAAATATGTTTTATGCGACGTAATTCCGGACATATCCAGAGACACGTCAAATCCCCATGATTTAACATGCATAGTTTTGGAAAATTGATTCAAATCTCCCGAAAGTTTTATCTGATACTCCATCATTTTGTAACTGTTCTTATTCGGTTTTAAAGTAACTCTGTGGCGCAGATTGCTCCATTTTTCATTTTCCAAATCATAACTTGAAGAGGAATTCATGCTTAACAACGAGTTCATTTTTAATATTTTGCCGTCTTTTTTCTGCCATTTTATTTGCCATTTCTGACCTAAAGACATGCTGATTTTTCGAGACTTTTTGCCTGAGTTTACCGTAAATCCTCCGGCATTGTAATATTTGTTTTGATGATAAGAAAAATCGGGAGAATATTTGAACGAAACGGAAGGCGTTACAATGTGTCTTAAAGCTTTCAGCTTCCATTTCTCAAAATATCGGGTTCCGTAAACATTGAAACTTGCTTTGCTTGAGTTGGAATAGTCGTAAGCCGTTGCATTATAATTGTCTTGTCTGTCTCGATAGAGATAAATCTGTTTGCTTGTCGTTGAATTGGAAAGATTAAGCCAGCCCGCAAATTTACGAGACCAGGTAAGAGTCTCGCTCAGACCTAATCCGTAAACGTGATTATTTATGTAACCGGTTCCGAGAGAATCTTTTTCCAATTTATAAAAAATGTCGGCGAAGTCCGGATTATGAGAATCTATGTCGGCTTTGTGAGAAGCTCCGAATCTGAGACTTACGGAAAAATCATCCGAAAAATTTTCTTTGTCTTCTCCTTTTTCGGTAAAAAATTCGGTTATCGGACGCAATCCCATTGTCCATGATATCTTAGGCAGAGTTAAATCTCTGGAGTCTTTGTTCAGTCTTTCTTTGTAGTTTGACGAAAAAGACAAAGTGTTGCCGAATAACGGCATTTTAAAGTAAATATCAGATGAGACGGATTCTCTCAATTCTTCATTTATATCTTCGTTATTTTCATAAATGCTTTTGTTGCTTACGAAATGCAGAGTCATATCCAGTTTTCGGTCATTAAAAAATTCGTGATGATGACGAGAGTAAATTTCCCAATTGTAACCGATACCGCCTGATTTTCTTATTTGCTTTCTGTATTTATAACGATTTCTTCCGTTAAATTCATAGCGTTTTTTGTAAGTATTTTCCGAAGCGAAAATCCATCCCGTTTTTTCGTAAAAATCAAACCAAAGAGTATTGTCGGCATAATTTTTACAGTGCCAATAATATCCGATGTTTTCGATAATTTTCCCTTCGCCCGAAGTATAGCCGGGACGCGGAATGAGAAAGCCGTTCTTTCTCTCTCTTTGAATTGAAAAGGCTCCGTAAGGCAAGATAAAGATCGGTATATGATTTACATTGAAAATTATTGGTCTGAGAACAACTTTATCGCCTTTAAAAATACGCATTTGATTTGATGAAATCCAATAATGAGGCTCTTCGGCATCGCAGGACGTAAAAATTCCGTCATCCAAATCTGCCGTTTTATCTCCGACTTTGCGTATTTCTTTTCCGTAACAATAACCTTGTTCAAATTTTGCCGCTCCGTTTTTTACTTTCCCTGTTTTGCTTTCAACATCAAAATAAATATTTTCGCCTAAAACAACAATTCCTGCATCTTCCAATCTTGCCGGACCGGAACTTTTGATTTTCTTATCTTTCGTTTTAACTCTTAAAGAATCGGAAAACAAAGACGAAGATGAGTAGTTGACGGTTGCGTTGCCCCAAAAAAGAATTTCTTCTTGCGAAGAGTCGTAATGCATACTGTCTGCGGCATAACTTACGGAATCTCTTGAAATAACGAGAGAATCAATTTTAAAATGAGACAACGAATCAATTAACGCTTCTCGCTTATTTGCTTCCCTGCCTGCTTTAATTGCATTATTCTCTCCATTTACGGAGATTAAAAAATTTATAATTAATATCACTGCGTATATTTTTTTATTTATCATAAGGCAAATTTTCTAGATCGGGTTATGATGTCAAGAGACAGGAAAGGCAAAATTGAAGTTTCCTTTACGGTTTAAAGACAGTTCCGCAAGAGTTCTCTTAAGCTTTAAATGATTAATTATTTTTCAGATTCTCTCAAATTTTATTTTTTTGATTATTGGTTTAAAATAAAAGATATTTTTTCATGCAAAATAAAAAGATAATAAATAAACACATAAAAAATATTTAAAGGATTGTATCTTTAACATTGTTAAACGAAGTTCAAGAATAAATGATTTTAACTGATTGGAATATATTGAAAAAATTTATTTTTATAAATTATTTTTAGTAATCAAATGTTTATTCTGTATAAATTAAAGAAACTATGCAACTTTTGAATATCGCTTTATGTGTAATTTTAATTGACAGAGTATTTGTAAAAAAATAATTTTGTTATTTTATAAATAATTAATGCTATAAGTAAAGGAGAAAATTATGCAAAAGAAAATTTTTCTATTCATTTTGTTTATCTTTGCAATATTTCTGCCGACAGGATTTATGCATGCAAAGCCTGTTTTAAACAACTTCTATTTTGCTTTGCAAGATACTCAAGAAGACTCGGACGGCAGTCCGGCAACAACAATTGATTCTTTGATTTTTGAAGGTGCGGTAACCGATTCCTCGGGAAGTTCCAATTCGATTTGCGTCATTATGGTTGATAATCTTAACGGCATTTGGCAATACTCTTTGGATAACGGAACGTCATGGCTCAATTTTGCGAATGAAACAGCCGGATTGATTGATATTTCCGATCAAGCTGTTTTACTGAGCGGTACGGCAAACGGAGAAAACACGAATCTTATTCGTTTTGTGCCTGATTCCGGATATCCTGATAATATCGGCGGAGACGGATCTGCAACATTCGGATTTAAAGCATGGAATGAAACTTCCGGATTGCCCGGAGACCGTATCGATGCTTTGGATGAAAATAACGAATCTTTAAGCAATGAAGAAGCTGTTGGCGAAATTATTGTTTTGCAGGTTAACGATGACCCGGCAATATATCAAGACGGAAATGAAATTACCGATTCGTACGTTTATCCCGATCTTCTTCTCGGCGGTCAGGAATTCGCTTTGGGATTGCTTAATCTTACCGTAAACGACCCTGATTTGGGTTCCGAAGGGCTTATCCTGGAAATTACGACATCTAAGGGAATTATTCAATTTAATACTCGCAATGAAAGATTTATATCCGGTAACGGAACAGGAAACGCAACAATCGTTACTTCTTTAACTGAGGTGAATTCTTTATTAAACGGCGCGACTTATACGCCCGGTTATTATTTTTGGGGAGAAGATACTCTGTCTATAAGATTGAATGATCAGGGCAAGACAGGCCTCGGCGGAGGAGAAGATGTTAACCGAAGCATAGTCTTGACCGTAGAGACAAGAAATCATGCTCCTGTTTTGAATGACGCTATAGATCATGTTTTTACTTCGATTATAGAAGATGAAGTCGATAATCCCGGAACACCTGTCGCTGATTTAATTACGGATAACTCTATTTCCGACATAAATGATCCCGTTGCTCATAAAGCTATTGCCGTAACTGAAGTTGACAATGCTCACGGTACCTGGCAATACAGTCTTGATAACGGAAATACATTTAACGATATTCCTGCAGCTTCCGGAGTTTACGACAATATTGAAACGAATGCTCTTCTCTTGGACGGAGATATCTCTGGCAACGTTACTAATATTCTCAGATTTGTCCCGGATAATCACTTTAACGGTGTCTCGGGAATTCGTTTCAGAGCTTGGGATAAAAGTGAATATTCGGTCGGAGATTTTGCCGACGCATCCGAGAACGGTTTGCTTACTCCTTTCAGCGAAAATGATGATTGGGCTGAATTAATAATCATCCCGGAACACGATGCCCCTCATTTAATGATTAATAATGTTGAAGTTATTGATCCGGTAAGGCTTTATCTTCCTATAACTGATCCGTTTGAATACCACTTTACGGAGGCTGACAGTATTTATGTTCGCGACAGAGACAGCGTTAATGGAATGATTATTATGAAAATCAGCGTGAAAAAGGGAATAACTGTCTTTACCGAAAACAGCAGATTCCTTAACAATAACGGCTCTGACAACTTAACTATAGGCGGAAGTCTTGATGTAATTAATGAATTTTTAAAAGATTTTACTTATACGGCAAATCAAGGAGCAACAGGCATTGATACACTTACGTTTTATATCGATGACTTGACCGAACGATTGCATGTCGTAAGAAAAGCTTATTTCCAACTTGACAACAGCTTGCCGGAAGTAACTTCAATGGATGTAACAGATGCGACAGAAGATGTTGCATACTCTTATACTGTAACAACCTCCGATGATGACGGTAATCACGTTAGCTTAGTCTCTGAGTTATTGCCTGCTTGGCTGACTTTTACCGACAACGGAGACGGTACGGCTACTCTCAGCGGAACTCCTCTTAACGAACATACAGGAGCTAATGACGTAACTATAGCTTTGTATGATGCGTACAGCGAAAATTCTCCTGTATATCACTCCTTTACCATAAATGTTATAAATGTCAACGATGCTCCCGTATTTACGACTGATCCCGTAACAGAAGCAACGGAAGATCAAGTATATACTTATAATATCGTTGCAATTGATGTTGATGCGGGC
>PDOO01000018.1 GCA_002742885.1 Candidatus Cloacimonadota bacterium
GGAAAGGAAATAATATCTCCCGTTTTCTATAAGTTTGTTAATTATCTCTGTTTTATCAACATAGATACAATTACTTTTTATAAGCATTGATAATTCTTGAGTTCCCAAACCCGGCTTTTTCATAATATATCCTTAATTTTGATTTTTTTATTCAAAAATCGTTTAAATACAGAAAATGCTTTTTATACATAAAAAGTCAACCTTAAACTCATCAAATTATCGATATAATTTATAAATCAGGTCGTAATCTTTTCCAACAAAACAACGGCATGAGCCGTCATGCCTTGCCCGTTTCCGGTAATACCCATTTTTTCTTCGGTAGTGGCTTTTACGGAAACCTGAGAAATATCGCAACCGATAACTTCCGCAAAACGTTTTCTAATTTCAGGAATAAAATCTTTTAATTTAGGTCGTTGAGCACAAACGGTTGAATCCATATTTCCAAGTTTATAACCTTTTTCTTTCATTAATTCGCAGACATGACGCAAAAGTTCCATACTGTCGGCGTTTTTATAATTTGAATCCGTGTCCGGAAAATGTTGACCTATGTCTCCGAGCGCCAAAGCTCCCAAAATTGCGTCCGCAACTGCATGAACCAAAACATCTGCATCGGAATGACCCAGCAAACCTTTTTCATAGGGAATATTTATTCCGCCCAAAATAAGAGGACGACCTTCAGTTAATTTATGTACATCGTAACCGTATCCTATTCTCATTTTTTCTCCGCCTCTAAAATTATTTCGGCAATTTTAATATCTTGCGGATGCGTTATTTTTATATTATTTCCGCAACTTTCGATTATACCGACTTCATGACCGTAATATTCGCAAATTCCGGCATCGTCTGTTAAGATCACTCCTTCCTCGTCAGCTTTTTTATGCAATTCCGAAATAAGAGAAAAATCAAAAACCTGCGGAGTATGCGCCTCAAAAAGTTCATCACGCGGAACAGTTTCCGTAACTTTTCCGGAGCGACATTTTTTTATTGTACAACGCGCCGGAGTAACCGGGATAACAGCTTTTATTTCTTTTGCTTTTTTCAATAATAAATTTAAATCTTCCAAATCAACAAAAGGTCTTACTCCGTCATGAATAAAAACGTAATCCGTATCGGGAGGACATTGTTTTAAACCGTTAAAGACGGATTTTTGTCTTTCATCTGCTCCTGTTGCCAAAGTTATTTTATCATTCTTAAAATATTTTTTTATAAAATTTTCAGTTTCCGGAACATCCTCTTCCGGAATGACCAAAATTATTTCGGCAAACAATTTTGAAGCAGTGAACTTCCGTAATGTATGAACAATAACAGGATCATTTCCTATTTTCATAAATTGTTTTTTTATGGCGGATCTCATTCTTTTTCCGCTTCCGCCGGCAGTGATTACAGCAATGTTTTTCATTTTTAATTATCTCCCGCAGTTTCAAATTCCCAGCCGTCGAAAAGACTGTTCATTATCAAAAGTTTATTTCCGTAATGCTCGGTAATTTGCATTTTCGTAATTTGATCTATAGTCAACATATCATCATTAAAAATAGAAGACGGCAAAACCAAAAGTTCTTTTTTTTTTACCGGAACCTGTTCAAATATATCGCTTGCCGAGATCAACCCTGCAACAGTAACGCTGTCACCTAAATAATTATTTTTTATCACCCTGGCTTCACATTTAGGCGTTTCAAAATTATCGTTTATTTCATCAACCACGGATTTAATGAATTTAGCCGGAGATTGGGATGTTATAAAAATAATTTTTTCGTCCAGCAAAGCTATTTCAGCCAAAAAATCTTCTTTGTACTCTTCCCAATTATCCATGGAAAACCTTATCATTCCTATACCGTTTTCCAATTGATCGAATCCCATGTAAAAGTCGCTGCCGGGAACCTCTCTTTCCGCCAAAATGTAAAATTCGTCTGAGCAAAAAATTCTGGGTTCTTCTTCTTTGGAATTAAAATAATCAGCTGTTCTGATAGCTTTTTCAGCTTGTTCTTTGGTCGTAAGATTCAACTTGGTTAAACCGTCTCTGTATTTTGTAATGCCTACCGGTACAATCCCGACAGACAAAACCGACTCTAATCCGGTAAGAAATCTCAGAGTACTGATCAATTCTTCATCATCATTCCATCCGGGGATCAAAACAATTTGAGTATGCAAGTTAATGCCTGCTTCGTTCAATCTGCTTAAACTTTCTCTTATATTAAAATCATGCTTATAACGCAACATTTTTTTATGTAAAACAGGATTAGCAGTGTGAACGGAGACATAAAGAGGAGAACGTCCCTGACTGATAATCTTATCAAAATCAACGCTCGACATATTGGTAAGAGTAATAAAATTACCGAAAAAGAAAGAAAAAGTATGATCATCATCCTTAAAATGCAAACTCTTCCTGGAGTTTGGACGCATTTGATCAACAAAACAGAAAATACAGTGATTGGCGCAGGTTCGGCATTTATGTTCTGCGGGAATAAGACCGACAGGCGTAACAAAATCATTTTCCAGAAAAAACTTTTTCCGTTCGTTGTTATGCTGAACTTCTATTTCCAGAAAATCTTCCGAAGTCAAAAATTGTAAATCTATGAAATCCCTGACAGTTTCTCCGTTGACGGAAAGAATCATCATATCAGGCAAAATACCGGCTTCGTAAGCAATACTTCCCTTCGGGACTTCTTTAATCTTTAATGCCATAAATTTTTTATTTGCCGCTTATAATCGCCGTAACCGTTTTTAATGATTTAAATTCACGCATAACCAAAACCAGAGCCGATGTTATGGGAACAGTCAACAGCATACCGGCAACTCCCCAAACCCAAGCCCAAAAAATAAGGCTGATCAAAATAAAAAGGGGAGAAATATTAAATTTGTTTCCCATAACGTGAGGTTCAAGAATATTGCCTATCGTCAATTGCAATCCCAACATAGCTCCCATGAGAACAAATAGTTGCCAGCCGACTCCGTATTGGAAAAAACAAATAATAACCGGAAAACTGCCGGCAATTACAGAACCGAAATTGGGAAGAAAATTCAAAACAAAAAGCAATACGCCGCTGATAATAACAAAATGAATTTTTAAAGATGCAAGCAAAAGCATGCCCAAAACGGCAGTAAGCAAGCTTATCCAAGTTTTATTGGCAAGATAGCTTATTATCTGTTTTTCTAAATCTTTTGCCATATTCAGAGACTGTAAAGCTTCTTCATGCGTTAAAGTTTTTTCGACCCGTTTGAAAATTAAAGCTTTTTCCCATGTTAAAAACATCCAAAAGACTAAAGTTAAAAATAATTTAAAGAGGAAATCTACAAATGACCCCATAGTTTTGGAAATAGATTTTGACACGGAAAATTTGGAAATAAGATAAGCCCAGTCAACTTCATTTTTCAAATAAGACTTAATTCCTCTGATTTCAATAGGCAATTGAAATTTCTCGACAAAAGTCTCCACCTTTAAGGTAATTTTATCTTCATAAATCGGATATGCTGTAACAAATGAAGACACCCCCTTGTAAACAAGAGTTCCTATCAGGAACATACTTGAAAAAATTATAATTAAAAGTAAAATCATAACTAAAATTTTAGGTATTTTTTTACTTGTCAAAAATCTTTCCGCCGGAGAAAGCATGAAAGAAAGAAAAATCGCCAATGTAAGCGGAATAAATATAGCTTTCAGCTGTTTTAAAATGGCAACAACTATTGCCAAAGAAATAATACTTAAAGTAACTTTCAATAATCTGGTATCAGTTATATTTTTCATAATAACCTGCAATAAAATATAATTAAAATTTCAGAGACGAAAAAATAAAATATGAAATTTCTTTTTAATTCAATAATGTATGTCAATTAAAGATTTCTTTATTTTTTCGCAATGCTTTTTATTCGTTTTGATATAATTTTTTGACTGCGTCTTACAATACCTGCTCATTCACCGGGTTTTTGCGGAATGAAGATTTAAAATAAAAAACAGACGGGAAATAATTTTTGATTGCCAAAACGAAAGCTTTCCGTATTATTGAACAACCGGCAAATAAATTGCTTAATATAAAGAAAAAAAATAAAAAATTTCTCTAAAGGAGGAGAATAATGAGATTAAAGTATTTTGCGAGTATTCTTTGCGCATTGGCTTTCTTTGCTGATTTAAGAAGTTTTGAATGGCAAAATAACGGTGTTCCTGTTCGTCAGGGAGCAAATATTGAATGGTCAAGAGCCGGAGCCGGGTTGGATGACGGCTCAATGGTTTACGTCTGGTCTGATACTCAAAACGGAGACAGAGACGTAAAAGCCCAAAGAGTAAGCGCAGACGGTACGGCTTTGTGGGACACTCCCGTTATCGTTGACGCAAAAATCGACAGACAGGAAGATCCGGTAGTTATCGAAACAACCGACAATCAAGTTATAGTGGCATGGATAGACTTTTCAAACCAAATAGCAGGAGATGTCTATGCTCAAAAAATCAATGCCGAGGGTGAATTGCAATGGACAGAAGGCGGAGTTCCTGTTTGTATTGCCGACGGAAAACAAATTTCTTTGAACATCGTCAAAGACAATGCCGGCGGTGCATATATAATTTGGCTTGATTATCGCAATTCGGGCGGAAGCGATATTTACGGGATGCACGTAGGTGCCGACGGTTCGCTTATTTGGGAAACAGACGGTATCGCAATTGCAGACAACGACGGAAACCAAAAGAATCACACTTTTTGGGAAGACGGAGAAGGCGGAGCCGTGATGGCTTACGTAAACAATCATAATAATAATTCAGACATATATGCAACCAGGATATTGTCTGACGGAACTAAGCCCTGGGGAAATTTCATAGTAGTTTCCGGCACAGAGGCAATGGAAGAGCAAGTAAAAATGGCTCATTTGAGCAACAATAAATTTGCCGTTGCATGGAGAGAAAGAAGCGAGAATAATCCTGTCGGATTCATCAACGGAAGAATAATAAATTTAGACGGAACCATGACCGAAGCCAATCCTATTTGCAATGCTCAAGGCGGGCAATTGGATCCTCGACTAACCGCAAACAATGACGGTTCCTATTTTGTTGCTTGGCAAGATAAAAGAACTTCTTCTCCCGAATCAGATATTTTTGTCCAAAAATGCGACAATAACGGTATTGCTCAATGGGCTGAAAACGGAGTTCCGGCAGTACAAAACCAAAGTGTCAGCCAAACCGGTCAAAGAGCAGTTGCCGACGGTAACGGCGGATGTTACGTTATTTGGGATGATCCGAGAAGCGGAAACACCGATCTTTACATCCAACATTTTAATGCTTCCGGAGAAATCCTTATGGAAGAAAACGGCATTCCCGTATGCGACGAATCATTTTCCCAAGAAAAAGGATTAATAAGAAAAGGCGGAGATAACATTTTTGTAATTTGGTCTGATCTTCGCAACGGATCGGCAGGTCTTTATTATCAAGTTTTCAATAATAACTTACCTCAATTGGACGAAAACGGAAACCTCGTATTTTGGGGACTTTCAGGAAATGCAACCAAGCAAACAATTTTTGTAAACGGAACAGATACTTACATAGGTTGGCTTGACTCAAGATCTGCTCAAGAGCAGGTTTATTGTCAAAAGCTTAATTCAGCGGGAGAAAACATGTTCCCTGAGAACGGAATTCCCGTACTTCCGAATAACAATAAACAAAAAGAATATAAAATGATCAAAAGAACCGGCGGAGGAGCATACTTCGGTATCATTCAAATAATCGGCGGAATAGAAAAAGCTTATGCTGCCGCCATAGACAGCGACGGCAATATCCTTTGGACATCAGAAGGAATAGAATTGGGACCGGGCGGATCAGGTCAAGAAACAGTAGTGCTCGCAGAATATAACGAAGGAATCCTTTACGGATTTACAAAATTGGAAGGAGAATTTCCTATTCAAAACTATAAACTTTATGCTCAATATATCGTAAACGGCGAAAAACAATGGGGCAATGAAGGACAAATGATTATGGATATTTCCTTCGATGCAATAGTTAAAGATATAGTTGATGATATCTTTATTGTTAAAGACGGTAATGCCGATATTTATGCTCAACGCATAGATGAAAACGGAGATGTTTATGAAGGATGGAGTCAGCAAGGAACAGTAATTTGCAATGATCAGGGAATTCAATCAAATCCGCAAGGGCTGAAAACAGATGAAGGAATTTTAATTTACTGGACAGATTCAAGAAATGGAGATTTCGATATTTATGCTCAACTCATCCGTAACGATGCAAGCGTTGTCTGGGAAACAAACGGCGTTCCTTTGGTAAACTTGGAGCAAGATCAAACCAAACAGTCAATAAGTTATCAAGACGGATATTTTTATACTGTTTGGGAAGATTTCAGGAACGGACAAGATACAGATATATCTTTCCAAAAGTTTAATCTCGAAAACGGTTCTCCCGAATGGGAAAACAACGGATTTTTCGCCGTATCAAGAGACTCTACTCAGACAAACCCGTCTATAGCTTGCCTCGGAAACAATCATGTCATAGCATGGGAAGATTATTTTACGGATGATTATTCCGATATTTATATACAGAGCTTCAATAATGAAGACGGAAATATTATTACAAGCGATCCTAACGGTGAAATCGTATGCAATGCTCGCAAAAAGCAAGCCATGCCTGTCGTAAAAAATATGAACGGTGATTTTGCGATTGTTTCCTGGATTGACGGACGTTCCAGCGGTAAGGAAGAAATTAAAGGTATTTATGCTCAAAAAGTCAACGCTTATCAAGTTGATAATGATGATATGCCTGAAATAAAATCCGTTTCTTTAAGTCAAAACTCGCCCAATCCTTTCCGTCCGAACAGTCGTTCAAACGAAACGAAAATCAGCTTTAATTTGCCTGAAGACGGAAAAGCCGAAATTGCGGTTTATAACGTCAAAGGACAAAAAATAGCTTCTGTTGCCGACGATAATTTCAAAGCAGGCAGTCATACCGTAAAATGGAACGGTCAAGCAGAAAACGGAAAAGAAGTTACAAGCGGTATTTACTTCTATAAATTATCAACCGAGAAAAAGACAATAGCCCAAAAAATGGTTATCTTAAAATAAAATAAGATTGTTTATCAATAACGGAAACCTCGTCTTTAGCCGGACGAGGTTTTTTGCCGTAAACCTGAGAATAAGTTTGGTTTTAAGCATAAATCACTGTTGACAAAGATAAGGCTCCTGCAATTGCTGACAAAATGATAAATATTAAATTAAACAGAATATTAATGATTGCCGTTTTTATTCTCGGAATTACAGGTTTGAAAGCAATTGGAGAACAGCTTGCCAGACTGCATTATTCCGGAGGCGGAGATTGGTACAATAATCCTGAAGTTTTGCCTAATTTGGCAAATTTCTGCAATCGAAATTTGGGAACAGATTTCAGTACGGAACAAAAAATAATTAAACCGGACAATCCCAAAATCAGCCAATATCCTTTCATATACATGACCGGACACGGTAACGTTTACTTTACGGAAGACGAAAGAAAAAATCTTAGAAATTGGGCTGAAAACGGAGGATTCTTGTATATAGATGACGATTACGGCATGGACAAATCAATTCGCAAGGAGATTCGTAAAATATTCCCCGGGAGAAAATTAATTGAATTACCTGACAATCATCCCGTTTATACATCATTTTTTAAATTTAAAAAGCTGCCGAAAATTCATAAACACGACGATAAACGTCCGCAGGCTTTAGCGATTACGGATGATTTCGGACGCATTACGGCGCTTTATACTTTTGAATCCAACATAAGCGACGGCTGGGCAAATGCTTCTTCTCACAATGATCCTCTTGAACTTAGAGAAGAAGCTTTGAAATTCGGAGCAAACATAATATACTATATAATGACGGGCGGAAATTAATGCGTGTAATTATAGCCTCTGATTTTCATTTAAAATTTGCAGAAAACGAAGACGATAAAAGAAGACGGCAAAAAGTTGAAGAATTTTTAAAAAGCCTTAAAGGATCAACTGATGTCCTGATTCTTAACGGCGATATTTTTGATTTATGGTTCAGCTGGAATCAGGTCATAATCAAAGGATACTTTTCCGTCTTAAAGATTTTATCGGAACTGAAAAATTCAGGATGCAGAATAATTTTTATCGCCGGGAACCATGATTTTTGTTTTAACGGATTTCTGGAAGAAGAGATAGTAAACGAAGTCCGGACAGATACTTTTACGGATACAATCGACGGATTAAAATATTTTGTATCCCACGGGGACAGTTTTACAACCAATGATCTTCGTTATAAAATTTTCAGAAAAATCATTCGAAATGGATTTTTGATGAAAATATTCAAACTTGTTCATCCTGATCTCAGTTTAAAAATAGGCAAATTAATGTCTCGCTCCAGCCGAGACAGAGTGATCCCCGAGAAATTAAAAGAAAAAAAAAATGCGGGATTGCTTAGAGAAGCCGAAAGACAAGCAAATTCAGGTATAAACGTTGTTGCATTCGGACACACTCACAACCCGATAAAAAAGCAATTAGGAAATTGTGTTTACGTCAACAGCGGAGATTGGATCATAAACCAATCTTATATTGAAATAAAAGATAAAAAAACAGAATTAAAATATTACGAATAAATCGGAGGAAAAATGCGTAAGCTTTTCATAATATTAATGGTAACCATAATAATAAACTGCTTCGGCAGTGAAGGAGTAAAAAAAGTGATCATTAAAACAAACAAAGGCGAAATCAAATTGGATTTATTTTCGGATATCGCTCCCAATACCGTGGCAAACTTTGTCGGTCTTGCCGAAGGATCCAAGGAATGGACAGACCCCAAAACAGGCGAAAAAGTTAAAAGACCGTATTACGACGGACTTATTTTTCATCGCGTAATCAAAGATTTCATGATTCAGGGAGGTTGTCCTCTCGGTACCGGAACAGGCGGTCCAGGTTATCAATTTGACGATGAATGCTTTGAGCAAGGCAAAAAAATATCCGGCGAAATAAAAACAGACGAAGCAGCTTCAATTGTTTACTCAAAAGTTGTCGTTCCTTATTTACAGTCTTGTCAACAAAAAGGGATTGATGCCCATCCCGACATCATCGGAGTTGCCGAAGCTTGTTATAAAGAGCAAAGCTTTGAACCGTTGAAAAAAAATACGGTTGAATTTTATACGGAAAAAACCGATTACCCCGGTGAATTATTTTCAAACGGAAAACTTCTGGCGGAAGTTGATTACGGTACAATTTGCATGGCAAACGCCGGACCCGGAACAAACGGTTCTCAATTCTTCATTGTAACCAAGAAAGAAGGTTGTTCCTGGTTGAACGGAAAGCATACCGTTTTCGGAAAAGTAACTTCGGGAATGGATATTGCCCATGAAATAGAAAACGTTAAAACAGCTCCCGGAGATAAACCGATTGAACCTGTAATTATCGAAAAAATTATAGTTGAGTAGAGGGTAACCCTCTGCTCATTTTATTTTATTATGAAAAAGTTAAGACTTATTTTTATCATTCTTGCCGTCAGTATTAATCTCGCATACTGCGATAAGTTCATTCTTGAAACAGATTGCGGAAGCATTACGATAGAAACTTTTGAAGACGTCGCTCCCAAAACAGCAAAATCATTCAAATATCTGGTAAAAAAAAGATTATACGACGGAGTTACTTTTCACAGAATAATAAAAGGGTTTATGATTCAGACCGGCGATCCTTTATCCAAAGACGAAGATCCCGCAAATGACGGAACAGGCGGAGCAAAATATAAATTGAAAGAAGAAATCAATGCCGATGGTTTAAATTTAGATAAAATATCGGTAAAAGATTCATATTACGCAAAAATGTATCCGGAAGATCATCCTGCTCAATCTCTCAGCTTAAAACTGCTTTTTGAAAAAGAAGGTTACAAATACCGAAAAGATTTGCGTCCTCTCTCCCACGAATTTGGCGTCGTGTCAATGGCGAATAAAGGTCCCGGAACGGGAAGCAGTCAATTTTTTATAGTTACGGCAACTGACGGAGCGCCTTGGCTGGACGGTCGGCATACAGCTTTCGGAAAAGTCATTGAAGGATTTGAAACAGTCAAAAAAATAGAAGCATTAACAACCGATAAAAGCAATAAACCCAAAGATAAAATTATACTTAAAACCATAAAAGAAATCAGATAAAAAACTCCTGCCTCTATTACAATTACAGTTTTTTTTTAATTGATTTATCCTGCAAAAAAACAATTCCTTTATCAAGTATCATACAGGTTATTAGGAGAACAATATTTTTTATTTATGAACTGAATAAGATATGGTTTCTCCTCCTGTAAATATTGTGTTTCCATAGTTGTTTATTCACATTCATCAAATGATTTTCTCCGTTTCAGGAAAAAAACTTGCGTCTATAATTGAGTTTTGCGTTTTTTGACTCCAAATAAAAAAAGGGAAAAAATAACCCGAAAAATATAAAAAGCGCAAGGAGTCCTATTTATGTATAATCCGATTGATACCAAAGAAAAAGCTTCGGTGCTTGAAAAACGAATTCGAAAGTATTGGGAAGAAAATGATACAGCTCAGGAAAGTATTGAAAGTAAAGCAAACAGCAAGAAGTTCATCTTTTTTGAAGGACCTCCCACTGCCAACGGCATGCCCGGTATTCACCACGTTATTTCACGCGCTATCAAAGATACAGTCTGCCGTTACAAAACGATGCAGGGTTTTCAGGTAAAAAGAAAAGCAGGTTGGGATACCCACGGATTGCCGGTTGAAATAGAAGTTGAAAAAAAATTGGGTCTGCACGATAAAAAAGCTATTGAAGATTACGGTATAGAAAAATTTTGTACCGAGTGTAAAAAATCTGTCTTCTCCTACGAAAAGGAATGGCGGGAAATGACTAAAACCATGGGTTATTGGATTGATCTTGAAAATCCTTATATTACCCTGGATAACAACTATATAGAATCCGTATGGTGGCTTTTAAATCAGTTTTGGAAAAAAGATTTAATCTACAAAGGACATAAAATTGTACCGTATTGTCCAAGTTGCGGAACCCCTCTTTCCAGTCATGAGGTGGCGCAGGGCTACAAAGAAACGGAAGATCCCAGTGTTTTTGTTAAATTCAAAGCAAAAGATTGGGAAAATACTTATTTTCTGGCTTGGACAACTACTCCCTGGACTTTAATTTCCAATGTAGCTTTGGTTGTTAATCCGGAAGAAGAATATGTTCGGATAAAGCATAAAGACGAATATCTGATTTTGGCAAAGGCTTTACTCGGCGTAATTGAAGGAGAATACGAAACAGTTGACAAGTTTATCGGCAAAGAACTTGAATATAAAGAATATGAACAACTTTTCGAGTTTGTAAAACCGGATAAAAAAGCTTTCTTCATTGCTTGCGCTGATTATGTAAGCATGAGCGACGGAACAGGAGTTGTGCATACCGCTCCGGCATTTGGTCAGGATGACTATAACCTGGGCATGAAATACGATTTACCGGTTGTTCAGCCTGTGGACGGAGCAGGAAAGTTTACCGATGTAATAACGGATTGGGCAGGAATTTTTGTCAAAGATGCGGATAAATCCATTATCCGAAATCTCAAAGACAGAGGATTGCTTTACAAAAGAATGCAAATTCTGCACAGCTATCCGTTTTGCTGGCGCTGCTCTTCTCCATTGATTTACTATGCTCGTTCCAGCTGGTATATTAAAACAAGCGACTTTAAAGAAAAAATGCTTGCAAATAATGAAAAAGTTAATTGGAATCCTCCTTTCGTCGGAGAAAAACGTTTCGGAGAATGGCTTAAAAATAATATAGACTGGGCTGTAAGCAGAGACAGATTCTGGGGAACTCCCCTTAATATTTGGGTTTGCGACGATTGCGGGAATAAAACGTCATTCGGTTCCATTAAAGAACTTTGCGAATGCGGAGTAATGAAAAACGGCGAAAAAATCCCTGAAAACATAGAACTCCATCGTCCTTATATAGACGATGCGGAAGTTCCCTGTAAATGCGGAGGGAAAATGCGCCGTACTCCCGAAGTTATCGATTGCTGGTTTGACAGCGGAGCCATGCCTTTTGCTCAATGGCATTATCCTTTTGAAAACAAAGAAATTTTTGATGAACTTTATCCGGCTGATTTCATTTGCGAGGGAATTGATCAGACCAGAGGATGGTTTTACACTCTTTTGGCAATTTCAACCGTATTGCGCAACGAATCACCTTATAAAAACGTGTTGGTAAACGATCTTATTCTTGATAAAAAAGGTTTAAAAATGAGTAAAAGTCGGGGAAATTCTGTTTCAGGAAAAGCTCTGATGGATTTATTCGATAAATACGGAGCCGATGCCGTCAGAACTTATCTCTTGGCTGTTTCTCCTCCGTGGGTACCTACAAAATTCGACGAGAAAGGAGTAGCCGAAATCGTCAGCAAATTCATAGGAACCTTAAAAAATGTTTATTCGTTTTATGTAACTTATGCCAATATAGATAATTTTGATGCGTCGAAATATAAAAATACAAACGAAAAAACTGTTGAAATAGATCAATGGATTATTTCCAAATTAAATACCTTGATTGAAGATGTTACAGGATATTTCGATAATTACGACTTGACCAAAGCCGTAAGACAAATTCAAACTTTTATTCTTGACGATCTTTCAAACTGGTATGTCAGAAGATGCCGTCGCAGATTCTGGGCAATGACATTAACTAACGATAAAAGAGATGCTTACCTGACTCTTCATAAAGTATTGGTTAAAGTTTCTTGCTTGATTGCTCCCTTTGCTCCTTTCCTTTCGGAAGAAATTTTTATTAATTTGACCGGAAACAAAAGCGTTCATCTCACCGATTTCCCGAAACCGGATAAAGAAGCAGTAAAACCGGATCTTGAAAAGGAAATGCAAACCGTTATAGACACAGTAGCTCTCGGAAGAGCAGCCAGAAACTCCTGTCAAATAAAAGTTCGTCAAACTTTGCAGGCTCTTTACATCCCGGAAAAAACAAAATCTGCTGTTTCAAGAATGGAAGAGTTGATCAAAGAAGAAATAAATATTAAAGAAATTTGTTTCATTGCCGAAAAAGACGATTTTGTAAAATATCAAATCAAGCCCAATTTCAAGACTCTGGGTCCTAAAGCCGGAAAACACATGAAACAGGTTGCTTCAACCTTAAATTTGATTAATCCTCAACATATAATGGATGCTTTCCGCAAGAATGAGCCGTATTACCTTGAAATTGAAGGTCACTCTCTGAATATTGAAGAATCCGATTTGATTGTTTCTGTTTTAAACCGCAACGGTTTTGTTTTTGAAACAAACAAAGACTTATTTGTCGCTCTTGATACTAAACTCAGTCCGGAACTCATCAAAGAGGGATTTGCCAGAGAAATAGTCAATAAAGTTCAGTTTACTCGTAAAGAGCAAAATTTCGACGTGATGGACAGAATTAAAATATTCTATTGCGGAGATGACGAAATAGAAAACGTATTTAACGATCATAAAGAATATATCTGTTCGGAAACTCTTACAGATTATATATTCAGAACGGAGCATCCCGAATCAGATATGAAAGAATGGGATGTCAACGGTAAAAAAGTACATATATCGATCGCTAAAACAGGAAAACAGATTATTGCTTAAAAAGGGATAAATTCAATACCGCTTGATAAGCTCAGGATTATTGATTTTGTTGCCGGGAATTTAATTTTATGAGTAAAAACAGAATAAAAATTCTGTCGGAAGAAGTCTCCAACAGAATCGCCGCCGGAGAAGTTATCGAACGTCCCGCCTCAGTAGTAAAAGAATTGGTGGAAAATTCCATTGATGCCGGAGCTGACAGCATTACGGTAAACATAGAAAAAGGCGGAAAAGAACTTATCGAAATTACGGATAACGGAACAGGAATGTCCGAAAATGACGCTTTGACGGCTTTCGAACGCCATGCAACCAGCAAAATTCGCACGGTTCAGGATATTTTTCATATTGATTCTCTCGGATTCAGAGGCGAAGCAATGCCGAGTATAGCATCGGTTTCAAAATTAAGACTTGTTACCAGAACCAAGGAAGACGATATTGCTTCCGTTGTCGAGTTCAAAGGCGGAAAATTAACTGATGTATCGAAGACTTCAGCTAATTGCGGAACATCAGTGTCTGTACGAAAACTGTTTTTCAATATTCCGGCAAGACGTAAATTTTTAAAATCAGATCAGGTTGAGTTCAAACATATTCTGCGTTATATTCATTATCAGGCGGTATTGTACCCTGATATTCGCTTTAATCTTATTTCCAACGGAAAAGAAAAAGTAAATTATCCGGTTGCCGAAAGCTTGGAACAACGGCTTGTTGCTTTGTTCGGCAAAGATTTTTTTTCTTCCGATAAAATTGAAATAAATGCCGAAGACAAAGAAAACGAGATAAAAATTTCCGGGTTTATTTCCGGTTTGGATGAAAATAAAGAATCGGTCGAAGACATTAAATATTTGTTTGTCAACGGACGTTTCATCAAAGACAAAATAATTATTCATGCAATAAAAGCAGCTTACGAACCTTTCGTAAAAAAAATGAAAATTAATTATTCAGGCAATATTTTGCCTTATGTCTTGTTTTTGGAAATCAGACCTGAACTGATTGATCTGAACGTTCATCCGGCAAAATTGGAAATCAGACTCAGAGATCCGCATTTGGTTCATCATTTGGTAAAAAATACTCTTAGCCTTGCCTTGATGGATTATGAAGACAAAAAATTCTTGCATATTCAAAGAAAAGTCAGCGAGAAGATGAATCCTAAATTAAATTCCGGCATAATAAAAGAAGATAAAAATTATAATCCGGAGATCACCTCTCCCGAAAAAAGACTGTTGAATTTAAGACAACCGTTAGAAAAGAAAAAAACGGATAAAGCAGGAAAAAATATTATTCAGCCGGAACTGTTTAAAACAAGATCTTTCGGAGACAACAATTTCGTCTCAGGAGAAAAAGAAGAGATTAATCCGGAATACGGGAATCAGACTTCCGATAATAAAAAGTCGGAAACATACATCGAACCGATTACCGGAAAATCTCAAACGGAACAGGAAAAAGAACCTCAAAAATCCAAACCGATAAATCATCTCAGAACCGAAGAAGAATTGATCAATCCTTGGCAACTTCATCAAACATACATATTTTTTCAGACGCAAGACGGACTGCTGATTATAGACCAGCATGCCGCTCATGAGAGAATCATTTATGAAAAAATACTCCATCGCATTCACGGCTTGCCGGCTCCGTCGCAAAAACTTCTTTTCCCCATTGTCATTGATCTGCCGCCTTATCTCCAATTAACCGTTCCCGATTTGATAGAAGAAAATCTTGAAATAATAAAAAAAATAGGTTTCGGATTAAAAAACTTCAGCGGAAGCTCCATTGTCATAGACGAAATACCGGCTGAATTGGAAGATTGGGACGGCGGAAAAGTTTTTATTGATATACTCAAACAATTGCAAGAAGAATTTGAAGAAACCGAAGATTTCAGAGACAGTATCGCCAAATCGGTATCCTGCAAAGCAGCCGTAAAAGCAGGTCAAAAACTCAGCAAAAAAGAAATGATTGCTTTAATTAACGGATTATTTGCCTGCGAAGTTCCTTATTTTTGCCCGCACGGTCGCCCTCTGATTATAAAAATGACCTTGCGCGAGTTTGAGAAAAGATTTAAGAGAATAGAAAACTGATAAATAGAAATATAATGTATAAAATTATAACCGTTCAGGGACCTACGGCTTCGGGAAAAAGCAAATTGGCTTTGAATTTGGCAGAATACTTTGATATTGAAATCATATCTGCGGATTCTCGACAGGTTTTCAAATATCTGGACATCGGAACGGCAAAACCGTCTCAAGCCGAAAAAAATCTTGTTCCTCACCATTTGACGGATATAATCGAACCGGATAAATCATACAATGCCGGGCGTTTTGCCAAAGATGCTTCTCGGGCAATTATCGATATTACCGAAAGAGGGAAAATTCCTGCGGTATGCGGAGGAACAGGATTTTATATAAAGGCGCTGACCGAAGGATTGGCGGATATTCCCGAAATAAACAAAGATATTAAAGAGGAAGTTGCCGAGCTTATCCAAAAAAAAGGGACAGAATATCTCAGAGAAAAATTAGTTAAAATTGATCAGGAAGAAAAAAAAAGAATTCATCCTAACGATACCAACAGAATTATGCGAGCAACGGAAGTATATCTTCAAACAGGAAAGCCTCTCTCCTATTACTTTAAGACCATGAAGCCTGAACTAAATCTTGATATATTATCAATTTACATTAAACCTGAGAGAAACGGACTTTACGAAAAAATTAATAAAAGAACAGATAAAATGATGAAAGACGGTCTGTATGAAGAGTTTAAAAATGTCCTTAAATCAGGTTACGGCGAAGATTCTCCCGGGTTAAATACGGTAGGATACAAAGAATTATTTGGCTTTTACTTCGGTTTAATTAATTTAGATAAATCCGTGGAGTTGATAAAAAGAAATACTCGCAGATACGCAAAACGGCAATTTACCTGGTTTAACGGCGGAAATTTTACTTGTACTGTCGATTCGGGTTTGGAAGAAATTGATAAAATAATAAAAAAAATTAATAGTTTTAAGAAAGATTAATTTAATGACGACTTGTGTCGTTTCTTGGGGAGAATATGATAGTTGCCCGTGTAAATAATATTGAGATAACCGCAAAAGAATATGATTTTGAGTTGCAGTTGACTAAAACAAAAAATTGTCTTGATGAAGCGTCGCCGGAATGTTGCAAAAGAGTAATGGACTGTTTGATTGATGCTGCTTTGCTGCGTCGGGAAGCTGTCAGTCACGGTATTAAAATTTCTGAAGATGAAGTGGAAGAGCATGTTATTGATTTTATGCTCAACCATGAGGATGAAAAAGAATTCAACGAAACCATGCAAAAATTTCATGTTACTCAAGACTATATAAGAAACAGATTAAAATCAAAACTTTTAATTAAACGCTACATAGAAGAAAAAGTACAACCCCGTACCGATTTTCCGGAAGAAGAATTAAAAAAATTTTATAACGACCATATAGAAAGCTTCAAAACTCGCGAAGCGGTAAGAGTTTATCATATTCTCATCAAGGAAGAAGGCGAAAAAGGCAAACAAAAAGCTGAAACTGTTCATCAAGAAATTAAGACTCCCCAAGATTTTCATCGTCATGCCTCATCATGCTCAGGATGCCCAAGCGGATGTAATTGCGGAGATTTGGGATTTATAAGAAGAGGGAAAATGATTCCCGAACTCGATGAAGTTATATTTTCACTCGAAAAAAATGAAATCAGCAAACCGGTTAAAACAAAATTCGGTTATCATATTTTATTGGTTACAGACAAAAAAGAAGCTGAAATTACCGAATTTGAATGCATAAAAGATTCTCTCTGCGAAAGATTGAGAGAAATAGAATTTGAACTTTTATTGGCAGATCATTTAACAAAACTCAGAGAAAATGCCGAAATTAAAATTTTTAAATAAAAAAATAAATCGATAATTATTGATGAATTAAGGAAATTAATTCCAATGTTAAAATTAATCCTAAGATTATTTGACAAAAATATTTAATTTTAATTTAATTCATTTTTATTGATTACATTAAAAAAGGAGTCGTAAATGAAAAAAATCACATTATTGATTTGTCTCGCCTTAATTGCCTCAACGGCATTAGCGATTGACACGGGATTCAAAATGAGCGGTACCTTGAGAAACAGGATGCAACTCTGGACTAATTACAATCCTTATGCGGCAGCAGGAGAAAGTTCTTTTGAAAAAGACGGTCATACCAGAAACAATGCAGACACAAGACTGCGTTGGAAATTCCAAGCGCATCTTGACAGCAAAGTAAAAGCTGTTTGGCAAGTTGAAATAGGAGATATTGTTTGGGGTAAAAACGGCGGAAAAACCGGAACTGACGGAGTCAACGTCGAAACCAAACATGCTTATTTGCAATATGTTTACCCTAAAAGTAATTTTGGACTTCGTATAGGTCTCCAAGGATGGCATGATCACCGCAGTTTGATATTTGACAGTGATTTTGCTGCTCTCAAAATGATGTACAATTTTAAAGAAGCGAAATTAGCCATGTATTTTGCCAAAGATGAAGAAGGCGATTACGATGCTGATGATGATAGCGATTTATTTATCCTTACCGCTAAAAATAAACTTTTAGGAGCAGATATTGTCGTATCCAGAAAGGCAAGCGGAAAAGACATGAACTATTGGATAATGCCTTATGTTACCATGGAAAAAAACGAACTTAAATTTGACGGTATGTTAGGTTTTAACTTCGGAAACGTTGAAGGCGGAGCATTGGACGGATCGGGAGAAGATTTGACAAACTTCGGTTATGCCGTTGCTTTGAATGCTCAATATGATGCAGGAACAAAAATAAAAGCTGACGTTCTTCTTACAAGCGGAGATGACGGAGAAGATCCGGAATCATCCTCAAAATTTAATGTTATGCGCTCTTATTATATGAACGGACTGCAAATTTTAGGTTACGGTATTAATGACAGTTGGGGAATTGCTCCCGGAAATGACGGCATCAAACAAGATGCAGGAACCTTAACGTTTGCTCTTTCCGCCGAATATCCTGTTAAAGAAGACCTTAAAATTTTCGGTGCTTTCGGTATGGCAAATACAATGGAAAAAGTTGCCGAAGAAACAAATATCGGAACAGAATTCAATCTCGGTATTTGTAAAAGAATTTATAAACCTCTCAGTGTAAAAGCTGTTGCAGCTTACATGATACCCGGTAAAATTTACGACGGATCAGATAATATTATGAGGCTTGCCACCCTCTTCCAATATGATTTCTAAGCCGTAAAAAAACGGTAAAATCAAATTTAAGCCTTACCTTTTCGGGTGAGGCTTTTTTTATGTTCAGATAATCTTAATTATTCAATAAAAATGCAATATTTAAATTGACACAAGAGCTAATAGAATTTCTTTTATAATAATTAAATTTCAAGATAATTATTAACAGACCGTTGCAGACTTAAAATTTATAAAAAAATTATCAGGATATAAAAGATGACAGACTGCGAATATATTTGTTAATGTAAAATATGCGCACTTGTTGTTAATCCCTGAATACAGAAGTATAAATGCAATTGTCATTAAGATTATTTCGGTAATAATGAAAATATGTCAACGCAAAGAATAAAGAGAAATAAAAATTTACCCAAACCGGATACAAGATCAAAAATGACAGAAAAACAGTGATTTTAAATATCTGATTAAGGATTTAAAATATATGGCAAATAAGAAAGTAAACACAACAAACGAACCTTTGGAAAAACAACTTTGGAAATCGGCAGATAAGTTAAGAAAGAATATTGATGCAGCAGAATACAAACATGTTGTGCTCGGACTGATCTTCTTAAAATATATCTCAGACGCTTTTGAAGAATTATATGAAAAATTAAAAAATGAAATAGATGAAGGAGCAGACCCGGAAGATAAAGATGAATATAAAGCTGAGAATATCTTTTTTGTACCGGGAAAATCTCGTTGGTCGTATTTATTATCACAAGCAAAACAACCAACTATTGGTAAATTAGTTGATGAGGCAATGGACGCTATAGAAAAGGAGAACCCGTCACTAAAAGGGGTGTTGCCAAAAGTTTATGCGCGACAAAATCTTGACCCTGCAAGTTTGGGCGAACTCATTGATTTAATCGGAAATATTGATCTCGGCGATGCAAAAGCAAGAAGTGCTGATGTTTTAGGACACGTTTTTGAATACTTCTTAGGCGAATTTGCTCTTGCAGAAGGGAAAAAAGGCGGACAATTCTACACCCCAAGAAGTGTAGTTGAGTTATTGGTAGAAATGTTAGAACCCTATAAAGGACGAGTTTTTGATCCTTGTTGCGGGTCGGGAGGAATGTTCGTTCAATCTGAAAAATTTGTTGAAGAACATCAAGGTCGAATAAACGATATTTCTATTTACGGACAAGAAAGCAACCAAACCACTTGGCGACTATGTAAAATGAATTTGGCAATTCGCGGTATTGACAGTTCGCAAGTGAAATGGAACAACGAAGGCTCGTTTTTAAATAATGCTCATAAAGATTTAAAAGTCGATTATCTTATTGCCAATCCGCCCTTTAACGTAAGCGATTGGAGCGGTGATTTACTGCGTAAAGATGCACGTTGGAAATACGGCACACCGCCAACCGGTAACGCTAATTATGCTTGGATTCAGCATTTTTTATTTCATCTCGCACCAAGCGGACAAGCAGGTTTTATTTTGGCAAAAGGTTCCTTGACCTCTAAAACTTCCGGTGAAGGAGATATTAGAAAAAACTTGATTGAAGAAGGATTGGTTGATTGCATTGTTAATCTTCCGGCAAAATTATTCTTGAATACTCAAATTCCTGCTTCTTTGTGGTTTATTTCGCGTAAAGCGAAACCCTCCCTTAGTCCCTCCCAAAGGGAGGGAAATGGGGGTCTTGATACTAATCCATTCCAGAATGAGGGAAATGTAAGTCATTACAGAGGCGGCTTTAATTTCTCAGGATTAATAAAAGAGGCTAGACAACTAAGAAAGAATCAAACTAAAGCAGAAGAAATATTTTGGGAATTAGTTAGAAATAAAAAATTTAATGGGTTAAAATTTAGAAGACAACACCAAATTGGAAATTATATTGTCGATTTTTATTGTCATTCAGAAAAGATAATTATTGAATTTGATGGTGAAATACATAACACCGAAAAAGTAGCAAAAAAAGACAAAAAGAGAGATGCATATTTAACATCTATAGGAAATAAAGTTTTAAGGTTCAAAAATGAAGATTTATTAAATAAAAATATTACTAATAGTCTCTTTCCCTCTGGGAGAGACGGAAGAGAGGGTGAAATACTTTTTATTGATGCACGAAATTTAGGGCATTTAATCAACCGCCGCACACGTGAACTATCTAAAGAAGATATTAAACTAATTGCCGACACCTACCACAACTGGCGAAACCCAGACGGAGACTACGAAGATGTAAAAGGTTTTTGCAATGCTGCCAGCGTTGAGCGTGTAAAAGAACTGGACTATGTACTAACTCCGGGACGTTATGTTGGTTTGGCCGATGAAGAAGATGACTTTGATTTTAACGAACGCTTTACAAGTTTAAAGGCTGAGTTTGAACAACAGTTAAAAGAAGAAGCAGCTTTGAATGAACGTATAAATGAAAATTTGGCTAAAATTGAGGTAAAAGATGCGTAAGAAGAATAAAAAGATTGAGGTAAAAGGACAGGAAATAACGGTCTTTTATATTAAAAATCAAGATTTTATCTCTTTAACAGATATTGCCAAACACAAATCGGATGACCCAAGTGCGGTTATTGGCAACTGGATGCGCAATAGAAATACTATTGAATTTTTAGTCATTTGGGAATCACTTTATAATCCAAATTTTAAACCCCTCGAATTCGAGGGATTTAGAATACCAAACAAATGAATTGAAACATGAGGAAAAACACTAAAATAGAAGTTCAGGGTTTACAGGTTGGACTTATGTACTCAGAACAGAAGGATTATATTTGTATTACCGATATTGCAAAACACAAAAATCCTGATGCGCCTGCCGATATTATAAAAAACTGGTTAAGGTCTAAAAATACAATCGAATTACTTGGGCTTTGGGAAAAATTACACAATCCCGATTTTAAACTGGTCGAATTCGACCAGTTTAGAAATGAAGCTGGTTTTAATCACTTTGTGTTATCTCCTCAAAAATGGATAAAAACAACAAATGCAATAGGCTTACAATCTAAATCGGGGCGTTATGGCGGTACTTTTGCCCATGTCGATATTGCTTTAGAATTTGCTTCGTGGGTTTCGGTAGAGTTTAAGTTTTACCTGATCAAGGAATTTCAGGTGCTAAAAAGCCAACAAGCAAAAGAGTTAGATTGGGATATTAAACGTAAGCTTACCAAAATAAACTACCGCATACATACCGATGCCATTAAAGAAAATTTAATCCCCAAACATCTTACAAGCAAGCAAATTTCTTATGTGTATGCCAACGAAGCGGATGTACTGAATATGGCACTATTTGGAAAAACTGCTAAACAATGGCGAGAGGAAAATCCGGATAAAAAAGGAAATATCCGTGATTATGCCAATGTTTCACAATTAGTATGCCTTGCTAATTTAGAAAACCTGAATGCTGTTTTTATAAATGAAGAAATGCCGCAAAACGAAAGGCTTGTGAAACTTAACCAAATTGCCATTAACCAAATGCAAATTCTTTTGCAACAGGATACGCCTATGTTTTTGGAAGATAAAAGCGGAGGTAATGATGAGTGATTGGAAAGAAGTTAAATTGGGGGAT
>PDOO01000034.1 GCA_002742885.1 Candidatus Cloacimonadota bacterium
GACATAAATTTATTCCATAAGGCTCCAATGTCTTTGGCTGATTGCCCATTCTCGTTAGTCGTTCTTACTGCAATACCAATTACAGTAAATGTTTCAATGATTGTGTTGTTCATAATATTTTCCTTATTTGTTTCATAACCTGATAATCAGAGAATGATTATCACACCAATATAAATTACATAATTAATTTTTTTCATTGTAGTATTTTTCTTTAAATGACAGCCAACGGTGAGTGTATGAGAAGTGTCGGAAATTGAAAGAAAAATGCCTAAATTTTGCAGAATTGCAACCATAGCGTATATATGTGATGTTATGCAATGTTATTTTTTACTTTTCATAAATAATTTCATAATGTAACCAAATACAAGACCGCCAACTGCCCAAGTTACAAATCCCGATAATATAGTTTTCCAAGTTATTTCTTGTCCGCTAAAATATGGAAATCCAATTGACATAATCAAAAACATAAACATTCCCCAAATTAGCACTGTTTTTATCCAATTCTTTTTGCTAAGCGAGTTCTGAATATTTTCAATATAAATATTTTCATATCGTTTTGGTTGTTTTTCTAACAATTTGTTTTTTTAAACTCTTTCTAAACCAACCCCAAATCGGAAATGTTATTATAAGAATTAAAAAACTCAACCAGTCGGTTAAACAAGGAATTATATTCTCGCAATTTTTACAATAAAGTCCAAACCAATTTTGAAAGGCAGTCCCATTTTCTCTTGCCCAGACTCTTTCATCGTGAAGTTTTTCACAATGAGGACAAGGAACAAAAGTCTTTTCAAATATCGATTTGTCAATAGTTTTATCTTCCAATCTAATTTTGGGAACTCTTTGTCCTAAAATTAATTCGTTTATTGCTAACACATGATTTAAAATCCAATGCAACATCAACCGATTTTTCCAAGTGTAAATTTTGTATTTCTCTTTATTAAAATCCATTTTGTTTTTTCCTTTTAATTTTGCATCGGTTTAGTGTATAAGCAGTAGCGGCTTAAAAAAAGAAAATTTTAATATCAGTACTATACTTAGCCAAACCTTGTTTTAATTTTTCAAATTTTAAAAAAATTATAAATAAGGTTTGGCGGTTTAAAATACACAAACTTTGATAGCAGTAACGCAATAACTATTGAAGCCGAAAAACAACCAATCAGGGAGAACAATATAATAGATATTTGTTTATTTCCAAAGGCAAATTGTCTATGCCAAATTCCATTTTATCATCTTTTTGATTCCATAGCTTTTACTTTTCTAACCGTTTCGTCAGAAACAAAATTCTGATATTCTTGAGTATCTGCTCCATAAATCGCAACCTGCCCATTTTCATTACTGTGAACACCCCATCCATATCTTTTGGTAAGCGGGGAAGCTCTGAAGCAAGGCTGACCTTTTGAGAAAAACTTTTGTCGCCCGGCTTTCCAGTCTTTTTTGTCAATTTCCTTACGAGTTGCAAATACTGTAAAAAAAACATCATCAGAAGTGTATTTGTACGGATTTTCTTTCAGCATTTCGTATTGATAATTTGCTATTGATTTTTTGTTGCCCTTTTTTGGCGGTTCTTGACCTTCCTTTACAGGGCAATCCTCAGCAATTTCATTTTCCAAATTAAGCATAAAGAATGTATAAACGCTATTGTCTTTATATTTTAAGTTTTATCTCTCTATTCCGGAACAATAAAAAATCCCCGCTTTAAAAAACGGGGATTTAATTCAAAATAAATAACAATCAGCAGGTTTTTTCTTCGCTGAATTTTTTCAGTTCGCAAGCAACAGACGATATTCCGCAGGAACTGAGCATTCGATAAGCGGTATTTTTCTTTTTACAGAGATTTTTTACGGTTTTGCAAGCAAAATGACTGTTAATATTAACAGGACATAAAACGATATCAGCCCAATTTACCAGACGTTCAAGATTATTGACTTCTCCTTTGTGATGACCGGCATGATATTCGAATTTCCCGCCCAAATCATTAATTACCCGGCGGTAAGATTCTTTCATTCTTTCAGGTCCTCCGACCATTAAAACATTATGAGGGCAATTTTCGCAATCTATTTCACATTCCGCACATTCTGCTTCTTCAGAAATAATCGTATTTTTTTCTGCGCATGCAATCGTTTGACGGGAATTGAATAATTCCTGCTTTAATACAGCTATCTCTTCTTTTTGTCTGTCTATAATCGATTGTTTGTTTAAAAGAGATTTTTCAAGTTTTATATTTTTTTCTCGTATTGCCGTCATTTCGACGCATTCGTATTTTACTTCTTCGGTTTTATTTTTTTCGGGTAATTTTTCGAGACTTTTTGTTTTTAATGATTTGCATATTTTTTTTAAGTCTTTATAAGTTGTTTGCAATCCTTCGTATTTTTTTTCCCAATAAACTTTTTTTTGTTCCAGAGAGCTTATAGTCTTTGCTGATTTATCTTCAACTTCTTTGTAATTTGCAAAAAGATCAGTCCAAAAATTTTGTAAAATATTTTTGCTTGCAGTATTTTTTAAATTTGTTCTTACGTAAGACCATAATTCAGTATTGCTTGAATTACGTGAAATTGACGATACCGATAAATTTTCGTCCAAATATCTGCTGTCTAAAAAAGAAATTACTCTTTTGCGAAAATTTCTGTCTGAATAAAAATTATCAACAATAGCAGAAACAAGTTCTCCTTTATTAAAGGAAATTCGATTTTTTTTACATAATTTTGTTCCTTCCGATTTACTTATCAGCCAGGTGAACAGATAACAGGCTAAATTTCTGTCCAAGTTGTGTAAATCAAACATCAGCACTCCTCTTTTAAGATTAAAAAAGGGGCTTTAAAGCCCCTTTAAATTAGAATAATTTTCCGAGCCACTCGTCGATTTCCGAATAAAAAGCAGTATAATCTCCGTCTATTCTGATATGATCCAAAACTTCGGCTTTTCCTTCTTTGAGAATCTTTTCAATGATATCTACGGAAGCGCAGAAATCAGGCCAGGATGTTTCGCCCAATCCGAATACGGCACATTTCTTGCCGCTCATATCGGCTCCTTCAAGAGTGGGAACGAAAGCATCAAAATCGTCCTGTAATTCTCCGTTACCCCAAGTTGAGCAACCGAAAAGATAAAAATCAAATTCATTCAAATCTCCGGCTTCGGTTTCGGTTACGTTTTTAATTGTAACATCCAATCCTTTAGCTCCGAGTTTGTTTACTAATTCTTCAGCCATTGACTGCGTATTTCCGGTTGTTGATCCGTAACTTATCAAAACTTTCATTTTGTTTCTCCTTTTTATTACTTGTTTTTAAATATCTTTCGCATTGAATTAATCGATCGTATCCCAGCATAATACCCAAGATAAAATCTTCTTCAGGAGAGAATCGGTTTAAAGGTTTATTTCCTATTCTTTCCAAAGTGGCGATGCAGAGTTCATTGCCGAAAAAAACATTAAATCTGTCATTGTCCAAATATTGTATAATATAAGGTATATCACAGCTTTTTAATCTGTTTATCACAAATTCTTCATGTTTTTTGTGAAGAGTATGCAATACCAATTTTCTTATGCCTTTTTCATATTCGTATATATGATGTAAGAAAACGTTCATATATCCTCCGTCGCCCGTTTGCGCTAAGTTAAAAACAACTAACTCGCCGTCAAGATTTTTTTTAGCTGCTTCTAACTTTTTTTTTCGAGGTGTTTATTTTCCCCTTTTTTTCTGCAATTTACGCTTTCAAGCAACAATATTTTCCTCTCCTCCGAAGATATTTTATCCGAATAAGATTAAGCTTTAAAGCAAATTCTTTAACGTTTTTTCAGCTTGTCTAAACAGTAATTTATTAAAAATGTTTTACCCTGTTTTATTTGTAAACTTATTCTAAATTTTAATTGACCTATATATCAAAAAACTTTGTCTGTCTTAACTCGATTTTTTCGTAAATCGACAGATAAGAAATTTTATTAATTTATTTCAGCTTCAGAAATATCAGTTATAACTCATTATTTTAAAACAGTTAAGGAGATGCTTTATGAACAATGAAAAACTTGACAGAATGAAAAACGACAAAGGCTTTATTGCCGCTCTCGATCAAAGCGGCGGAAGTACTCCCAAAGCATTAAAAGCTTACGGAATTTCCGAAGACTCATATTCGGGAGAAAAAGAAATGTTTGACCTTGTACATGCAATGCGTACAAGAATAATTACCGGAAAAGCTTTCAACTCCGATAATATTTTGGGAGCTATTCTTTTTGAACAAACCATGGAAAGAGAAGTTGAAGGCATTCCGACAGCCGAATTTCTTTGGACTAAAAAAAGAATTCTTCCTTTCTTGAAAGTAGATAAGGGACTTGCCGAATTAAAAGACGGTGTTCAAATGATGAAACCTATCCCCAATTTAGCTGATTCTCTTGCTCGCGCCAAAGAAAAGCAAATTTTCGGAACGAAAATGAGATCAGTAATAAAAGAAGCGAATCCTGAGGGAATTAAAGCCGTTGTTGCTCAACAATTTGAATTAGGCATTCAAATAGCGAAAACCGGTCTTGTGCCGATAATCGAACCGGAAGTCGATATTAATTCTCCCGAAAAAGCAAAATGCGAAGAAATTTTAAGAAACGAATTAAGAGAAAATTTGGAAAAATTACCGAAAGATCTTTTAGTTATGTTTAAACTCAGCATTCCTTCCGAACCTGATTTTTATAAAGAATTTACCGAACATCCTCAAGTTGTAAGACTTGTTGCTCTTTCCGGAGGCTATCCCCGCAATGAAGCAAATTCCCTGCTTGCTCAAAATAAAGGCATGATTGCAAGTTTCTCGCGCGCTTTGGCAGAAGGTCTTTCGGCTGATCAAAGCGATGAAGCTTTTAACAACACTTTAGAAAAAAGCATTAAAGAGATTTACGTCGCTTCAATCAGTTAGAGAGAATTTTATATTATTGAAAGAGAGACTTAAAACTTTCTCCTGTTGTTTACGAACCCGAAATATTTCGGGTTCGTTTTTTTTTCTTCTTCAAATGTTATTCTCCCAAAAATTTCTTAATCCGATAAAATAAAACCATTGCCATTCAAGGCAATAACAGCATCTCTATACAACAATTGATAAACTTCGCGCCGAAATAAGAAGTTCATCCGAAATCGGAAAAGCAGAATATTTAATTTCAGATGCAAATCATAATAATATTTTATTTTTCAACAGTTGCATACAGCACGGGAATCAGAATCAGCGTCAAGAAGGTAGCGGAGAGCATTCCTCCAATAACGGCAATCGCCATAGGAGATTGCAATTCGGCGCCGCTTCCTATTCCGACAGCCAGAGGCAAAAGCCCGAAAACAGTGGTAAAGGTTGTCATGAGAATAGGACGTAACCTGGCAGATGCCGCAAGTTTTATTGCTGATATTTTTTCCGTACCTTCCCGTTGCAAACGATTCGCGCAATCCGCCAATAAAATAGCGTCATTTACGATAATTCCCGACAGGACAATCATGCCCAGTCCGGACATTATACTTACAGACGACCCGGTAACAAGCAAACTCAAAGCCACTCCGATTACACCCATAGGCGCAACAAACATCACTATAAAAGGCAATTTCAGAGATTCAAATTGAGAGGCAAGAATCATGTAAACCAAAACAACCGCAAAGACAAGAGCATAAATCAAAGATTTAAGAGATTTATTTATTTCTTTGTTAACTCCTCCTATTTCAATGCGTTCATTTGAATTATCAAGTTCAATATTTTTTATGATTTTTTCCAATTCCCCGACCGCTTTATCTATATTTCCTCGATATTTTACGGTAACGGTAAATTTTCTTTTTTGGTCAATTCGTTTTATTTCGTCAAAAGCAGTTATTTTTTTTATGTTCACAAGATTTCTCAAAGCCGCTCTTTTATTTCCGACATTAATCTGTTTATCGGCAAGACCTTGTATATCTGTTTGGTTTTCGCTTATTAAGGTAATATCTGTTTTTTTGTTAAATTTGCGGTATTCGCTTATTTTTTTGCCTGAAACATTGGTTTTGATAAAATCGACAATATCCGAAGTTTCAATATTATATAACGCGGCAGCATCTCTGTTTACCGTTAACTCAATCATTGGAGTTTCTGTTTCGCAGTCTGTATTGACATCATAAAATATATTGTTTTTTTCTATCAACCTTTTCAGCTTTTCGGCTTTTTCTTTCATGGAATCCAAGTTTTCTCCGTAAACAGAAACAGCAAGACCGGAATCTTCAAATTCCAAAATTGAGGAAAGCAGGTTATCGCCTTTTGCGAAACGAACGGAAAAAGCGTAATTTTTCAACAACTTTCTATAATCATCGATAACCTTATCGGTTTTTATATTCTCTTTCAAATTAACCTTAATTTCCGCAATATTTTCGGATGAAGTATTTTGCAGATAAAACGAAAGTCTGTCCTCGGTCGATTTTCCGACGGATGAAAAAAAGCTTTTAACGCGATCATCTTCTAAAAGATATTTTTCCGCCAAACTGACGTTTTCGTTCGTTTTTTCCAAAGGAGTTCCCGGTTCCGTTCTGATCAGAACAGTAAATTGTCCCTGATCTGTTTCAGGGAAAAATTCTTTGTCAAGCAAGGTAAGGAGAAAAACGGAAACAATAAAAATAAGAAAAAAAATAACCAATACAAGAGTTTTGTTTTCAAGAGAATAATCCAAAAACCTCAAATATGCTTTTCGGAAAGCCGAAAATCTTTTTCTGAAAAAGCGAGAAAACTTCAGGGCTGCTTTACCGGGGCAAGAAAAAATTTTGCTTGCAACTATCCAAATTCCAAGCAACAAATATTTAAAAATAAGATAAATCATTTTAAAAGGCAACAGGATAAATTTAAGAGAAATAAGCAATTTTTTGATTATTTTACCGTGTTCATTTTTCTTTTTTACCGAGAAATTTGATTTTTTTGTTTTTTTCTCGAAAGAAGCCAAAAGAGGTAAAGCAGTCAGAGAAACAATCAGAGAAGAAAGCAAAGAAAAAGTTACGGTAAAAGCCTGTTCTTTAAAAAGAGAAGCAGCAGCTCCTTTCACGTAAATAACAGGTAAAAATACGGCAAGAGTCGTAAAAGTGGAAGCCGTAATTGCCAATCCGACTTCTTTTGTCCCGTCCAAAGCAGCCTGTTTTGCAGGCTTGCCTTTTTCTTTATGCCGAAAAATATTTTCCGAAACAACGATGGAGTTATCGACCAGCATTCCCACCCCGAGAGCCAAACCGGAAAGAGAAATTATGTTAAGCGAAATATTCTTAAAAAACATCATGACAAAAGAAGTGATAACAGCAACGGGAATAACGACGGCTATGTTGAGAGGAGAGCGTAAATCTTTCAAAAACAAGAACAATATCAAAAAAGCAAGCAAACCGCCGATGACAATAGCTTCTAAAACGGCATAAATAGACTCATTGATAAATTTTGATTGATCCGATGCCGCGTCAAAATTTATTTCAGGGTATTCTTTTTGAAGCTCTTTCAAAGTTTCTCTAACGGTTTTGCAAACTTTAACCGTATTTGCATCCGCTTCTTTTCTTATCAATAATCCCAAAGATCGTTTGGCGTTAAGTCGGGTAATACTTTTTTCTTTTTTCAGCGTTTCTCTTACTTCCGCAATATCTTTAACCAAGATAATTCCGCCGTTTTTCAGATATAACACGGGCGTATTTTCTATGTCTTTCGCAGTTTTAAATTCTCCCGATATTTTTAAATTTATTTTATAATGACCGTCTTTTATTTTTCCGCCCGGAGAATTGAAACTCGAAAGCGCAATCTTATTTTCGATTTCCCTTAAATTAAGTCCCAAAGATTTAATTTTTCCTTCATCAAGTCTTATTTCAATTTGTTCTTCCGTGTCTCCGATAATTTCCGCCGAAGCTACTCCTTCCAATTGCTGAAGTCGTCTCTTTATAAGATTTTCTGCCAGTTTTTGAATTTCTTTAATATCAGCCGTTTTTTTATCGCTTACCGAAATAAACATTACAGGATCATCTGACGGATCAAGTTTAGCTATATTGGGTCTTTCAGCTTCTTCCGGAAGTATGTAACGCAAATTATCCAGTTGCTCTCTTAAACTCAAAGACGCATACGCCATGTTTGTTCCCCAATTATATTTCAGGGTGATAACCGAGACATCATCTCCTGAAACAGAGCTTACTTTACGCACTCCTTTTAAGGTTGAAACAACTTCTTCGATCGGTTTTGTGATTAATTTTTCTATTTCTTCCGGAGACGAATTTTCATAAACACAAATTACGGTAAGCTGAGGATAACCGATATCAGGCAAAAAATCAATCGGTAACCTTAAAAAAGAGACGACGCCGGTAATCAGGATAAGGAGATAAAACATCAAGACCGTAACGGGACGATTAATACTGAATTTAATGATATTCATGCTTACCCTTTTAAAATATTCTTGCCAGTTTTTCGAATTCTATTTCTTCTTCTATTTTGACATTTGCATCATGAGAAAGGGAAAAATTTCCTTTGATGACTATTTTCTGTCCCGGTTCTGCTCCTTCCGTTACGGAAATGAAATTTTCGTTTTCTTCTCCGGTTTTTACATATTGCCATTTGGCTTTTCCGTCTTCAACCGCAAAAACAAGTTTTTTCCCGTCTCGTACAATTAAGGCATCTTTATAAACAAGGATTCGGTTTTCGTAATTTTCGGCATCTATTTTTACATCGGCATACATCCCGTGTTTTATCAAAGCGTTATCCGAAATCAATATTTCAACTTCGCAAGTTCGGGAAGATTCGTTTATTTCGGGAGAGACAGATTTTACTTCTCCCGAGAAGACCTTGTTTTTCAAGCCGGGAAATTTTATTCTTGCTTTGCTTTTCGGTTTGATGCGATTTATTTCCGATTCCAAAACATTTGCTTTTACGATAATTTTGTTCGTATTAAAAACGGAAAAAAGAGCATCGCCGTTCCTGATACGCTCTCCGACAACAAGTTCCAAATTTGAAATAAATCCCGAGACCGGCGCTTTTATTTCCGTCTTTTTCAAATTGTATTGCGCTCTTTTCAAAGCAATTTCGGCTTCGGTCAAACCGGTACGCAATCTCAATTGCTCATCGGAAGAATTTTCTCCGAGTTTTTTCCATGCCTCAAATTCCGCTTCGGCTTTTCTTTTGTTCAATTCGGCTTTTTCCAAATCCAAAAGCAATTGCTCGTTATCCAATTTTACAATCACGGAGCCTTTTTCCGCAAAACTGTTGTTGCAATCTTTCACCCAAACGATTTTTTCGTTTAATTCCGCCGTAACCTCAACCCTTTGCGCAGCTTTGGCAATACCGTCAGTTTTTACGTGTTTTCGTAAAGAACCGAAATGAGCTTCCGAAACGGTAACCGGAACTTTTACGGTAAAATGATGCTCTGTTTCAGCTCGTTTTTCTTTCTTTTTTTCAAAAAATTCTTTAAATTTACAACCGCCGAGCAAGATTGCAAACATCAGAGTAAAGCATATTGTTTTTTTCATAATTTTCCTCGTTTTAAGGATTTTTTATTTTATTCTTTAAATTACCTGACCGAAATAAATAATCGTCATTCCCCGAATTAATTTAACTGTTCTTTTCCAGATAAAATTCGATACAAAATCGGTAAAAAAGTCATGACAAAAAAAGAGGAAGCAAGCATTCCCCCAATGGTTGACAGCGCCAAAAGTCGCCAAAAATCAATTTTGTCGCTTCCCTTAAAAAGCATGGGCAAAAGTCCCAAAATCGTAGTCAAAGAAGTAATTGCGACAGGACGAAAACGGTCTCTCGTCGCCTGCAAAACAGCTTCATCCAGTTTAAGCCCTTCTTCTCTTAACCTGTTCATACGAAAAACCATAATTATCGAATTGTTCACGACAATACCGGAAAGAAGAATGAGACCGAAACTCGCATAACCGGTAAATGATTCTCCCGTAAAAAAATAAATAAAACTCACGCCGATAAAAGACAAAGGCAAAATCAATAAAATAATAAAGGGATATTTGAAAGATTCAAAAAGGGAAGCCAACACCATATAAACCAAAATCACGGCAAATCCCAAGAAAACAGGCAATTGTTTTTCGTCATTTTCCGTATTGCGCCAATACTCGCTTTCGTTTCCGAAATAATACCCGACCGGCAAAGGATAAGATTTTTTCATTTTATCGATAAATTTCCTCGCTTTTTTTACCGAGCCTCGGAAATCAAAGCTTATGATTCTTGTGTAGAGATCTTCCTCCCTGAAAATTCCGGAAATAACTTCTTCTTTCGTAATCGAAGCAACCTCGGAAAGCTTGACCCCGTTTCCTTCGTTTGAATAAATAATCAGGTTGCGAAGTTCTCCGATTGAATAATCGTCAAAATCGCTTTCAGAGATTTTTATTTTTATTTCTTCATCGGATATTTTTTTGTCAAAAGCCGTAAAATCAGGATTCATTTTACGCTTTATGCTTGAGATAACGCCGTAAATATCTATTCTTGCTTGTTTGAGTTTTTCTCTGTCAAACCTGACGACATAATTATACAATTTCTGAGAATACCACCGGAGAGAAGCGTTAGTATTCAGATTTCTTATCCTTCGGCTTGATCTTTTCAGATAAGCGGCAAAGTCATTTGCCGATTGCTTAAGCTGTTCAAACTCATAACCTTTCAAAATGATTTTATGCGAAGCAGAAACCCCGCCCAATCCGCCTCCGAACGAAGGTCCGAAACCGGAAATCGAAGCGGAAACACCGCCGAAATTTACGGCAAAAGCTTTTAATTTCTCTCGTAAAATTATCGGTTTGTAAGAGTCGAATAATTCTTCATCCCAATCGACTCTGATCGAAGCCCAAGTTTCTCCGACTGAGGTTTTCATGCTTTTGTAATCGGGATTTTGTTTGATTTTATCTTCAAATCGTCGAGCAATTTTATCTGTCTGATCTATTTCGCTTCCTGCCGGAAGAGTTAAATTTACGGCAATAAAATGATCGTCAGGATATTTAAAAGTAAATCCTCTATCCACTTTTTCGATAAAAATCCAAATCGAATAACCTAAAAAAAGCATTACGGCAACAACCCATGCCCAACGAAATCTGATTTGAAGTTTTACGATTTTCTGAAAAAAATTCAGATTGGGATTAAAATGAAATTCATCTTCTTTGCGGATCTTTATTTTGAAATTTAAAAATTTATAAGAAACCAAAGGAATAAAGGTAAAAGCAACGAAAAGGGAACTCAGCAAAGACAAAACAATGGAATAAATAAAGGGAACAAAATATAATTTTAAATCTCCGGCATAAAAAATAAAAGGCAAAAAAACGATTATTGTCGTCAAAGTGGAAGCGAAAACAGGTAAAGCTATTTCGTTTATTCCCGTCAAAGAAGCCTCTTTAGCCGAAAGTCCCCGTCCTCTGTTGCGAAAAATATTTTCATAAACAACAATGGAATTATCCACCGTCATCCCGAATCCCAAAGCCAGCCCTGCCAGAGAAAACATATTCAATCCTGTCTTAAAATAATACATGAAAATAAAAGTAAGAGAAGCGGAGAAAAAAATCGAAGATAAAATCAAAATCGCGGAACCGGAATGTCTCAAAAAAATAAAAAGCACAATAAAAATAATAAAAACAGAAAAAAAACTGCGTTGATATAACGTTTTTAATTCTTTGTTAATGCCTTCTGACTCGTCATCAATCTTGATAACTTTGATTTTCCGAGGCAAAAGATTTTTTTGTCGAGCGATAATCTTTTTTATTTTTTTCGATAATTTCAGAACATTCGCCAATTCGTCTTTCTTTATCGTCATGCGAATCATCGGCTCTCCGTTGTAACGAAAAATACGAGAAACCGGAGCAGGAACCGTTTTTACTTCCGCAACCTCCGAAAGCAAAAAATATTTCCCGTCTTTTCCTCTTACTTTCAGATTTTTCAAATCCTCAACAGAGTCATAAACATCTTTTATCATTATAACGGCAACCTGTTCTTTATCTCGGAAATTATTTACGGATACTCTTTCTCCGCATTGCATTACCGCTCGATAAATTTCATTTGCCGACACAGGATTTATATCGCTGTTTTTGATGACAACTGACAAATTTTGCTCTCTTGTTCCTTCAAGATAAATATCGGAAACCCCTTCAAGAGCAGTAATTTTGGGGATAAAATGTTTTCTCGCTTCCTCTTCAAGTTCTTTTGTTTCGTAAGCTCCGAAAATCCCGTAAGACAAAAAATTTGTTTCCTTAAATTCATCAGGCTGATAAGCATTAAGCCTGATATAAGTATTTTCGGGTAAATCATCTTTAATCAATTGCAGTCTTTCGTTTACTTCAAAACGAATATAATCCATATCCGCATCACGATTGAATTCCAGGGAAACGTAACAATAATTCGTATGCGAACCGGAAGAAACTTTGATAATGCCGGGGATTGTGTTGCCCAATTCTTCAATTCGGGAAGTTATGTTTAACTCCATTTCTTCGGGACTTAAATCATGTCGAGAACAAACTATGTCCAGCTTGGGATAATCGGTCTCAGGCATCAAGGACAAAGGGATGTTCAAGAGAGCATAAACAGAGATGACGACTATTGTCAGATAAATCATCAAAAAAGTAATCGGACGTTCAAGAGCAAGCTTTGCCAAAAACATTTTTAAAATTCACCCAATATTTTTTGTCCGAGGAAAAGGTCGACTTCAGCCGATATTTTTATTAAATCGAATTCAGCTTTCAGCAAATCGCTTTTTGCCTGCAAAAATTCGTTTTCAGCTGTTTTGTAATCTAAAAAATCGGTTACGCCGGAACGGAAAAAAGCTTGAGAAAGTTTAAGTTTTTTCTCCGCCAACGTTAATTTTTCTTTTTGCAAAACTTTGCTTTTTATTTTAAGTCTCAGATTATTTTGGAGAGACATTATCTGTCTTTCCAGACGTTCAGACAACAAAATTTTATTTAATTCCGCCTGTTTAAGATAATGTTTTCGGATACGGTAATCCGTAATTTCAGCGGGAAGTTTTCCGAAATCCCAACCGATATTAAGCGATATGCTTCTGTTTGACAACCTTTCGTCTTCTTTCCGAGACGAGAAAAAAGAAAAATTTGACTTACGCAAACTTCCGGAAACGTAAAGATCGGGCAATAAATTCGTGAATGCTTTTCTCTTTGCCGAAACCGCAAGCTGAAATTCAATATCATTTTTTAATTTCTCGAAATTGTTGTCCGCCGATAAAAAATCAAAACTGTCGGACAATTCAATCTTTGTTGCAGCGAGTTTTTCTTTGCATTCCGACTTGGTGATTTGTTCCAACTCAAATATTTTCTCGTCGCAAGACTCAATAAGTTCCAGCAATGCCAATTCCAGTTTTTTTATTTCTATTCGCAAAGAATATTTATCTAACTCGGTACGAACTCCCGTTTTAATAAGCTCGGCGGTAAATTCTTCTTCAGCCTCGTACTTTTCTTTCAGTTTTTCATAATATTCTGTTTTATTTTGAATCTCCGCTATTTCGTAATAAAGTTTGATTACTTTAACGGCTAAATCTGCTTTTGCTTGCCGAAAATTGATTTCGGCTTCTGCCGTTTTGAGATTTTGTCTTCGTAAATTGTAAAATCTGTCATCAAATAAATAAAATGCGCAGCTTGCTTGAAATTCTTGCGACAAATAAGCCGGTTCTCCTTCGGATTCTCTGAAAGAAGATAATACCGAAATTTCCGGCAAAAAAGCAAACTTCTCCCGATTTTTTAAAAGACCGTTTATTTCTTTATCATGTAAATCATATTTCAATTTATTGGAATTTTCCAACGCCGAACGAATAAGACGAAATAAATCAGATTCGGCTTTTAATCCCGGGAAAATAAAACAAAATAACAAAACTGCCCATTTTTTCATGAAAACCTCAAAATTATTCCTTAAAAACTTCGCAAAGATAAATTCCGCTGACCGAAAAAGGTTACATTTTTTAGAGAATTTATAAATAATCAATAAGTTAATCTAAAAATTCAATAAATAAAATAATATTGCAAGTAATAGAATAATAATAATGACTTTTACAAAAATAAATTGCTTCTCAATTATTTTTTTTAATTTTTTATTATCCCCAAAATAAAAAAAAACTCCCCAAACCAATATCAACGGAGTTATAAAAGCAATGTTGTAGTAAAATATTAATATTAATGTATAAAAATTAAAATTATGTTCCTGAAATATTACTTTTAAAAGCGGAACATAAATTTGACCAGTGCAAATACCCTCAATAAGAGCTATTTGTATACCAACAACAAAAAAAGTAATTATAATATATTTTTTATTTATTCCATTACGAATGACTTTATGTATCTTTTGTTTAAATTTTAGAGGTAACCTGTTCATAACTTTATCATACTTTTTATATTTAAAAAATATAAATAAATCGTATAATGAGATAATTATAAAGAATATAAGACTGCCAATAATTAAGTAATCAAAGGCAATTTTAATTTTGGAATATTTACTTAATATTTCCAATATATTTATTAAACCAATTCCTATAAAGATATAAGTAACAAAAATACCCAATGAGAAAGATGTACCTATCTGAAAAATTACTTTTTTATCTATACGCAAAAAATTTAATAATGTTATAAAGAAAATTATTGTAGAGAAAGCACATGGATTAATTCCGTCTATAAGACCTGACAGACCCAAAAGAACTAAAAAATCAGATTCAAATTCAATATTTTCGTCCTTTATTTCACTACTGTTTATGTGTTTAACAGCGATATATTTTTTTTTAAGAGAAGAGATTTTTTTCAGAATATTTTTTTTACCGTTAAGTATAACAAATTTTCCTGTATTACTGTAATAAGTTACTACATTTGTCTTTATTTTATCAATGTGATATTTTTTTTTTATTTCAAATAATTTTATTATATTTTCTTTTTTATTAATATCCAATAAATTAACATAATATTTATTTAATTCTGCATTTTTTTTTAATATTTCTTTAATCCTTTTGCAAGAACTGCATTCACTCGAATAAAAATAATTGATTTCAGGAAAAATTTCTTTTAATGTACCGTTTATAGAAATTAAATCATTTGTAGAGTCAGCATATTCGATATAAATTTTCTTAGGGAAAAAAAAATTGTTATTCTCAATATTAATTTTAAATTCTAATTTTTTATCTTTTATAACAAGGTTCGTTATACAATTACACCCCGGGATAACTGCAACACTTTTTCCAGGTAATTCAATACTCACATCAATTTGGTTACCAGGATTAACACAACCTAAGTCATAAATAACTTCACAGTTTAAGATACCGTAAGCAATTAATAATAAAAAGGTTAAATTAACTTTTATTCTCATAAAAACAGATTTTAACATTAATTTAGAATCAGTTTATTTTTTATTATCGAGAAAATTTCGTCTTCTGCTTCAGGGTCAGTTGCAATAAGCTCAATTTCACCTTTGACTAAATCGGCGTTTAATATCCTTAAATTATGAGTCAGGGAAGCTTTATAAGAAAAATTTTCATCAAATACGCAAAGCAGCATTTTTTTATTATCGTATTTACTTCTTAATTGCCAAGGTATTGTATAATTAACCAAAAAATCATTTGTTTCTTTAAGTCGAAAAACATCCAAAACAGTCCAATAAAAAATATTCGAAAAAGCAAAATTTTGCATGCCGGTTTCACTTTCGTATTTTTTATTTAATTTTTTGGCAGAAATATTAAAAGGACTTATGTAACCGGGAAACATTATTTCTTTTTCAGTAATTTTATTTGTCAAAGCATCAAGAATGTAAACATAAGAAGAATAATTGCAAAATATATATATTTTGTCACCAACTTTCACGGATCTGATCGTTCCCGGTTCATTTTTATCAATAAACTCAGGCAATTCGTCTATTCTCAGGAGATGGCGGTAAAATTTATAATGACGACCTTCTTTTTTATATTCATCAACAATATAACGACTTCCGGAGGTTTCGGGAATGAGAGTTCTTCCCAAAGCGTATAAACTGTTTCCGGCAAAATTCATATTAAAAACATATCTGTTTTCAGGAATAAAGCTGTTTTTTAAATTCAAATTATCCTCTAAAACTGTTATCCTGCGGTTAATAATATCAGCAATAAAAATAAGGCTGTCTTTAACGGAAAACGCAGAAAAAATGCCGTATTCTCCCGGTCCCGAACCTTGACCTCCGGTTTTTGCCTTAAGTTTTCCGGAACTGTCAAATTTAAATACAGAATGAGAGAGATAATCACCGACAACAAATGATCCGTCATCAAATTGCGCGTAATTAACAGGCACATAAGCAAGAGTATCAATAATTGTTTCCGGTTCAGAAAATCTTACTTTCCCGGATGAATCTGAATCGGATAAACCTTTACCGCAACCGAAAATAAAAAAGTTGAAAATAAAAAGTACAAGTAATTTATTCATAGTTTATTCTCTGCAATTTTCAGCCATTTTAAATTCATTCCAAATATAAAGCCGATCTTTTTTTTAGAATTATCTAAAATAATAAGTAAAGGTGTTCGCATTATATTATGTTCAATAAATTTTCCTTTTTCACAATAAAAAATATCTATTTTATTTTTATAATCATTCAACATGTTATTTACATAATTTTTGGTTTGTTCATAATCTGGATATGTTATAATAAGCTTAATATGAATATTTTTAGATAAACTTTTATCAATATGAAAAAACATATCATTAATACAGGTACTGCAATCCGTTAAATTAAGATAATAAATATATTCCAATTTATTAAAGTCGATATTTTTGACAGAAGATATACTTTTCAATTCATTTTGCGGAATTATTTTTGAATTTTGACTTAATTTCAGCAATTCATTAAGTTGAAATCTCCTTTTTTTTTCATAATTATAAAACCAAACAGATACCGCAATAATAAAAATAGAGACGTAATAAATTAAATCTTTCTTATTCATTTTTCTACCAGTTCCGTAAAAATCAGTTTATCATCGCCATCTTTATTTGCTTCTTTGCAGATAAAATAATCATTTTTTTTCGAATAATCAAAAATCTTATAATTATTATGTATCTCCGCTTTTAAATTTAAATCACAATCATAAACCAGTAAAGTATAAAGAGGCTCATTATTTTTAAACAGATTTTGAACAGCTTGCGCATATTGAACAACCACAACATCATATTTTTCTATAAAACAGGAGAAAACCGGTCTGTCAACCAAATAAAACGACATTAATTTATCGTATCCTTTAGCAATCATATCAGAAGATTTTCGCACTTTTTGTTCATTGGTCTCAAACGGATTTTGATAATTTTTAAATTCTATTTTTTTACGGCTTACGGATTCATTTTCAATAGAATATTTGAAAATAAAAGGCAAAAAAGGATTCGCAAGAAAAATATCATCCTTCGAAGTTGCGCAGACTGAACATCCTAAATCTATAAAAACTTTACTGTTATCAAGCTTCTTCAACAAATTCTCGTCAAGATTAAATATTTCTTTACCGTTTAACAGATTAAATTTTTCATCAATATCAAATATTGTTGCAAGACTTACTTTCTTTTCTGTTTCGTCAGATAATGTTTTCATCCCGGCAAAAACCAATTTATCGTTAATTTGTTTAATATCATCGACAATCGTTTCCGGGAGCAAATTTGTCTTCAACAAATTAAAATCTTTTCCTAAAAAAGTAATTCTTCTTAATGCAAAATCAGATAAAACAAGAGCGCCATTATAAACGCCGAGGCTGTTAACCATTCTGAATTCTCCCGGTCCTTCGCCGGGTTCTTGGAAAAGGCTGTCAGACGCTCCGTTTTCATCAAAACGTTCAATTTGCAAATAGTTATAAGCATAAAAATTATCGTTGAAATATGTCAGTCCCGTATAATCAATTGTTATATCGGTTTTATTAACAACCTTAATATCGTATTCATCAATCTTTTTTTCCGAAAAAGAACATCCTGTCCAAAAAACAATAAGAAGAAACAAATAAAAAAATCTCAAACAAACTCCTTATTACAGCTGTTAAATAAAAAAACCTTCTATTTTATAACGCACTTACAATTATTTTGCTTAGGATCAACACAATCACACAGATAAACAAAACTTACGTTCGGATCAAGACCGCTCCTCCTAACATCTACAAGAGCAACGACTTTTAAATCACCGTCAAGAGTCTTCCTGCTCTCACCAGCATATAAAAAATGCGAAAAAACTGAAACTGCACAAATAATAATTAACAAAACAATCTTTTTCATTTCATATTTCCTTATTTTAAATATCAGATTCTTCATTTGCAATATAACAACAATAACAGAAGCCAGTAGGATTATCAAGTGTACAGTCACAATAAACATCATAAGATCCATATAAAACCATATAATCCCCAGGACGATAAATAATTTTACCATTACCAGCTTGATTGGAATATAAAACATTAAATATGACAGATAAAGTCAAAAGACTCAAAAAGATTTTTACTTTCATTCTATTTCTCCTTTTTAGTAAATTTATCACAATAAAAAAAAAAAATATAAAATTTGTCAATGTTTATAATAAAATACTGCAAATAAAGAATAATCAACAAAACAATTACCGAATAAAGATTTTAGCAATAATATCCCCCAAAGTGTTTCCTTCCGCCACCACTATCTGCATAAAATTTATTTGTTCATTAATTTTGAGTCAAATTTTAAGTATTTTCCCAGGACGTTATGACAACAAAATTTTATTTAATTCACCTCTTTAAGATAATGTTTTCGGATACGGTAATCCCTAATTTCAGTCGAAATTTTTCCAAAATTTCGACTGAGTTAATCTGAAAATTCAACAAATAAAATATATTATTCAAAGAGAATCTTTAAATAAATGCGGCTTAATAAACTGATTTCCATGTTAAAGAAATTTACAGGAAATTCATCAATTTAAAATAGAATTAAACAGAGAAATACAATAAAAAATCAGCATAATTCAAAGATTATCCGATTTAACAGCTCAGGATGTTACCAATTTGCATGAAATTAATTCATTGCCGGTCAGAATCAATATTTTCCCCTTAAAAACTGCCATGTGGTTTATTGTTTTGTTTATTGTGAACTTGCCTTTATAATTGTTTTCGTTTAAATCATAGACATACACGGTTGAATAATCAGGAACATCTTTGTAAGTGTTTAAATTATAGACAAGCAACAAGTTTTTAAATTTTAAAAGATTAGTAAAAAGCCGTCCGTCCACGTCTCCGTATTTATTCTCTTTCAATTTTCTTCTTTTTAAACCCGCAATATCGGCAAAATTAAATTTATTTACGGTTTTGTAATCGGCATCCAAAATTTCTGTTTCTCCGGTATATACGGACAGCAAATACAAATTGTTTTCATCGCTTTGCATTCTCATTTCATGAGCATAGAAATTTAACTTAGGGTCTTTGTACTTGCGATCAATTAATTTTATTTTTTTATTGTTTGATAAATCTCGCAATAAAACATCATTATCCAAATGATACAAAAATAATCCGATAAGATTATCGTTAAACGGAATCAATCGGGAAGCTCCGGAGAATCCCGTATTTTTATAAAATTTGTATTTACCGGCAGAATCGGGATTGAACAAACTTACATTGTAAGTATCTCCGTTTATAATTAATAATGAGTTATCAAATAGCGTTGCGTCTCTGACAAATAATCCCAATTCTCCGGGACCTTTTCCTGAATAACCGAATTCATCTTCAATTGTAAGTTCTTTATTTTCGATTTTCACGATTTTAATATACGGTTCAAAAACCTGCTTCAAAATAATATTATCTTCGTCAATAATGATTTTTACCGCAATATTCTCTTCTGTATTTATTTGATAAGTATTTTCAATTTCAAAACGATAATTCTTTGAAGCATCGTCTGCTTTTTTATCGCAGGAAAGTAAAATTAAAAATAAAATAATAATCGATGCTCTCATCAGCTGTAATCTCCTTTTTTATAAAAATTATAATTAATTTCTCGGAAGATATTGCTTTTTTGCAATAATTCGTCATAACTTCCCGAACAGGATATTTTATTGTTATGCAAGACTATAATTTCAGAGCTTAACTCTTTGATTACGTCAAGATCATGACTGATAATCAAGCCCGGAGTATTTTTAATTGATTTTTTTAATTTCTTAAGCAAAACATTTTTCAAAATACTGTCCAAACCGGTAAAAGGTTCATCAATGACAAAAAGCGATTTATCCTCTGCGGAATAAATAAAACGTCCTATATTTATCCGTGATTTTTCGCCTCCGGATATGAAACTGCCGTTAATTCCTAATTCTCTGCCTTTTAAATCTTCCAGATTCAATTCTCTTATCGTTTTTTCAAACTTATCTTGATCAAACTGTCTTCCCAATACCAAATTATCGACAATTCCCTTGTTCAAAATTTCCGCTTTTTGAGGCAAATATTCCACATTAGCGAATATTTGATTAAAATTATATTCCGCAATATCGTTTCCCAGAAGCTTAACCTTGCCTTCAAAATCCGATTCCAATCCCAAAAGACACGAAATCAGAGAAGATTTGCCTTCCCCCGAAAGTCCGACAATACCGATTCGGGAATTTTTCTTCAGCTTAAAAGAAATATCAGATAAAATTACTCTTTCTTCTCGGACAAGCGATAAATTTTCAACTTCAATAAACCGGTTTTCTTTAGATTCAATCTTGTTATTTTTTATTTTTAAATTATTGTAAAAATTCAATACCCGTTTTATATGAATACTCGAAGAAACTGCGCTTTCGCTCAAATATTTCAAACCCTCCACCGGCGCCATCAATAAGCTGTAATAATAAGTTATCGCCAAATAACGTCCTATAAGCATTTCGCCCGATTGGATTTTTTTAAAACAATATATTAAAAGCAACACGGATACGAATCCGGACGGAATATCCATGGCGAATATTTTTAAAAGTCCGTGTTTTATATTCAAATTTGCTTGATCCTTTTTGAGATCGGATGTTAATTTTCTGTATTCCTTCAGTCGTATTGCTATATAATTGTAAATATTTAAAAGCATTAAGTTATCCAATGTCTCGTTCATAAAACTGTATAACCGACTGCTTTTCTTATTCATGGCAGTATAATACTTATTAAATATGCCTGTAAGAAAATTATGATAAATGAAAGTTGACGTCATAGATACAATAAAAATAATAAAAATATTTTTATCCCAAATATAAATTGTCAATAAAATGGGAATTACTCGCAAAAGAGTAATGGTATTGTAAAGCAAATTTGACGAGAAAACATCTAAACTGCTTCCCGTATCATTATTTATGATTTGAGAATAATATCCTGAACCTTTCAGAGCAATAAGACGATAATTCATCGACAAAGATTTTGTAAAAACTTTTTCATGCAATTTAAAACCCAATTCAAGACTTTTCCGAGAAGATATATAAGTTCCTATGATTCCGCAAACGTAATTAAATAAAAAAATCTCAAACAAACTCCTTATTTCTCAGTTAAATTGAAAAATATTATCTGTTTTACAAAGGATTTACAATTATTTTTATAAAGAGTTAAAACATCAGCAAATTATTTTTACGATAATAATTGTCAAGAGCCTTTAACTTTATGCGCGAAAACATAAAAATAAGGACATTTATCAAACATTCAACAAGTATAATTTTCAAATCATCCCCAAAATATTAATCATTAAAGGTAATTTACTTTCGCAACACGATGTTCCGTAAAATTTTCTGTCAGCAATATATTTTAATCCGCTTTCAAATATTTGTAAAGACTGCCCGGTTATCCGGATTTTTGTTCATATTTATCGAAATTTACGGTAATGCAATTTATCCAAAAAATATTTTAATGCTGCCAAAATATTTCATATCAGCTTATAAATAACTTCCAGTTTTTTCAAAACGGGAATCAGTTCATACTGAATCATATCGGCAAGCAACACCCAATCTTTTTGCTGCTGGATATCCGTCATCTCGGAAAGTTTACCGGCAAAGACATTAACATATTCGTCAAAAGTCAAATTATCGATAACCAATCGGTTCATGCTCCTTCCCATAAGCATCATGCTTTGAGTCAAAGTATTCAAATACAATTGGATATTTTCTATTGACTGAACAAAATTTCTGTTGGCAACAGCTTCGTCTTCCATTCTGAATTTATCCGCTGTCATTTCCAAGTCTTCAATCAATCGGTATAAATAATCCTGCGAACTGTCAAAAGTTTCTTTTCCGGCATCAAAAGGATCTTTGGTCAGGACTTTTACGATATCTTCATCCAAAACAAAAACAGAATCGATGTTATCATGCCAATCGTTATTCAATTCCTTATCGTTTATAATAATTCTACTTATGACAAAACGTTCCGTCATTTCCTCTTCTATTTTATCTAAAACATTTTGCAAAGTGCCGACAGAATCAATTTTAAGATAAAATTCTTTATCGTTTAGCTGAAGCAGCATTCTTTCTCCTTTATATATTTATGTTTAACCCGATTCGAACAAGCTGATGAATGATTAAACGAATTTAAATTTTTAACTTACTCGGTTAGAATAAAAGGCATATTATTTGTCAACGCATTTTTAGGCGATGCCGTTATTATTAAGATCAACGCAAGAGTTGAGATTATCGGCATTGACAATGAAAAATATTATTATATATTTTCCGTTAACGCTTCTCTCGCATCATTTTTATTATTTTTTTGCTTTTTTCGATAAAAGGCTCAGAGGGCGGAGGCGATGTTTCTGCCAATTCAAGTAATTTTCTTACGGCAAATTCTTCTTTTGTCATCGGTTTACCGGTTTGCGGAAGATAACAGTTTTCGGGATAATTAAGCAAACAATATTCGATCAAATCGGCAGTGGTTTTATTCCTGAAATCGTAATCTTTGCAAATTTGATGTTTATGATGACGTTTATAATAATAACGCAACTCAGGCAGGTGTTTGAATTTAATTTTATCGGCTCTTCTTATAATATAGTCGGTATCTCCGAAATTGTGTAATTCCCCGTTAAATTTTCCCAATCTTTCGTAAACTTCCTTTCTCACAAAAGCCCCGGTATGCGGAATTCCGCCGATGGTTTTATTCATGAAAAGAGAGATAATTTTTAAACGTTCGTTCAAAGGATATGCAATATAACGCCAAATACTGTTTGTTACTCTGCCGTCCTCTTCTGCAATAAACAATTTTTCCGGATAATAATAATCGAAATTTTCATAAGTATAAATCAATCTAAAAGCGGATTTCAGATAATAGTTTCCCAGATAGTCGTCGGAATCGAGAAAAACGATAAATTTTCCGGAAGCTTTGTCCAATCCGAGATTTTTTGTTTCCCAACATCCGCTGTGTTCTTTGTAAAAATATTTTAATCTCGAATCTTGAAAAGTCTTGATTTTTGCAGCTGTTTTATCGACAGAACCGTCATCAACGACAATAAGTTCGAAATTCTTAAATTCTTGTTCTAAAACAGATTGAATACACTCCTCAATATATTTATCCCTGTTGTAAACAGCAACTATTACGCTGAATATTATCTCATCGGGGCTATATTGCATATTTCATCCTTTATCTTTATTTAAACTGATTTTAAATTTCTCTCGCCGCTTTAATAAAATTTTCGTAAATTTCTTTCAGCTCATCTTCCTCAGCTCCTAATTTACGCATAATCCGGTAAATCGAAACTGCATCTTTTTGAGCTAAACAAAAAGAAGATTTAAGCAAAATCAATCTTCCTTCCGAATACCAAAACGGATAAAGTTTGCAATAGAAAGGGCGCGTTTCGGCTGACAATTGACACCCGGAATCAGTCAGAAAGACACATTGACCGTTTTTTATTTTCAAATGTATTCGTCTGCGATCGGGAAACATTTTTATCATATTTTTATCAGTTTTAAGCAAAGCTCGCAAAAAATCTTCGGAAACAATATTATCATCCGTAAATTCGGCTTTATCCAAACCTGTTTCGGCTTTTATTCTTCTAACTTCATAAGGAGTCAACCCGAAAAGATAATCCGTAAATTCAGGTTTAAGCAGGCAACATCCATCACCGATTTTATGGCATTCTCCGCAAATATCGGGGTTTAATGTTTTTCCCATTCAGACACTCCGTTTTGTTGAGGTTCAGAAAATATTTTCTTCCCTGTTAACCTTATTAAAAATCCTGAGCAACAACCAAAATACGGGGATTGCTCCAAAGATAACAGACCACTTAAAAAAAACTTTATCCCAAATAATCGTCAATTCCGGGATTTTCTCAAAACTTAAAGAAAGCAACACAGCTAAAGCGTTATTGGCGAAATGCGCCGTCATAGCCGGAAAAATGCTTTTGGTTTTCAAGGTAACGTATCCCATCCAAACACCTAATAAAGTTACGGGAATCATACGATAAATATCCAGATGCAAAATACCGAAAAGTAAAGCCGAGATTACAATTGATCCCCAAAATCCTCGCTTTCGGAAAACATTCAGGAAATAACCCCTGAAAAGAAATTCTTCGCAAATTCCGGGTAAAACGGCAATCAAAAAAAGAGTTTCCCAAAGAGACATATTTTGCAAATTGAGAAGATTTTTAAACATTTCGGCATAACTTTCGGGAAAAGGGAAAAAGATATTCGTCAACTCCGAAATTCCCATAACGGCAAATGAAGCCGGAACAGAAATAAGCAAAACTAAAATAAAATTTACGGGTTTGGCTTTATTCATTCTGAAAGTTTTCGTATATTTTACTTTGGCAATCATGTGCAAAAGCAATACAGGCAAAACAACAATCAAAACCTGAGTTTTTATCAAACCTTTAGAAATATCATGAAGTTGCCATGCCGAAGCCAAATAATACATACCGGACAAAATTATGACATACACTATCAATCCTATATGCTCGGAATAGATATTTTTATTGTTTTTACCTCTGATTTTCAGGGATTTTTCTTCCGCAGACCTGAATAAAACCTCTTCCGAATAAAAAAGTTTTACCGAAAAAGCTATTGCCAACGAAGCCAGAATCAAGGTAGAACCGATTGTTATCAAATAATATAAGAGATTAAATTGTCCGGTAAGAATATCTTTAAAAAGCAATGAGATATTAACTATCGGAATCAAAGAAAGCCCGATATTTGTTTCAATCCCGGGCAAAGAGGAAATAAGAGACAGCATCATTGTTCCGATCAATAAAGGAGTAGCGTAAGTATTTGTCTCCTTCATGGTTCTGCTGTAAGCGGAAATAGAAATAAGCAAAGCAGAAATCAAACCGATAAGCGGAATCATTGCCAAAAAAATCAATCCGAAACTCCCGAAAGGTATGGCGGCTTGACTTGTATCCACTCCGCTTTGCCCGATTACCTGTTTAAAAGAGAAAAACATGCTGAAAAGATTAAGAATAACCGTAATCACAATAAAGGTTATGACCGTAAAGTACTTTCCGAAAATAATTTCCAGTCTGTCGGCAGCCGAGACCAAAAGAGTTTCCAAAGTTCCTCTTTCTTTCTCGCCGGCAATTAAATCGGAGGCGATAACCAAACCGCTGCTTACCGTCAGCATCAAAAGAAAATAAGGCAAAATTTTACCTATCGCAAAACCCAGCATTTTCTTGCTGTCCGCAATATTAACCCCGGAAACTTTTACCGTCTCCAAAATATCATCAGAAATTTGCAAATCGCCCAATCTTTTTCTTATAATATCCAATTTTATATCCGACAATTTGTACTTGATTTTATTGAATGCCATGCTTGCTTTATCGCTTGCCCCGTCATATTTTATTTTTATCTTAAAAACAGGATAACCGCTTGCCGAGACAGAATCTTCAACCAAAATTACAGCTTGCAAAACATCTTCTTTCAACAATTGCTCATAATTTTCGGTTTCTTGATAAATATCGAAATTATCTATTTCTTTCAATCCTCGACGAATAATATCCGCCGACTTATCGGAAGTTTTATCCGCAACGTAAATAATCGCCCCTTCTTTTTCTATCTTTATTTCCTGACGACTCATTATCGAACTGAAACCGATCATCAAAATAGGATAAAGAATTATCGGCAACACAATAGACGTAATAATTGTCCTCGTATCGCGCATCATATCAAGCATTTCTTTTTTGTAAACAGTAAAAATTTTGTTAAGCTTCATCTTCTTCTCCCGATTCTTTCATTTGATTGACAAAAAAGATAAAAATATCATCCAAATCGCGCGATCCCGTTGTTTCCCGAAGCTCGGGCAAAGAACCTTCGGCAATTTTTTTGCCTTTATGGATCATAATAATCCTGTCCGCAATACGTTCGGCTTCACGCATTATGTGAGTGGAGAACAATACGGTTTTTCCGTCTTCTTTACACTTATTTATAAAAGAAACAATGTTGCGCGCCGTCAGAATATCCAGACCGGAAGTCGGTTCGTCGAAAATCATAACGGGAGGATCATGAATAATGGATCTTGCTATCGATACTTTTTGTTTCATGCCGGTAGAAAGGAAATCCATTTTTTTATCCAAAAAATCATTCATATCCAAAAAATCGGACAAAGATTTAATTCGTTCGACAATTAAATCATCTTCCGTGTCATAAAGTTTACCGAAATAAGTAATAATTTCCCGTGCGGTAAGGCGAGCGTAAAGTCCCGTATCGCCCGATAAAAATCCGAGTTTTCCTCTGGCATTCCCCGATGATTTTATAATGTCGCAACCGTTGATTAAGGCAGTTCCGGAAGTCGGTTTCAAAACGGTGGAAAGCATCCGCATGGTTGTCGTTTTACCGGCTCCGTTTACTCCCAATAAGGTTACGATCTCCCCCGGATGAACCGTAAACGACAAATTATCGACGGCATGAAATTCTTCGCCGTTCTTATTGCGGAAGGTTTTGGATAAATCCTTTAATTCTATCATCTGCTCTCCTTTTTTATTGCTGAATACTTTTACTTAATAAAAAAAATATACCGTGAATCAAGTTAAATAATTCCCTTATCGGCAAAACTGCAATAAGAATTATCGCCGATAATAAGGTGGTCAAGAGTTCTTACATCAATTAAATTCAACGCTTTCTTTATTTTATTCGTTACAATAATATCCTGATTTGAAGGATTGATATTGCCGGACGGATGATTATGAACCAAAATAACGGCAACAGCTTTCAACAGAAGAGCCTTTTCGACTATTTCACGGACGTAAACATGAGCTTCGTTCAAGGTGCCTTTAAACATCGTTTTTTCGTAAATTACAATATTTTGAGAGTTCAGATAAATAACTTTAAATTCCTCATGCTTCATGCACTTGTAATAATTATACAGAAATTTGAATACCGCTTCCGAAGAAGATAAATTTACGCTTCCGATAAGCTCTTCTCTCATAAAATAAGTGTTTGCGTCTTTCAACAATTTCAGATAAACGGCTGTCCGAATTCCCACGCCTTCCGTTTGCGTAATCATCTCCAAAGGAGCCGCAACTATTTCGGAAAAACTGCCGAACTTCTTTAGAAGAGCTTTGGCAATCTTCTTTGTGTCTTTTCTGATAATGCAATAAGAAAGAACCAACTCCAAAACTTCGTAATCATGAAAACCTTCCAGCCCCGACATCTCGTAAGCTTTTCTCAATCGTTCTTTGTGATTAATTTTATCCGTCATTATATGTCTCGTCCGCCTATAAAAAATCCGTTATTTTTCGGTTCCGATTAAAACACCTGACACATTCCAGAAACTGAATCCGGACTCCGTATCTTCTCCCTGATCAATATCGACTTCAAGAGTATGTTTCCCAGGCGTTAAACCTTCCAAGGGAATGTAATAAGGAGAAGTAATCGTTCCCGGACACCAATTGGAACGACTTAAATCGCTGGAAGAAAGTCCGCTTGGGAAATTGCCGGAAGCGGGATTGTTTAATCGGTAAGTTCCGCAATCTTCGCGCCACGGAATTATTTTGAAAATTTCTTTCCCGTCAATTATGATGCGATTTATTCTTTTGACAAACTCGTCGCCGGTTCCCCATCCTCCGTGTCCGGTGGAAATAAATCTCAATTGTGTATTTTCGATATTTTCCGGTAATTCAAAATCAACTGTCAATTTATCTTTTTTAAAAAGTCGTCCGTAATTCTGACCCGACATTTCCAAAACATTTACCGTATTGAACAGCGGAAAGACAAAATTCTTTGCTGCTTCACTTCCGGGATAAGGCGGATAAAAATCCATTTCCAGACTGATTTTATGACCGCCTTTATCGTAATTGCCGATAAAAACTCCGATCTGCATATCTTTTTCCCAATCGATCAAATCGGTTATTTCCTGTTTAAAAATTACGGAATCGCTCCAGGCGTAACCGGCAATATTTACTTTATCGTTGAAATGTCCGACTCCGAAAGTCGTGAAAAATCTCATCAATTCAATCGGCGGCAAATAATCTCCCGTAAATGAGATTCCCTGATATTCTTTATCGTCAACATCTCGGTAAACGGGCAACTCTTCCGTTCCTCTGCGGAAAGCATCCAAAATATTTTTCCCGTTTCTTCCCGATACGGTAAATACCGATCCCGTTCTGTCGTAAGCATCTCCGTTTGACCAAGTCGTAAGTTTGATAAAAACGTTGCCGCCTTTATATTTTTCGGGAAGATTTATCTTTTTCATCACAACCGTTCCTTTGGAAAAACGATAGGTCAGATCGGTTATCTCATCATTGCGAACTTCAATTTCATCTCCGAAATTAATCTGTTCTTTATCAAAAATATTAAGTCGCAGAAAACGAGAATCAATAAGTTTTTTCTCGTATTCGGCATCAGCGAGTTCTTTTGCTTTTCCCCCGGTAAAATTCAATTCCGGACTTTCGTATTCTTTTATTTCAACGGCTTGAAGAGTGAAACCGCCGTTGTAAATCAGTTTTAAAACAAGACTGTTAGGGGGAAATCCGGTAAATATCGGCGATCCTTTCGCTTCCGTTTCGGTTGTGTACCAAACTTCCAGCTTATTGGAAAATAAATTATAGACGGCTTTCCGGCATTCAAAGCCCAAAATCGTTTCCTTTTCGTCAGATAATTCGGGTTCCCCGAAACTCGAGAACTCGGAAGATTTTTTATAAAATTTACCGTCTGATTCCAATATTTTGATAATTTTATTCTCGTTATAATCTATAAAAACAGCTTCCGAACCCTCTGACTTAATGCCTCCGATCTTGTTTTCAAAAAGATAACTTCTTTGTTCTTCTTTTTTATCATTTCCGTATTGTTCGTATATAACTTCATAATTAACGGCAAAAGAAAAAACAACAAACATCGCGCAGATAACGGTAAAAATATTTCTTTTATTCAATTCGGAACTCCTTTTTATAATACTGTAAATTTATTCGTTAAGATTAAAAGCAAAAAAGGCAGTCAACCGTAAATTAACTGCCTTTCTTTCAATAAATTGATTATTTAAGAAGAATCATTTTTTTAGATCGGACAAGTTTTCCGGAAGTAAGCCGATAGAAATAAATTCCCGAACTCACGTCTGTTCCGTTATCGTCTTTACCCGACCAAACAATATCATGGTTGCCTTTAGTTAATTTCCCGGAAACCAAAGTTTTAACCTTTTGCCCTTTCACGTTGTAAATATCCAAAGAAACATTTGAATCTTCATTTAAAACAAAATTAATTTCAGTTTCAGGATTAAACGGATTGGGAATATTTTGATTTAAAACAAATTTTTCGTAACCGGGATTGTTTTCATCGATTCCGGTATAATTATCCGGAGCATCCATGGTAAATTTGATTGCCAATTCGTTTTGCAAAGGAGTTGCTCCCGGAGCGTAGTGATTAGCGTAAACATAACATATTCCGTCTGTCTGAGCATAATTTTCAATACCTACGGTACAATAGTTGCCGTTATCGTCCGGATCGTCAACTTCCGCAAAATTAATCGTGATGTCGCCGTTCATATCGGTTTTGGGAGATAACACAACCTGGAATCTTTCAACCGAAGTATTGTTGTGCTGATTATAAGTATCTCTCCACTGAACGACAAAGCGATTATTGGCGGAATCAAACCAATAGCTGATTCTCATTTGAGTCAAATTGTCGCCTTGCACCAATCCTTTCAAGTCATCCCAATAAGCGGCAATTTGAGCTTTAGGTCCCAAAGCTGCCGGAATATTCCAATTACGGAAGTTTGTCATCCAGGTCTCGCCCATGGAAATCCAGCCGTTGGTACAAATTGTTATTTGATTATAATCTATACCGTAATATTTAAATTCAAACGGCAAATCGATTGTCCAGCTTTCGTCATCTTCACCTATAAGAACTGTACCGCTTCCTCCGTATTCCGGATCGCATTCTATCCATTCGTAAACCGGAGAAGCCGGGTAATCCGTGTCAAAATTATCGTAAGCATAATAACCTTGTTTGTCTTTTCCGGTAGGATCGGTTGTCTCAACATTACCGATAACGGTTGTGTAATAAGTTCGAGAATTGCGCCCGTCGGCATGAACAAGATCAAATTGGAAGGCAGCCTGTCTGCCGTTGAAAACATCTTGTTCAACGCTTACTTCAAAACTTCCCGAAGCGGTTTGACCTTGCGTCATTGCCGGCAAATCAAAGTTTGCCTGCGTAACCGTTACGGCATCGCATAAAGGAGTAACCGTTACGGTTGCCGATGCCAAATTTTGTCCGCCATTAACGAAATCAACGCTTACCGAACCGTTGAAACCCGGAGCAATATCACCCATATCAGTTACGTTTAAATCAGCGTGTTCTAGGGTTGAATAAAGTTTTGCGGTTTCCCCCGTGGAAAATTCCAAAACAAATTCAACTGCGTCATAGTTGTCAAAATCGGGAGAAATAACTGCCTGAATGCCGACATTTGAAGTATATCCAGAGGCGATGTCTCCGAAAACAATCTGTTCGTCGAGAATGCTTACGGCAGGGTTGTCGCAGGAAAGTATTGCCGTAACGCCGGTTTGCGCAGATGATCCGTAATTTTTAACGGTTACGTCAATCGTTGCCGTCGAAGCGGCATATAAATTGTTAAAGTAATAATCCGTAACGCCGATTGCTTCAGCTGCGGTTACGGTAATTTTTTTCTCGATCGGAACCGTATTTTTCTTAGATAAAGTAATGACTAATTCACCCGGCTCGGATGTATCTGTATCAATGAAAGCAATTCCGTCTCTGACAATATTTCTTTCAAAACTGATGTTATTCAGAGAAGAAGTAATAGTTGCTCCCTCCAAAGAAGCCGGAACGTTAAACTGCAAATAATTGGTTCCCTGAGATATTGTGTTCGGAAGATTTACGTCCGCAGTATTCGGAATTTTAACCCACATATTCAAAGTAGGATCGCAAAGGATGTTGTAAACTCTGTAATAAAACTCAACCTGACCGTTTGTCTCCCGGTCATTGGGGTAATTATTGTAAAGTTCGGTTTTTCCTCTCAAAACAGCAGATCCGAAAGATCGGTTTCCTTCATGTAAAATACTCCAATAAATTCCGGATGAGATTGCATTGTTTTTTTCCGTACTGGTATGCAAATCTGACGGTCCGACAAAAGCAACGCAACCGGCGGGAGAAGAAGGAGAACCTTTTGACATCCAAGCTTCGCCGAAACATGGATCATGGTAGGGATTGGCAAAATCTCCCGTATTGCAAACAATAGAAGTTACGACGGGCATTTTTGCGCCGGTATTGGTATAATCAATGTCTTCCTTGTGAAATTCCGGGAAATGCCATCCGTCAGCTGCTCCCCAACCTCTGTAACTGATAAATTGACGACCTTCATTCATATAACCGACAATTTCGTTAGTTCCGGGATAAGTTCCGGGATAAAAAACAGTATCTACATCGGTATAACCGGCATCAATCAATTCATGATAAATCCAACGAGACATCAATACAGGCGTAACGGGAATAGGCGGTTCGTCGGCATGATTTCCGGCAATAACCAATGCTTTGGTCATCCAATCCGTATCCGACATTTCCGGATATTTTTCAAAAAATAAGGTTTTGGCAATAACCGTCATCAACTCAGAGGAAGAGTCAATCGAAAAACGTCCGATAATCGATTCCGGCAAATAGTCGTCTCCCGCCAATAAAGTGTAACCCAAATCGGAAACATCGTTTTCGGCGGAATGATAAAATGACGGAAATTCGTAAGCATCGTTTACATCCCCGATAATCAGCATATATTCGGGAAAGCCGTTGGCATTGCAATAACCTTCAAGAGATTCTTTAATTTCCTCGGCGCTTGACCCGAGCTGTTCTTTCGGTAAAGTAACCACATCAAATCCGAGTTGTCTTTTCCATTTAACAAATTCAGGAAAATAAGCATTTGAGAATGCCAAATTATTTCCCATGATCAATAAGGACGGTTGAGCATAAGGCAAATTTCTCAAATAACAGGAATCCCAATTATCAACCATCGAGGCATAAGCAGGAACAAAAGATTCGGCAATTTCGGTCGGATATTCAAATGTTCCGACGGGATTTACCGAAAAATCAAGTGAAGTAATTACGGAATTAAGATCATCTTCTCGGACGATATTATCTATTTTTACCGAAAATCCTCTCATCTCTCTGAAAGTAAATTTATCAGAAACCGTAACTCTGGAATTGTCTCTTTCATCAATTGTTTTTACGACTTTTCCCATATCATCGTAATAAGAAACGGTCATTTTATTTATTTCAATTTCAATATCTTCCGCCGGAATTGCCAAAACTTTATACTCGGCAATATCCGAATTTTCGGAGTAAGTTCTTTCCATAGAAATATTTGTTTTATCTCCGAAAGTTTCAATAAAGTCGGAATTGTTTGCGCCGAGCATAACGGCAAACAAAACAACGGTTAAGGTAAGCAATTTTTTCATTTATCCTCCATAATTATTTCAATAAAATCATTTTATTTGTTCCGATAACCTTACGGTCGGCGGAAAGTTGATAAAAATATATGCCGGATGCAAATTTTTCGGCATTCCATTTGACTTTTCCATTTTTGATGTCCTTCGGAGTGAATTCAATTTTATCCGTTAATTCTCCTCGGACATTATATACTTTAATATATGCCGATTCCGTTTTCGGAGACAGACTGAATCGCAAGTTTGTTTCAGGATTAAACGGATTAGGATAATTATTTAAAAGAGCATCGGCAAAAGGCTGAACGTCAGTATCTTCGTTGGAAACGGTAACGGAAAAATCTCCGCCTACTATTCTGAAATCATCCGCAATCCAGCCGGGATCAACAAGCTGGTCATTGGGAGAATCCGCCTGCAAACGCAATCTTACGTAATAATCTCCTTCCGGAAAATCGTTTAAAGGAACGTATTTTCTTTTCCAATAAGGTCTTATTTCAGAATTTGAATAAACTTCAGTCCATGTCTCCAAATCCGAACTCAAAGAAATTGTTACATAATCGAAATAAGGTTCGACATAGATATTTTCCATAAAATGCAACATGCGCCGCTCGACATTTCCTAGATGAAAAGATTCTGCAGAAACAATCGAAACATCACAATTGGGAGCATAAAAGCTTTGCGGATCATTTTCTCCCCAATAATCAGTTAAAGCCGCTCCGTCCCAAGGCTCTTCGCCCAAAGCAGATTCAGCCCATTTATCTCCTTCAACAATCTCCCAAGGTCCGTCAGTCGTCCAATTGTCAAGATTGTTGAAATCATCGGAAAAATAAACCGTTGCTTCCGACATTTCAAACTCAATATTATGCTCTCCCGATAAGAAGTTGATATTACTTACAATCGGGAAATAACCTTCCGCATATATTTCGACTTTATTGTTGCCTGGAGTTACAGAAACCTCAAATTGTCCGTTTTGGATAAAAACCGTATCCGGATCAACATCGTAAATTATCATGGTTCCGTTCAAAGCGACATCGTCGGAAGAAAGAGTTCCGGAATATACGGCAGGGGGAAGCGGTTGCAACTGCACTTCAACATTCGTCCAAAGAGAATTATTTACGACAACTTGCTGCTCGTAAGTAAGATAATCGTCTTTTTTGACAACCAGGGTATAAGTCCCGTTTCCGACAGGTCTCCAAAATCTTCCGTAAAGTTCATCCGAATAAGTCGGGTCAAAATAATTTTTTTCCAATTCTTCAATATAAAATTGAGCAACGAGAGGTTCTCCGGTTACGGCATCGGTAATGTGTCCGGTAAGAAGAGGGCAAGGCGGTTGATAACCGTTGCGAGCCTGTTCCACCAACCAATTTATACCTTTTAAATTTTCGTTAACGGTAAGTTGCAATTCTGTTGAATCAGGTTGAATGCCTGACATTTCTATAGTAAGCTGAACAGTTTTATGCGCCTGATAAAACCAAGGAGTGGAAGTTCCGTTGCGTCCTTGAGACGGTCCCGGTTCATAAGTTCCGGGATCTCCGGTTATCCCGATTTGAGAAGCTACGCTTTCGCCTATATACCGGCAATATTCAAAGTCAGGGTTTTGCCGAGAAACTTCATTTTTAAATCTCCAAGGATAAAAAACTTTCGATGAAAAATTACCGGATCTGGATGAATGAAAGTTTATGCTGTAAATAAAGTATTGTTTTTTTGCCAAATTTCTTACGGCATCGGTTCCGCCTTCCGAAAAAGGATAAGGTCCCCGATAATAATCATACCATTCTTCACCAGACTGTGCCCAAAGATTATCGCCGTGAATCCAGTTAAAAGCGTAATTTCTGTTGGGATCAACACCGTCCAAATCGTTTCCCCAGCCTTCGGGATTGTAATCAAAAATTCCGTTATTGTCAACGTCGGTTTTGGTCTTTCTGTAAGTAACGTCCCATTCATCCAAAACAACTTGCAATCCTTCAGGATTAATAGTGGGAATAAACCAAAGCTCCAACTCGTTAAGCCAGTTCTCGTAATAAGTCGGATACTGAGCAATCAATTCAAGCTGTTTCATTACAACTTCAACGCCCTGAATCTCTTCCGCATGACATTGACCGACAAAAAGCAATGCCGGCAAATCTTCGTCAACCTGTACATTATGCGAAACTTTCATTGCCCAGATCGGTAATGAATCCGTATGGGTAACTCCTATGGAGTCAATCATCATAAATTCGGGATTTTGAGAAGCCAACATGTCAAGTTCGGCTTTTATTTCCTCATAATTATGATACACGGAATCTATCGCCGACAATAAGCATGTCGCAATAAGCAAAGCAACAATAAAACCGCTTTTTTTCATTTTATCCTCCCTGAAAAATTTTAATTTTGCTTTTATTAAGCATAATATATTCCAAAAAAACGTAATTTTTAATTCGAGTCAATCTCGTCCCGTATTTGTTTTTGTCAAAAAGAATATTAAATAAGACTGTTCAGAAAAATCATTTAAAAACGAAGATACACAAAAGAAGACGGTATAATTTCATAACTAATTAACAAAATATAAGTTAAGTCATAAAATATTTGTGAAGCATAAAATATATAATTCAATCAGGACTAAATTCTTTTCCATTTCATAACTTTTACGAGAGCCAAAAAAGCTATGGTTCCGAAAACAGCGTAAACGCTTCCTGCGACAATGAGACTTAATCTCAACCCCCGATTATCGATTATATAACCGAAAAACGGAGCCAGTGAACTGTAAAACAAACGAACACTGAGACTTTTCACGGAAATAACGGTTGCTCGCTTATCCGAATCAACTTCTTTATGAAGATAAAATCCCAAAACAGGCAAATTTATTCCTCGCACCGCAAAACAAATCAGAATAAAGGCAATTCCGATAAAAATATTGCCGGAAAAAGCAAGACCGATATAGCCGGCAAAAATAAACAGCATGAGCGAAGCCATGGCTTTATGTTTTCCCAGCAAATCAGTGTAACGATGTCCGAAGCCGGCATACAAGCCGGATGCAACTTGAATAATTGCCCAAACAACGCCGAAATAAATCGGGGATAAATTTATTTCTTTGAAAAAAAACTGGCTGAACCAGGCAATATTAAGAGTTGCCGCGCCCAATACCGAACTGAAAAAAATCAGCCATTTAACGGTTTTATTATCTGCAAAAGAGTATTTCACGACTTTTAAAAGAGTAATAATGCGACCTTTATGAGTTTGAATAATTTCACGTTCCGGTTCCGTAATAAAAAACGAGATAATTAAACCGGCAAGCAAAACGGTTAAACGTCCGTAAACCGTAAAAACCAGGGCGTAAGATGCCAAAAAACCTCCGATTAATCCGGCTCCCGCTTCCGAAAAATTACCGTATGCCCTGTATCTTCCGATTAATTTTTTAAATTTATTTTCTTTCTTCAAATTTTTAAGGGAATCGTAAAATAAAGCTGAGTCGCAACCGGAAATAAAACTTGCTCCGATACCCAAAAGTATTTCGGCAACCGCAAAAAAATAAAATCCCGGCAAAAGGAAAAATAAATTACCGATAACCGACAAAGCCAGTCCCGCAATTATAGATTTTTTTCGTCCTTTAAGATCGGCAATGTATCCGGAAGGAACTTCAAAAAGAACTATAGACAATGAATAACAAGACGTAAGAGTGAATATTTCTCTGCCGCTTAAATTATGCTGTTTAAAATACAAGACCGTAACCGGCAACATCAAGACAAACCATTTTAAGGCGTAAATAATGTTTAACAAACGAATATTTCTTATCATTTTATTCATGGAATATTCCCGTTTTTATTTATTAATCAAGAGTTTAAAAGGAAAATTTTAAATATTGCTTAACCGGCAAGCAAAATATTGCGGTAACTTTACGGCATCAAATCTTCAGGGCAAATATTTTGATCTTAACCGATGATAATGCTTGACGTTTAGAAGCATAATTTTTTTTCACTCAATATCTTTTTTAAAAATTTCGAGCATTTTGGAAAATCAGTTTAAAATTATCATGCAATATCGAAATCAAATAACGTTAAATTATAAAAAAAGACAGATTAACCGTGTTAAAAATAAACTTTGATAATAAATCAACGCAAAATTAAAATATTCGGAGAAAAAAATGTATTTGAAACCGCAACCAGTTATCGACAAAAAGTTAAATTCTGTTATGGCATTTCTTGTTTTTGCTTTTACTTTAGGCGTTTATTGGCTTACTCAAGCAAGATCTTTATCCTTATGGGATGCAGGAGAATATATAACATGCAGCAGTATTTTGGGCGTGCCTCATCCTCCCGGAAATCCTTTTTATATTTTGCTGGGGCGTTTTATTTGCCTTCTCGGACTGAATATTCCTCACGCTGTTTTGATAAATTTTTTGTCCGGGTTATTTTCGGCTTTTGCAGTGATGTTTACCTATCTGTTCACGGTAAAATTGGCAAGCATGTTTGAAAAAGACAAATTGCCGATTATTATAAGCGGAGTTACGGGAGCATTGCTGACGGCTTTTTCTTTTACCTTTTGGAATAACGCCATTGAAGCGGAAGTTTATTCCGGATTGGCTTTTACGATTAATTTAATTATTTGGCTGACTTTTGTTTGGCTGGAAAAATCGAAAGACTTTTCAGACCAAAATATTTTTGTTTTGATCGTTTACATCTTTTTCCTCGGATTTTGTATTCACCAAACAAGCTTGCAAATAGCTCCCGCTATTCTTTTTATCATTATTTATCCTCTGATAAAAGATCATATCGGGACAAGTAAATTTTGGCTTAAAGCCGCTCTCTATTTATTTATCCTTCTGATGGCTTATCTTATTGCCAATCCGATAGGTACAGCTATAAAATTCCCGGGTTTTCCGAAAGTTGCGTTTGCAGTTTTGTCTTTTGCCTTAATGTACTTCAATTTGAAAGACAAAATAGAAAAACCTGCTTGGATATGGTCTTTCGTTTTCCTTTTAATAGGCTTGTCTCCCCATTTCTTTTTATTCTTTCGCTCTTATTTCAGACCTTTCATAAACGAAGGATATCCTCATACTTTGGACCTTTTCATGGATTATGTCTTGAGAAGGCAATACGGAACAACAAGTTTTACGGTGAGAAGAGCAAGCTTTTGGTATCAGCTTGATTTTCATCTCTTGCGATATTTCAGCAAACAATTCTTCTCTTTTGAATGGATTCAAACCGTTTTCGGATCTTATTCCTTTTTGTTGAAATCATTATTTGCAATGCTGGTCGGCGGACTCGGATTAGGCGGAGCTTTTTATCAATTTAAAAAGAACAAACATTCTTTTGCTTATTTTTTCTCGATTTTTTTTATGGTTTCAATTGCCATGGTTTTCGTCATGAATCTTTCCGATGCGGAAGTGAGAGATCGCGATTATTTCTTTACCACTGCTTACAATATGTGGGCTGTTTATATGGGATTCGGAGCTTTGGGATTAATAAGCGCCGTTAAGAAATTCGGTAAACCGGCAGTGATTTTAATGTCTGTTCTCATGCTTTCTGTTCCTGCCGTAAATTTAATTTCCGAATATAAAATTCATGACAGGCACAAAGAATTTATCGCTCTTGATTACGGAATAAATATTCTTAACGGATTGGAAGAAAACGCTATTGTTTTTACCAACGGAGATAATGATACTTTCCCGGTCTGGTATGCTCAAGCGGTGGCAGATCCTCATGCGAAAGAACACGTCTATCCGCAAACGAATGTTCAGCCTGACAGCGAATCGCTTGAAGCAATAAAAAAGGCGATGGAATTTAAAAATAAACAATGCAAAGGCATCAGAAAAGATGTTTCAGTCGCAAATCTGAGCCTGTTAAACACTCCATGGTATATTCGCCAAATGCGAGACAGAGAGGGTATTTTATTGGGGATACCCGACAAGCAAATTGACAGAATTTATCCGGCTCAACTTCCAAAGGAAACAAAAATTAAAATTCCGGCAAGAGGCGGTTTACCGGAGTTTACCATAACCTTGCCCAAAGATAAATTATTGTGGATAAAGGATTTTCTGGTTATTCAGATAATTAAAGAAAATTACGGTTTGCGTCCTATTTATTTTGCGGTTACCGTTGCAGACAAAGTCGGCTTTGAAGATCATCTTATTAATGAAGGAATGGTTGCTCGACTTGTTCCGGAAAAGGGGAAAGACATGGTAAACATGGAACGAACCAAGAAAAACGCCGAAGAAATTTATTCTTACAGAGGCATTGACGATGATGAGATTTACAAAGACGAAGCTATGAAACGTCTTTTGGTAAATTACGGAGCTTCATTCCAAAGAATGGCGTACAAGTATCTTCAGCAAGGCAAATACGAAATTGCGGCTGAGAATCTGTACAAAGCAGCCCGTTTCAGAGAATTGAGAATGAGAGATTACCTCATGATAATTCAATTATATCAAGAAGGTAAAAATTTTGATAAAGCTTACCGAATTATCACCGAAGCCCTGAAAAAATATCCGGCGAACTATGAATTGAATATGCAGGCTTTTCTTTACATGATGGAATCAGAAAAATTCAACGAAGCCGAAATTCTGCTCTCAAACGCCGTTAAAATAAATCCGGAGGGAGAAAAACTGCCTTGGGCAATAGAAAACTTCGGCAAAGACAGCGGAAATCGGGAAAAAGCGGTTTCTTTATTGAATAAAATAAAAGATAATGTCTCGTCTGATACGTTTGAATATTACTTAAAACGAATCCAAAATCAATAAAATCCCGGGGAGGATAAATGAAATTCCTGTTCTTTTTTGAAAGAGAAATGCACATTCCCGTCCTGAAAAATGTTATAAGATACATACATGAAAATAAATTGGGAGAAATAGGAGTAACCGGTTTTATCTACACAAAATCATCTCCGGGAATCCCGGGAAGAGGATTCAGAAGAGAAATCTTGGATTTTCATTGTCCTTATAATTTAAAAGTTTGGTCAAATCCTGCGGATTTCAAACCTGATATTACTTTTACCGCCGACTTCAGTTATCATTTTCTCGAAGGACTCGGTAAAATAGTAAACATAGGACACGGAACTATTTCCAAAGGCTGGTTTTTTTCTGAAAAGAAAATAAGTCTTCGAGAAAATTGCGCTGACCTTATTTGTGTTCCCGGAGAAATTCACAAAGAATTTTTATCGAAAAACGTAAAAATTCCCATTGAAGTTACGGGTATGCCTAAATTGGATGACATGTTTTCGTCTCCCAAAAACAGAAATGACATTTTAAAAGAATTACAGCTTAATCCAGCAAATAAAACCATATTGATAGCACCTACTTTCAACAATGAACTCTCTCTTATTCCTTATCTGGGATCAGACATCGAAAAGTATATTCCGTCTTACCTTAACGTTATCATAAAACTGCACGGAGCTGCTCCCGAAGAATGGCGGGAAAAGTATAAAAAGATTGCCGATAAATCAAAAAATATCGCTTATACGGAAAACGGTGCCCTTACCGATTGCTTTATTGCCGCCGATCTTATGATTTCTGACGTTTCTTCCGTAATTTACGAATTTGCGTCTTTGGAAAAACCGGTCCTGCTTTTCGACAGTCCGGATCAAAAACTATATCAAAATTATGATCCTGATTCCATAGAATACGTTTACAGAAACATAGGCAAAACCTTTAATGATTTTGCAAAACTGCCGGAACTTCTATTTAATGCTTTTCTAAATCCCGTCAGCGATGCAGCCAAGGAAATCGGACGTAAATTTATCGGCGTAAGAGACGGTTCTTCTGCCCAAAAAATCGTAAATAAAGCTTTGAAAATTTATAAAGAAGCCAAAACACAGGATATTGTTTTATTGGATTTTGAAAACGATGCAATTAAAAAAGAATTAAAAAAACGTTTTTCGTCAAAATTCAAAATTATCGAAAGTAAAAACGGAAATTTTGCCGATAATCTTAAAAAATCAGCAGAAAAAGGCAAAAACATTCATTATATAGGAGAAGCAGTAAACCTCACCCCGTTTTATCCGATTTGGATGAATAATCATCTTAACGGCAATAATGTTCTCTGCTTTCCTTTAACCTGCGATAAATCTCGTCTTTACCAAGACAATATAAGTTTTCACGTAAAGTTCAATTCAGAAATGACAGATCTTTCCAAATCCATACAAATAACTTACGGAATGTGCGGAGAAGAAGAAGAAACCGATTTCCTCAGAAGAAGAATTTTCTCGATAAAAAGCGAGGTTATCCTTAATCTCAAATCGGAAGAAAAAGAAGAAAATCCGGTTTGGCATGATATCTTCAAATCAATAAATAAAGCCGGCATGAAAGCCGTTATTGCAAAAGATGCTTACGTTTATCCGCTTAAAAACAATACTCCCGATTATGATTGCCTTATCGGAGGTTGGAAAGATGAAAAAAATACCGATAAGGAAAAGAAAAACAATAAAAGTCTCACTGTCGCAAGTCTTTTTAATCCCGTTAACCCTGATTCGGAAGAAGATCAAAATCCGTGGTATTTGAAAAATTTCAACAGAACCTCGGAAAATGACGAAAACTCATTGAAACAAGCCGTGGAAGAAGAGCCTTTCAATACAGAGAATATACTGAAATTAATAAGATTTTATTACGAAAACGATAATTATGAAATGGTTGACGTATATGCCGATATGATTACAGAATCACCGGAAGCCGAATTGCTGGCATCACGTTCTGCGGAAAAACAGGATTTGCCTGACGAAGCCCTGGAAAAAATATCCCGAATCGATACGTTAAAAATCTTAGATAAAAACTTATTGTCTGATATTCTCATTCAAAAAGGCAGACTTCTGATAAAAAATCAACGAAGCTCCGAGTCTTTCCCCCTGCTTGAAGAAGCGATAGAACTTACTCCGGAAAAAATTGAAGCTTATATAAATCTGGGTTCCGCTTATCTTATTAATAACGATTTGAATAAAGCTCATCATATTTTTGAACAGGGAAGAAAGCAGGATAAAAGTAATGTCGGGCTTCTGAACGGCTTGGGAATAATCAAGCAAAATCAAGGTTTTTATGCCGAAGCATCTGAATTGTATCTGCAAATTTTAGGCATGGATCCCGAGAATTTAAATGCTCTTCAAGGTTTACTCGGATGTGTTTATCAAACCGGACATTTTATTAAAATAATTCCCTATCTGGAAAATTACAAAAGAAGACATCCCGAAAATACTGAAATGTGTTTTGTGCTTTCAGGAGTTTACTTTGAAGCCGGAGATTATCAAAATTCTCTTGATTGCGTAAATTCGATTTTAACATTTACCCCTGATTTCCCGGGAGCGGAAGAATTAAAAAATAAAATTATGTCCAAAATTTAAATTTACGCTGATTTTAAGACTGCTAATTGCATTGCAAAAAATCAAATATTTTAACGGAGGTAATGCCGTGTCCAATATATTAATTGTCGGCGCCGACAGTAATATAGGTTCAAGAATTGCAGAGTTTTTTCTCGATAAAGCGGATAACCTTATTTTGTGGGGTTACGATGCAATTCAAAGACTTGAAAAAATCAGAAAAAAAAGAGGTTCCGTTAAAATAATTTCCGCCGATATTTCCGATGAAACAGCAGTAAATAAAATTTTTTCCGGCGAACTTTCCGAAACGACAATCGATACATTCATTAATTGCGCAACTCTCAGAAGTTCTGATTTTCAAGCTCTCCCCGAAACCGATTCTCATTTATGGAAAAGGATTACAGAAGTGAACGTATTGGGAAATTATTATTTATTGCGCAATATCCTGCCTAAAATGAGAGACAAAGGCGGCAATATCATTTTATTCGGTTCAAATGTTTCCCGCATAGGATTAAAAAACGGTTCCGCTTACGCAGCCTCCAAAGCCGCCGTTGCCAATCTGACTCGCACAATAGCTTTGGAAGAATCTCGAAATAATATTCTTATAAATACCGTATCTCCCGGACCCGTCATGATTGACAACAAGCATTTTTCCGAAGAATACCGTACTTTCAGAGAAGAATATTATAAAAAAGAACTCGCTCAAATTCCAGCCGGTCGCCTGCTGAATATTGATGAAATTTTATCGGTAATAGATTTTTTGACATCGAAAAACACCTACATGACGGGAGAAGAGATTTTCCTCACAGGCGGTAAATTGTAAAATAATTAATATATTGCAACAAAATGCAAAATTTTTTTGAGTATGAAAATTGATTTTTTTATCCTCAATAATATCGAAAATTTCCTGTTTTCTCCTCTTTCTATCAGAATTTGTCGCCGACTAATCATATTTCAAACTACTCAATCGCAATAAAGAAAGTTAATTTTTATAAAATAATAATGCTTTCCTATATAATAAATATTAACCGGATACAAATAAACCCCGGCTTTAAACCGGGGTTTTAAGAAATATCGAGTTTGCAAAAGATTATACTTTACGCAATTCCTCAACTTTGTCTGTTTTCTCCCAAGTAAATTCTTCAAGTTCACGTCCGAAATGACCGTAAGCGGCTGTTTTGCGATAAATCGGACGACGCAATTTAAGAGTTGAAATAATTCCTTCCGGGGTAAGATCAAAAACTTTTCTGACTTTCTCGACTATTTCGGCTTCGTCAATTTTTGCGGTACCGAATGATTCCACCATTACTGAAACCGGTTCAGATACGCCGATGGCATAAGCCAATTCAACTTCGCATTCATCGCAGAATCCGGCAGCAACGATATTTTTAGCAATATAGCGAGCCATATAAGCGGCGCTTCTGTCAACTTTTGTCGGATCTTTGCCGGAGAAACAACCTCCGCCGTGGCTTCCCTTTCCGCCGTAAGTATCAACTATAATCTTACGCCCGGTCAATCCCGTATCGGCATGAGGTCCTCCGATAACAAATCTTCCGGTAGGATTTATAAATATTTTGGTATTTTCATCCATAAGCGAAGCATCGATTATCGGTTTTATTACTTCTTCAATCATATCTTTGTGAATTTGCTCCTGAGTTACGTCAGGATCGTGTTGAGTGGAAATAACGATAGCGTCAATTCTTTTAGGTTTTCCGTTTTCGTATTCTACTGTTACCTGAGTTTTTCCGTCAGGTCTCAAATAGCAAAGTTTTGCCGGACGATCAAGGCAACCTTTTCTGACAAAAGCAAGTCTTTCCGCCAATTTATGGGCAAGAGCAATCGGCAACGGCATAAGTTCCGCAGTTTCCCGGCAGGCATATCCGAACATCATTCCCTGATCGCCTGCTCCCTGAGCATGATCTTTTGTTTTATTTACTCCCATGGCGATGTCGGGTGATTGTTTGTCAATAGTGGTTAAAACCGAGCAGGTTTTGCAGTCTATTCCGTAATCTGCATTAGTATAACCTATTTCTTTGATAGTATTGCGAATAATTCCGGGAATATCGACATAGCATGAAGTGGTTATTTCTCCGCCGACCAATGCCATCCCCGTAGTTACAAAAGTTTCGCAAGCTACGCGAGCATAAGGGTCTTTAGAGTAAATTGCATCCAAAATAGAATCTGATATTTGGTCAGCCATTTTGTCGGGATGACCTTCCGTTACCGATTCGGATGTAAAAAAGTAATTTTTGGTATTCATTTATTCTCCTGTTACAATTGTTTTTTCAAAAAATTAATATATTCTATCGAAGTCGGATTTTGTTCGTTTAAAATCCCCAAATAAAAGCTGATCATATCTGCAAGATAAATTACGGAAAAATTTTCTTCGATAACTGATTTACCTTCGGTGTACAAATCTAATGTCTCTGTATTATTCTTTTCGAGCAAACTCCTGAAAGCTTTAAGTCTTTTCGAATATTGACCGTCATCAGACATCCTTGTTATGAAAACAGGGATAAAATTATCGAATTTACCGCATTCCCAAGCTTCAATCTCGTTGTGATTCATCTCGGAAAACGTATGACAAAAGGCAGGATATTTACTGTTTTCGTTAATTTGGCATTTCATTCTGTAAGCAGCCGGATAAAGGTCGGGATTATTAGAATAAATTATAGGAATTTTGCCGTTAATTTGGCGAGCAAACATTTTGGCGAGATTACTCCTTTCTTCCTGCGCCATGCAAATTGCTCCGGCTTTGGTGATCAAATGAGCAAGAACAGGTTTTGCAACTTCTTCCTGACTTTCGATAACTTCAAAAGCTTCCATAATTTTTATAAGTCCCCAAAAAAGGTAAGCTACTGCTGAGCGAGGCGGTAAATTCGGCGGTAAAGGGTAGCTGATAAATTTATCTTTAATCAATTCTCCCAACTTTCCTCCGGAAGTAACCGCTCCGAAATATCCTCCGCAACCGAGAGCTTCTTTAAAACAGGTTAAAGTTTCTTCCGTATTCCCAGAATAACTCATGGCAATAACCAAAGCAGATTCATCGCAATAAGGCAACCTGTAATCTTTAACGACTTCCACGGGAATTTTTTTATTAAAAGCGGCTTTGGCAAGATCGGCGGAAACGGCTGATCCTCCCATACCGCAAATAATAACTCTCTTTATTAAGCTTTTATCATACTTGAAAAAAGGTTCGGGTTTAATTAAGTCGGTTTCAAAATAAGCAAAATGAAGCTGTTCGGGAGTATGTATGATTTTATGATACATATCCTCTTTATCTGATTTAGATATTATACTGTGATCATCCAATGAAATCATGATATTATCTCCAATAATTAATTACTTCCTTTTAGCTTTAAGATAAGCTTTCATTTCTTCGGCTTCTTTCTCAAAACCTTTTCTTCCCATAAGCGAGAAAGTTGCAATTTTACCGGCTTCGACTCCGGGTTGATCCAAAGGATTTATGTTCAGCAATATTCCGGCATAGACTGTCATTATTTCAAACAACATAAAAGCTTGACCCAAGTGATATTCGTCAAGTTCAGGAAAAATTAAAGCGCAATTAACTCTTTTAACGTCTGTCAAAGCTTTTTCGGTTGCCAAACATTCGGCATTTAACAAGTCCGATAAATTATGGTTGCTTAAATAGTCAAGTTCCGGGAGTAAATCGGACTTAATTATTTTATAATCGGCATGAAATTTTTCGACTTTCAGAAAAGTAAAAATCTTATCATCCGGTCCCTCGGCATACAATTGAACCTGAGAATGCTGATCCGTTGCGCCTAATGCAACAGTCGGTGTTTGCCCCGTGTTTACGACTTTTCCTGCAAGATCAAAACGTTTACCCAAACTTTCTGCCCAAAGCTGTTTGAACCAATCTGCAAAAGAAACAAGAGAATTTGAATAAGGGAACATCACGGCAATATTTTTATTTTCAAACATGCCGTTAACGTGAGATATAGCCAAATTATATGCGGGACTCTCCTGAATATCGGAAGTCAAACAAATATTTTTCATGTCGTCCGCTCCTTTCAGCATTTTTTCGATATCCAAACCAAGAAAAGCCGACGGCAAAAGACCTGCGGGCGTTAAAACGGAAAATCGTCCTCCGACATTCTCGGGAATTTCAAAACATTTAACCCCGATTTTATTTGCAACTTTATTTAATAATCCCTTTTCAGGATCAGTTGTAAAGACAAGGTGATTTTTAAAATCTTCTCCCAGTTTTTTCTTCATTATATCCAAAATAATCAAAAAAATGCTCATTGTCTCGGCAGTTGCGCCGGATTTAGTTATAACATTTACCAAAGTTCTTTTGAAATCAAGTCCGCATATATTTTTACGAATAAAACCGGGATCAACATTATCCAATATAATTAATTTCTTTCTCGGATCGCTTTTATGCTGCAAAGCGGACTTTACGGCTAAACTGCCCAGAGCAGAGCCTCCGATTCCGATAACAACCAAATTATCAAACTCTTTGCAATTTTCGGAAACGTAATTTTTTATGTCTGAAATATCTTTGCCGGGCAATTCCAAAAATCCGTAAGTACTGTTTTCGCTGTAATCAAGAAGTTTACGATGAGCATCGGCAGTTTGAGAATAATTAACGGTCTTCTTTAAAAAATCCAAATTGTTAAAATCAAATTTAAGCATGTTTACCTCAAAAAAAAAGCCCCGTTAAGGGGCATTAAATATTTATTGTTGTTTATCTTCCGGACTTTCGTCTTCTTTATTTTCTTCAAACCCTTCAACATCATCTTTTGCAGCTTCTTCGACATTTTCGGATTCGCATTTTTCAGCAGTATCAACATCGACGGAAATGGCAAGAGAGGATAATTCGGGATGGAAATCATCTATATATTCCAAAACAGCTTCATGCAAATCGTCAACATCCATATCAATGTTTTCATCAAACATTAAACTTATTTTTAACGAGAAAAGCAAAAAATTGAGAGAGATGTTGGGTTTTACGCCGGTTCTCTCTTTCAAAAAAGTCGGCAATGTTTTAGATAAAGTACAAATTGATTTTACTTTATTTCCTATTTTTACGGCAACATAAATCACTCCGGAAATTGTCGCCAATTTAAGAACTTTACCAAAGAATTTTTTCATGATACCTCCCTGATTCTCGGTATTATATTATTTATTTGTATAATGATTTTACTCTTCCCCAAGAAGTATTATTGATATTTCTGGAGTCGGAAACAAAATCTTTTCCCGAACGAGGCTGCAATTTAAATTCTCCGCAATTGTAAACTATTACTCCGGATATCTTGCTGATATCAGCTCCCCGACCGAGCTTTTTTATAAAGTTAATATAAGATTGCGGCAATTCAACCATACATTTTCCCGTTCCGTCATCAACGTAAAGACAGTTGTTGCGAATAATCGTGTTATCGGCATTAATGGAAACAAATACGCCTTCGTAAGCTTCGTTTGTATTCATTTCATTGACGGTAATTTCAATCGGAACAGGCTCATTGTATGCAGAGATTACCGATAAATCCCTGATTTTTTTGATACATGTTTCACCGAAAATTTCCGATACGGTTCCCGTAACTTTTATTTCCGAATTAAGTTTTATTTTATTTGAGAATCTGTTATCGGCGCAAAGAATTCCGCTCCAAGGGCGGCTTTGTTTTTCCTGAATATAAAAAGAGCCGTTTTCATTGATTTTGGAAACTATACCTGAGACGGTAACATTTTTTCCGGAAAACGAGGACGGATAAGTTCCGTCAAATCCGCTGTCAACGCAATACTGAATATCGCTTATTTTATTCATCGACGACAGACTTGAACAAAAAACGATGAAACAGGCAAAAATAAGTTTATAAAATTTCATTGTTCCTCCGTATAGAATCAAGGCACACTGATTAGAGAAGAGAAAGTATGTCAAGATATTTATTGTCTTTAATGAAAAGACATTTAGGAAAAAGGAGTTACAATATAAATTATTCTTTTTAAAATATAGATTTAAATAAGCCCTGACAAAGAAAAAAATCAAGTATCCCCAAAATAGCATTTCATCGGAATCAAAAATTTTCATATTGCATCTTGAAAATAAAAAATGTACCCCAAAAAGACAAAAATGCGCATATTTATAAAAAATAATAATCTTTCCGCCCTTAAAACAGATAAAGAAAAATCATAATAAACAGAGACAATTAATTGACCTAAAGAATTTATAAATAAGGATAAAACCGGAGTCCCTTTAATATTTGTCAAAAAGTTACTTGACCTCTGACCACATATTTTGTGTTTGACACTTCAAAATTAACAAACTAAAAAAGGACAGGTTTATGCCGATAAGAAAAGTCAGGAATATCGGAATCAGCGCTCATATTGACTCCGGTAAAACTACGCTTACCGAAAGAATATTATATTATTGCAATAAAATTTATCGTATAGGCGAAGTAAGAGGAAAAGACGGAGTCGGAGCTACAATGGACTCCATGGAATTGGAAAAAGAAAGAGGAATTACCATTTCTTCGGCGGCAACAAACGTTGCTTGGAAAGATCACAGAATAAATATTATAGACACGCCAGGACACGTGGATTTTACCGTAGAAGTGGAAAACGCTTTACGCGTTCTTGACGGCGCAGTTCTTGTTCTCTGTTCAGTGGGCGGAGTTCAATCGCAATCAATTACGGTTGATCGCCAGTTAAAACGTTATCACGTCCCCCATTTGGCTTTTGTCAATAAAATGGACAGAACGGGCGCCGATCCGCTCAAAGTAAAAGATCAGCTTGCCGAAAGACTCGGACACAATGCGGTAATGATGCAATTGCCCATAGGAGCCGGAGAAAACTTTGAAGGCATTATCGATCTTATCACAATGAAAGCTCGTTATTTTGAAGGTCAAAACGGAGAAGAAATTATAGAAAAAGATATTCCGGCAAACCTTTTGGAAGAAGCGGAAGAATACAGAGAAATTCTTTTAGACCAGGTTTCCATGCATTGCGACGATCTGGCGGAAGCCTTTTTGGAAGATAAAGTTACCGACGAACTTATTTACAGAGCGGTAAGAAACGCCGTTATTTCCATGGAAATGACTCCCGTTTTCTTGGGTTCCGCTTACAAAAATAAAGGCGTGCAAATGCTTCTTGATGCGGTTCTTAAATATCTTCCGAGTCCTAACGAAAGAATGAATACGGCTATTGATCTCAATAATAACGAAGAAGAAATTCACTTGTATCCGGACCCGAAACTTCCTTTCGTCGCTTTGGCATTTAAACTGGAAAATCAACAATACGGTCAATTAACTTACTTGAGAATATATCAGGGAACTTTGAAAAAAGGCGATGACATTATAAATACCAGAACCGGGAAAAAAGTAAAAGTCGGACGACTTGCCAAAATGCACGCTTCCAGCATGGAGGAAATCGATGTCGCTTACGGCGGAACAATCGTTGCCATGTTCGGCGTTGACTGTGCTTTGGGCGATTCTTTCTGTTCTCCCGAAATAAACGTGTCGCTTAAACCCTCATTTGTTCCGGAACCGATTATTTCTTTGTCGCTTAAAGCCAAAAACAATAAATCCAATGACCAAATGTCTAAAGCGCTGGCTCGTTTTACCAAAGAAGATCCGACTTTCAAAACATATTATGATCATGAAACCGATGATACCATTATATCCGGCATGGGCGAGCTTCACCTGAACGTTTATATTGAAAGAATGAAACGCGAATACGGGGTTGATTTGGAAGCAGGAGAACCGAGAGTCGCTTATCGAGAAACCATTACCAAAGCCGTACCTTTCAACTATATCCATAAAAAACAATCCGGCGGTCGAGGTCAATTTGCTCACGTAACCGGATTCCTCGAACATACCGGTCAGGATGAAAACCTGTTTGTAGATGAAATAAAAGGCGGAAACATTCCGGCAAACTTCATCCCGGGATGTGAAAAAGGTTTTGACGCTTCTCTTGAGAAAGGAGCTTTAACCGGATTCCCTATTGTCGGTCTTAAATTCCGCTTGGTTGACGGAAATTATCATACCGTTGACTCTTCTCTGCTTGCTTTTGAAACAGCCGTTAAAATGGCGATAAAAGAAAGCTACGCCAAAGCAAAACCGGCAGTTCTTGAACCGATTATGAAAATATCAATCGAGACACCGTCCGAGACCAGAGGAAACGCTTTGGCTATCGTAAATCAGCGAAGAGGAATGATCACAGATACCGTGGTTGAAGATCATTTTACCAGAATAGATGCCGATTTACCGCTGAACGAGACTTTCGGAATTGCTACCGCTCTTCGTTCCGCAACTCAAGGTAAAGCCGAATTTACCATGGAATTCGGAAAATACAGCAAAGCTCCTCAAAGTATTCAGGAAGAGATAATCAAGAATATTCAGGAAAAGAAAAAACAATAATAATTATTAAAAAAAATAAGCCTCTTCCCCGCCAAGGCAGTTAAGAGGCTTTCTTTATATTATACGCCAATTCTCAGCTGAATCAGCTAAAATTAAATTATATATCTTATCCTTTTTAATTTTTTTTGATTAAAATCGCTGCCAAAGACACCAGTTTGCCAAAATCACGATAAGAATTAATTAAAAATTTAAATCTGTTTAAATAATCAATAACAATACCCCAAAATTAATAACTTATTATTGTTGCCTGATTTTTTATTGGCGCTTGCCGGGCATGAGGTTAAAGGTAAAAGATAAAATTAAGTTCCCGGCAGGCATTTTTACTCGGTTGTTATTTTAAGTATTTTACTTTTATAAATACGAGCCTTTGCCAATATTTGATCTTCATCTGCAATCGTTAATTTTCTGTTTTTTAAAACGAATTTTCCGTTTATCATCACATACCTGATTTGTCGGCTGTTCATGGCGTATAAAATTTGAGAATAATAGTCATAAATCGGTTGAGTCGCAATATCGTTCAAATCAATAAAAATAATGTCGGCAGCTTTTCCGACTTCAATCGATCCTGTCTCTTTTTCCAGTCCGAGAGCCTCGGCAGCGCGAATTGTACATTGTCTTAACATTTTTTCGGCGTTAAGAAATTCAGGATCTTTATTCAAACATTTATGCAATTTTGCGGTAAGTGAAGCTTCTTCCGCTAAGTCCAAGTTGTTGTTTGATGATACGCCGTCCGTAGCAATCGACCAATTTATTTGAGCTTTTTCGTAAGAACTTATCGGAGCGAATCCGGATATAAGTTTTAAATTGCTTTTTGTGCAGACGGCTATAGAAGTTCGGGATTCAGCCAAAATTTCAATATCATTTTCGCTGAGATGAATGGCGTGAGCCGCAACAGATTTATGATTAAGCACACCTGTTTCTTGCAACATTTCAGTCGGAGACATTTTATTCTTATCAAAGAAATCTTTGTTTTCTTTTTCTGTTTCCGAAAGATGAAAATGAAGAAGCAAATCAAGTTCTTTTGCCAAATTCAAAGCTTTTATCCATGTTTCTTTGCTTGCGGTATAAACTGCGTGAGGAGCGACGGCAATATTTATCAGACGATTGTTACGGTACTTGCGATGCAATTCCCGAATAAAATTCAAAGCGGAATCGGATCCGTCGTGCAATCCTGCCGGAAAATCAATTACGCCTTCCCCGAGAACGGCTCTCATTCCGATTTTTTCGCAGGCTTTCGCCGTTGCGTTTTCAAAAAAATACATGTCGTTAAAGCAGGTTATGCCGTTTTTGATCATTTCGCATATTCCGTGTACGGATGCATCATAAACAAAATCAAAATCCAGCATTTTTTGTTCTGCGGGCCAGATATGCCGGGTAAGCCAAGTGTGCAGATCAAGATCATCGGCCAAACCTTTCATGTAAGACATGGCAACATGGGTGTGAGTGTTTATAAAACCGGGCATTAAAATAAATTCGGAACAATCAATTTCTTCACAGTTTTTATGATTAATTGCAGGAGAAATTTCGGAAATAATTCCGTTTTCGATAAATATGTCGGTATTTTCAAGCAATTCATGATTTGAATTCATAGTTAAAACTATTGCATTTTTTAAAATCTTTCGAGACATCAGCATTATCCTCCTGTAAAATCAAATTTCCGGGACGACAGATTTTCCGGACAGATCATTTTCTTCTTTTTTTATGATCAGATTAAGTTTATAGCTAAGAACAGATGAAGTTATCAAGGCAACGGCAGCAACAGCAAAAACGACGTTAATATTTACGTATTTCATTATAAAAAATCCGATTAAAGGTACAAAAAATCCCCTGACTCCCGTAAGCGTAATATGAACGCTTTGATAAACAGAAGCATCGTTTTTACCGGCAAAATATATAGAGCCGATATTCCAGCTGACGTTGATCCCGGACATGGCAATACCGAAAATAACATAAGCCGAAAAAACAAAAAGATAAGAATAATCAGAACCGACAAAAATATTTGCAGCCAACAAAAAAACAGGATAAAAAGCCAAAGTTCCGAAATAAATTGATGAAAAGAGAGCCGGATTGCGTTTATCATGCAATTTTCCAGCTAAAGGAGACAAAAGCAGCAAACCCAATTGCGAAACAACCCCTTTGGCAAGGAAAGCAGTCGTATAATTCATTTTCAATTCCTGAACAAGAAGCTTAGGTATAACGGGAATTATAATAAGAAAACCTATTCCGTAAATAAAAAAGTTCCTTTCGAAAAGAGCAAATTTTTTATCTTCTTTCAATAACATTACAGAATCCGTCAATGGCTTTAAAATAAGATCTTTAAGAGGTTTTTTTACCGCGGGTTCTTTTGTTTTAAAAGGAATAAGCCCGAGAGTAACCGAACTCATAAATCCGCAAAACCCGAAAAACATCAGCAAATAACGAAAATATTGACTGTTTATATCCAAAATTCGACCTGAAAAAAAAGTTACGATCAAGGCTATCACGGTGGTGAGGCTGACCATTTTACCGAATACTCCGCCTCTTATTTCAGGACTTAAATTTGTCTGCATTAAAGAGTTTTGAGCCGGCAGAAGCAAAGCGTTAAACGAATAAAACAAAGTCAATAAACCGAGAAACTGATTGACTGTATAAATATAAAAAGAAGCAAGCAAAGGCAATCTTCCGACAAAAGCGGTAATCCAAAAATATTTTGATTTATTATTGCTTTGCTGTAAAATTTTCCCCCACCAAATGGAAAAAAAAGTAGATACGGGCCAAATCATGGTCAGCAGAGTTATCTGCCAATCCTCAGCGGTCAAAGCTTTCTTGGCAATAACATCCTGCGTGTTGGTCAGGCAAACCGTAAAGCCGTTAAAAAATGCCGTAGCCAACAACATTTTCACCGTTAAATTTTGGATATTCCTGTTTTTCATATTTCATTTTTCCGTACTTTTTATTTATTTTTTATCCCAGAGAGGATGAAAATTTTTAGGACTCAATATTGTAAAGGATAATAGGATTTAAAATTCGCAATTCATAAAATAATTATTCTATCCTGTAAAAATAGTTCTAATTATAATTAAAAAGTGTCTGAATAAATTAAATAGAAAAAGTATTGACAATATTACCCGTATTTTTTTTCACTGTCCGAAATTAAACTAATTAAATGGAGGAAAAATGCCGAATCATAAGTCGTGCGAAAAAAGATTGAGACAAGATAAAAAACGTCATGCGCGTAATCACTTTATCAAATCAACAATAAAAACATTAGCCAAAAAAATTCATTCAGACATTACATTGGAAGAAAAAGAACAATTATTACATGATATTTACGCACAATTGGACAAAGCAGCCAAAAAAGGCGTTATTCATAAAAGAACCGCTTCCAGAAGAAAATCTCGTTTGGCATTATATTTTAACAAAGTTAAAGCTGAATCGGCAGAATAATAAATTTAATGAAAGGGGCAGGCTTTCGAGTCTGCCTTTTTTTATTTGATAAAGGTATATTAAGCCTGAAATCTAAAATAATTAAAAAAAAAGCAACCAAGTTTTTATGCTCAAAAGTTGCTTTCAAATTAACAAACAGAGGCGAATATGTTGGGTTTTGTAAAAAGTCTTAAAGAAAAGCTTTCTAAAACACAAAAAAATATATTAGGAAAAATTTCCGATACTTTCAGCAGTTACGATGAAATTACGGATGATCTTTATGATGATTTGGAAGAAGTTTTGATTCAAGCGGATATGGGAGTAGATCTCAGCGCCGATGTAATCGATAAACTGAGAGAAGAAGTAAAAAGTCGTAAAATAAAGAAATTGGAAGACGTTAAAGAGTTTCTCGGTTATATAATGGAATCCGTTTTGATCGAAGAGTACGATTCAGGACATAATACGGTGCAAGTCGGAAAACAACGTCCTTACGTTATTCTCTTTATAGGAGTAAACGGAGTCGGGAAAACCACTACAATAGGAAAATTGGCAACCAGATTTGTTAAAGAAGGCAAAAGCGTCATGCTTATTGCCGGAGATACTTTCCGTGCAGCCGCTATCGAACAATTGACTATTTGGGCGGAAAGAAGCGGAGCTTTCATAGTGAAAAGCGTTCAAGACGGAGATCCTTCCGCCATAGTTTTTGACGGATTAACTTCCGCCGTAAGCAAAAAAGTTGACGTGATAATGATTGATACTGCCGGAAGACAGCACAATAAAGTTAATTTGATGAACGAATTGGAAAAAATCGGCAGAACAATCAAAAAAGTTGTTCCGGATGCACCCCACGAAACGTTGCTCGTTGTAGATGCAACCACCGGACAAAATGCCGTATCGCAGGCAAGAATGTTTAATAAAGCCGTAAAATTGGACGGATTGGTTTTGACGAAGCTGGACGGAACCGCAAAAGGAGGCGTTGTTTTCGGAATTAAACACAGTCTGGATATTCCCGTAAAGCTTATAGGAGTAGGAGAAGCTCAGGATGATTTACGAGACTTTAATGCTGAAGAATACGTAAATGCCGTTTTAGACAGATAAACAGCGAGTTTAACATAAAATATAAAAGGCGACCTTTTTAGTCGCCTGTTTTTTTATAAAAACACAAACATCTACTTTCGGTTGAAAAATCCGAGAAGTACTCCGAGAACCACCGACCAAACCGCAGCCAAACCGATTTGAAAATCCGTCGGCAACATAAATGTAACGGTATGCGCCGGAATCCAAAACCATACCATGGATTTCATGCCTTTGTCCAATCCCGACCAATTTTTTTCTTTCAGTATTAAATTATCCAAAATCCTGTGAAAAATAACCATAAATACACCGAACTGGAGATTACACATTGCTGAAATGCAAAAAGCTCTGAAAAATCCTTTGGATTTTACGGCAATCGGCAATAAATGATGATCCGCTAAATTATTCACAAAACCTTTGAACCCCGTAAAAGCGTATTTTATGCAAACGGCAAGTATCGCCCAAACAATCATTTTCCAAAGAATTTCTTTAGCGGAAAAAGGGAGATAAAATTTTTTCTTAACAACCCATCGCGAGACAAATTCACCCAAAGTTCCCAAAAAGGCAAACTGGATTATTGCCGTAAGCAAAGGGTGAGCTTTTACCAAAGAGATATAAATTTCCATAATATTTTCCTGCTATGCGGAATAAGAATTTAATTAATAATTGTTTTTAAATAAAAAAGGGCTGTCCGAAAACAGCCCGCAGATAAATATATTTTTTTATACAAGACCTTGGTCAAGCATAGAGTTGGCAACTTTCATAAAACCGGCAATATTGGCGCCTTTAACGTAATCAATGTAATCGGCTTCTTTTCCGTATTCAACGCAAGCTTCATGAATGTCTTTCATGATTTTGAAGAGTTTTTCGTCAACTTCTTCGGATGACCAGTTGAATCTTAATGAGTTTTGGCTCATTTCAAGCCCTGAAACGGCAACACCGCCTGCATTAACGGCTTTACCCGGAGCAAAGTTTACTTTTGCAGCTTGGAAAGCATGAACGGCTTCAGGAGTACAACCCATGTTTGAAAGTTCGGCAACAAATTTTACGCCGTTGTCGATCAATGATTTTGCATCGTCTCCGTTCAATTCGTTTTGAGTTGCGCAAGGCATTGCTACATCACATTTCACGCCCCAAGGTTTTTCTTTCGGGAAGAATTTTGCATTAGGATATTTTTCGGCATAAGGAGCAACTACGTCGTTGTTGGAAGCGCGAAGTTCCAATAAGTAGTCGATTTTTTCGCCTGATACGCCTTCTTCATCCAAAACGTATCCGTCAGGACCTGAAACAGTGATAACTTTTCCGCCTAAGTGATTTATTTTGGTTGCAGCTCCCCAAGTAACATTACCGAATCCGGAAAGAGCAACTTTTTTACCTTTGAAATCTTCGCCTTTTACGGCAAGCATGCTTTGAGCGAAATAAACGCCTCCGAAACCGGTAGCTTCGGGTCTGATAAGGCTTCCGCCCCAATTGCGACCTTTACCTGTCAAAACGCCGGTAAACTCGTTTCTGAGTTTTTTGTACATTCCGAACATGAAACCGATTTCTCTTCCGCCTACGCCGATGTCTCCTGCCGGAACGTCTGTATTAGGACCGATATGACGTTGCAATTCCATCATGAATGACTGGCAGAAACGCATAATTTCATTGTCTGATTTTCCTTTCGGATCAAAATCGGAACCGCCTTTACCGCCGCCCATAGGAAGGGTTGTAAGGCTGTTTTTAAAGATTTGTTCAAATCCAAGGAATTTCAAAATACTGAGGTTTACGCTCGGGTGGAAACGAAGTCCGCCTTTGTAAGGACCTATAGCACTGTTAAATTCAACACGGTATCCGCGGTTAACCATTACTTCGCCGTTGTCGCGTGACCACGGTACTCTGAACATTACAACTCTTTCCGGCTCAACCATGCGTTCAAGAATTTTGGCTTCTACAAATTTCGGGTTGCTTTCGTAAGCTTCCCATACAGAATCAACAACTTCTGTTACTGCCTGTAAAAATTCAGGCTGGTTAGCGTTAATAGCCGCTACTTTATCAAGAAATTCCTTTTTGGTCATAATAACCTCCGATTTTTTTTACTTTGATTCTTCTTTTTGCGAGTAATATTTTTATGTCAAGCATTGTCGCCGATTTTTTGTTTTTATTTTAAATTTCATTAAAGGAAAAGAATGCATATTCCCCTTAATTAATTATTATACAAAAAGATAAGAGTTATCCGAAAATCTTTAATATTTTTCGTTAAACTTTATTCCGATAATAAAAAAACGCTGTCTTTCTCAAAAATATCAATAGAAAAATAATAAAAGCGGATAAGTATGAAGACGATAAAGTTAAAAAGAAGCAATTTTTATCATAAACTCGAAAATTTATTGTTAAAATACCGATTTTTTTATCAATAATCTCGCAGTTGCCGGTTATATTTATCCGGATTATTAATTTTATTTATAAAGAAAAAAAATAAAAAAACTCCTTACCTCAATCGGCTCGGAGTTTGATCAAAAAAAAGCGTAAATTTATTAATCGGATAATCTGTCTATATAGCGATAGAATTTTTTTGTAAATTCCCGGGTAATTTTTCTTTGAATCGATCGGAAAGCAATCTCTTGAGCTCTTTCTCTGTCGGAACTTCCTTCTCGTCCTTTCAATCTCAGAAAAGCAATATCTTTATCTTTATTTTTTATGGATATATTTGCCCTGTAACTGATAAATTTTTCAGGACGATTAAGCTTAACATCTTTAAATTCAATATTGCCCTTAACCTCTATTATCGGATCTTCTCCGGAAGAAAATCCCTGATCGGTAAGCATTTCGTCAAAAATATCTTTAATATACCCGTCGCTGTCGTTTTTAATGTCAACGGAATAATAAACGGAAGCTGCGGCTTCCTCTTTATTTTGTCTTATTTTGCTTAAAGAATATTCAGGTTTGCAAAACTCGGCTGTTTCCGGAGAAATAATCATCAGCTGGTTCAGCAAATTCTTATTTGTCTCGGCAAAAATCTCGGCAACGGACAAAGCTGCGAATTTTTGGAAATTATTTTCCGACTTATCGGCTTTTGCAAGAAAAAATTCTGTTTGTTCCGAGTTATATTTGATTTTTTGTTCATAAATATCGCCGGTTGAGAATCTTTCCGCATAAGCAACCGTAAAAACTTCTCCCGTTTCATCAGTAAAGTATTCTCCGAATTTAACGTTAAAAAGAGTTTGTCCGGAACTGACGGAAACCGATTTATTCGATTTCATTTCTTCGCTGACATCCGTTTTGTTGTTTACGGAAAGCTCTGAATAACGTTGAATCGTTGTTTCATCAACCTTAATCTTACTTTCAAAAATTCTTGCCAAATTAGCGGCAGCATTATTTTCCGCATTATTTTTGGAATCCCCTTTTCCTATGGAAGCAAGATACAAACTTTCCGGGTATTTTGATTTTATATCCGTCAGCCATTGAGGTTTTTCGGAAGATTTCCCGAACAAAACGGCAACGCCTAAAATTAATATTGTCAGATATATTTTTTTCATTTAACTTCTCCCGATGAAATAAGGGAAATCCCCTTTTATTTTAAATAATACGCTTCAATCAGATTTAAACCTTCCGTTCCTATGTATTTATCCGGATAATTTCGGGTATGGATAACAACTCCCGAACCGTTTAAATATTCTATGCTGACATCATGCTTGCCCGGTTCAACTTCAAATTCCCCGACCAGAGCTTTAGCGGGGAAAAAACGAGAAATTCTCAAATCCGCGTTTTCGGTTGCGTCAACGGCAATATCGGTTGCCATGCGAGCAGCAAATCCCAGTAACGGATTGTTCAATTTTTTCTCCATTTCGGATTTGCCTTTTTCGGAAAGCAAACCTTTGGCAACTGTTCTGGTTATGGTCTTCAAATAAATAATGGGAACTTTCAGCTCGTAAGTTTTTTCCGCAACATTGGCAATATCCTCAATAAGTTGAAGATTCCCGGCTTTTTTACCGTCGATTAAAACTCTGACAGACTTTACGTCGGAATGACGTTTTTCCATGAAAGGAGTTTGAAATTTAAAATGATAGCCTTTCTCTATGCCGGGCCAATATAAAGCATCAAGCTCTTTCAATTGTTGATTGCCGCGAGGATTTTCTCCTGTTTCCGCAATAACAAGAAGATTTTTTTCGCTGTGAATATAAAAAGTTTCGGCTTTTTTGTCAGGAGATTTTCCCGTAAAACCGATTATGTTCAATTTGGCTTTTCCGGTAAAATCAAGATAAGAGTCAAGGTCGGGTTCTTTAAAGTTATAGATGCTTGACTGGAGTTTAAAAGCTTCATGAATCTTTTCTTTGTCTATTCTTGCGTCATCCTGTTGATTTTCGGCACGATACATAAGCATTCCGAGATAACGCCCCAAAGCTGAATTATGAAATTTATTGTCGGCAGCTTTAAAATCCGCTTTTTTATCTGACGAAGAATTCAACTTCTCGGCTTTTTTCTGATATTTATCCTGCAATTGAGCAAGTTTTACGTTTATTCTTCTTATTTCGACGGAAGCGCTTTCAAAATCGTTAAGACCCAAATAATTCAAAGCTTTAAAAACATTCACATAGATATCTTCGTAAGGTTCTCCGGCATAATCCAGGACATTGTCGTTGATCAATAAAGAAGTTGCCGCTTTGCTGACGCTTTTGGTAAAAAGTTCTTCCATGGCATCTTCGGCTTTGGAGAGCGATTCATTGCTCAATTCGTAATTTCCCCGGTAATGTTGAAGCATTCCCGTATCAAGATAATAAACAACCCTGTCTTTGGCTTTATAAAAATCATCTTTTTTGCTTTCTATTTGATTAAGCAAAACGCCGTATTCTTCCTTAGCAAGCTTTTGCTCCATTCCTTCAAATTGGGATTTGAAAGTCTTGGTGTTTGCGCAGCCCGAAAGCAGCAACAGCATTAAAAATGTTGCTGCTCCGGATCTGAATATTTTTGATTTCAGAAGTTTCATTACCATTTAACCTTTTTTGATGAAACAAGTTTTTTTATTTTGTGTCCGCCCATCCAGACTTTTTCGTTGCTTTCGACGTTTATTAATTCAAGGTCAACTTGATAAAACTTAACTTTTTGTCCGTCATAAGCATCTATTATCGTGTTGATCGTTCCTTTGAGCATGAAATCTGCGCCTGTTTCCTGAGCCAATCTTTTTGCTGTTTCGGCAGAAGCGTGTGTTTGCTGTTCTTGGCGTTCTTGGCGTATTTCATTGCGCTGATTGCTGTCTGCGACAAATTTTACTCTGCCGCTGTTGATTAATTCCCGTTCCATATCTTTTGTTATGGTTTGAGTGGGAATATGTTCGGAACTGAGGTTTCTTACTTTTCCGACAATAACGGTCGGTTTGCGTCCGTATTCGTCTCTGAAATCGGAAACCCAAGGGCGAGACAGACAATCTCCGATAACATTATTGGCAACGATTCTCGAATCCGAATCATTCCATCTTCCGCTTAAATCAACGGTTTTATCGGCTGCAGTTCTGGCAACTGTCCTGTTCTCTCCGCAAGATGCCAGAAAAAATGTCGCAAGCAAAACAATAATAGCGACGTAATTGATCTTTTTCATAAGATCCTCCTTATTTTATTATAGTTATGTTATTTATAATCCGAATAAAAATTTCTTTTTAGGTTTTTCCGATTCCGTTATTTTCAGAGGTTTTACCGCCTGAATGCAATACCAATCCGTTTTTTTAGGATCAGTGACAGACATATCTCCGAATTTAAAGAAACGGATGTTGTCATAGCCCATTTCTTTTAAAAACGAGTAAACGTCCTCCAGTTTAAAAGGATAATAAATTGTATAAAATTGACGTTTTGAAACTATTTTGTTTTCCACTTCTTCAAAAATAAGATAATTTGTCGTAACGGAACCGTTTTTATTGTAATCCCACAGCTGAAGATAGTTTACTCTTCCTTTGTCTCTCAATATGGGATTAAAAAGATAAAATCTTTGTTTGCGTTCCAAAATAAGATCCCAATTTCTGGAATCGAAATACAAAACTCCTCCCGGTTTTAAAACTTTATCCATCTCCTCCAATCCCTTTCTAAGCTGATCGGGTTTGAGATGACCGATGGAATTTCCGGTACTCAGCACAGCATCAAATTGACGGCTTACTTTTTTCGAAAGTTCGAGAATATCGGTTTTTTCCAATTGAGGAACAAGATTTCTTTTCGCAAAATTTTTTCGACATTGTCCCAGCATGTGTCGGTTTATGTCTGTTCCGGTAACAGTACAGCCCATTCTGGCAAAAGGGATTAAGTGAATACCGGTTCCGACAGTGCAATCCAAAACATTTCTTACGGGGAAATCTTTAAACGCCTGTTTAAAAAATTCGAACTCCGCATTTTCGTATTGCTCGGTAAAAAGCAAATCATGGGCTTCGGGGCAATCGTAAAAATACATTAAGACCTCATAAAATCAAAATAAATTTAATTATTAAAAAAAAATCGCACTTTTAAAGTCAAGAAAAAGTATATCTCTTTTTGTGTTTCTGATTATCTTGTCGGAATAAACGGAAAATCGGGGATTTTATGAAAAAAACGAGATCATTCTATAAGGTGTCTTTTTATCTTTTTCGTCGGACTTTTTTCAAATTCTATGTTTCTTACCTTTACTCGGGATATTTTGGAATAATCAGGCAACTTCATATTGATTTCCCGACGCAACTTTTCAAACATTTTTTTGATTTCTTTTTCTTCGACGTTCTTTTTGTCGAGCATCGTAAAATCGGGATAGACCTGCAATAAAATCAAACCGTCTTTTTCATAAATAACGGATTCGGAGACAATATCGAAACCGTTAACCTTCGCTTCTATTTCTTCGGGATAAATATTTTGTCCTCCGGAGCCTAAAATCATGTTTTTGGAACGTCCTCTGATATGGATATTTTGATTTTCGTCTATAAACCCGATATCGCCGGTATGCAGCCAACCATTTTTATCGATTACCGCATCGGTTGCTTCCTTGTTCTTATAATATCCGCTCATGCAATGAGTTCCTTTGACGACAATTTCTCCGACCGGATCACCCTTAGCGGCTTTGACTATTTTTACCTTCATGCCGCTGACTATTTTTCCGCATCCGCCTGTCGAACGATTATTCCAGGGAGCATAACTTATAAGAGGTCCGCACTCGGTCATACCGTAACCGACCGTAAAGCGTAAACCTGTTTTATTAAAAAATTCTTCTACGTCTGTATGCAAAGGAGCCCCGCCTATAACGATTTCTTTGTAATTTCCCCCGAAAGATTTTCTCAGAGATTTTTTGATGCTTTTATAAATAAGGTTTGAAATGCCGGGAATTTTAAGCAAAAATTTTATTTTGGGATCATCTAAGCGAGGTTTTATTTTTTTCCTGTAAATTTTTTCCATAATCAAAGGAACAGAAAGAATAAGAGCCGGTTTTACGTCGTCAAAAGCTTTTAAAATTGTTTTGGGAGAAGGAGTCTTATTCAAAAAAGAGATAAAACATCCGCAAGTAAAAGGAAAAAGAAATTCGAAAGCGCAACCGAAAGCATGAGCGAGAGGCAGAAAAGACAAAATTCTTTCGCCTCTTTCAAGTTTAAGATTTTTTGCGGCAAAAACAACATTTCCGTTTAAATTGCCGTGAGTAAGAATAACTCCTTTGGAAAATCCGGTTGTACCGGAAGTATATGCCAAGGCTGCCGGATCATTTTCTTCCGAATGTCCGTAATTCAAATCATTAATCAAGAATTCCGACTTTTCAGTATTTTTATTTATTTCTTCAACAGCTTTTTTATATTTTTCTTTAATTAATTCCGTTCGGAAATTTTCAAGACTTATAACCGCTTTTAAAATATGATTAAGTTCCGGGTCAATATCATCCAAAAGTCCTGTTTCGGCAAATAAAACGGCGCTTTCCGAATGATGAGCAATATGTTTTATGTCATCGGGATTAAAATCGGGAAGAACAGGGACAATAACCGCTCCGTAAGTAATTGCCGCCAAATAAACAACAGCCCAATTTGAACAGTTTTTACCGACTAAAGCAATTTTATCTTGTTTATTTATATCCAAAGCTTTAAACATATTATGCAATTTACGGATTTCAAAAGCGACATCGAAATAAGAAATTCCTTTCCCGGGATAATCCGCAAAAGATTTTTCGTTTTCGAATCGTTTTATACTGTCTTCCAAAAGATCGGTCAGCTTACTCATATATACTCCGCATAACGCTTATTTTACCTGATAAGGTTGTATTATCTTTTTTGGGTTATTCAGGTTATTTTAATCATTTCCTAAATATCGGTATTTTCAATTCAGCAAAAAGAAAGATAAAATAAATATATGACTGAGGGCGGTCAAATCTTTTTTGAATATCGGGTTCTCGATTTACGATAAATTATATCAGACTTAAAATTTCGGGAAAGCGAATACAAATTTCAGGGATCGGCAAAAACGGTTATTATAAAGAATAAGACGAGATAAAGGAAAAAGTTATTATTTAATTTCAAATTAACAAGTTAACCATATATTAATCTCCGATTGACCGGAAACCGGCAAATAAATTAAAATCCGGAATTGACATATTAGGCGTTTAATTAATTTGACAAAGTAAAATAAAATAAAGGAAAACTGAGATGGAAAAAATAAAAAAAGCAAATAACCGAATCATGGCGGGAACGGCAATAATAATTCTGTTTTTATTTTTGTTTTTCAAGTTCACGTTTAAATTTAATGACGGCAAGGTTATCGCCAAAATAAACAATATAGATATTCCTTATACCGAGTATTGGGCTTATACAAGTCAAATCTCGCGCAAATTGAGCGACAGAGACAAAATGTTGGCATTGGATTGGATTGTTGATCAAAATATTATCGGTTTATATGCCGAGAAATCAGAGGAAATAAAAAAACAACTGGATCCGATATTTGCCAAAGAGAAACTTTATGCGGAAAAAGATTTGCTTCTGAGAATTTACAATATCGAAAAAGTGGACAAAAAAGTTAAAGCAAATGAGCAACAATTGAAAGAATTCTATTTCGGGCATAAATTTTATAATTTATATTATTTGGCTATCGGAAGAGCAACCTCCAAGGCAAACGTCAAAGCCAAACAGGCTTACATGAAACTGGAACAGGGAAATAAATTTGCCGATGTTTTTGCCGAATTTGCCGATGAATCCTTGCAAAAAACGGAAGGAAAATTGGGAGTATTTTTGGAAAGCGAAATTCCCGAACCGTTTAAAAATCATATCAAAGAATTGAAATTTGAAGAATCTTTCAGCGAACCTTTCAAAGGCGATTACGGAACTTATATCTTATACAGAGGAAACGATAAAACTTTCGAAGAAATAAAAGATGAAGTAAAAATCAGGGTTGAACGCGAATTAAAACAACAAATGTATAATGATCTTTATGAAAATATAAAAAACGGTTTAACCGTTAATAAAGAATTTTTGGAAAATCTTCCGAAAGATCCCGATCCCCAAACCCCGGTTATAACGCTCAAAGACAAAAAAACAGTTATTGATTTCAAGTCTTTCTCTTCCGACCTTAACGAGTTGTTTCAGCTGGCGGATTTAAACAAAACAGAATCCGACATATTAATTGAAAAAGCTTACATACTGGGAGTTCAGGAACAAATTTATCGGAATGCTTTGGAATTGAAATTGGAAAAAAGCGAAAAATTTAAACAGGAATGGCGCAGAATTGCCGTCAATTTGAAAGAAACAAAATCTCAAAAAACCATCCGCTGGGTTTTGGAACATGTTTTAGCCAAAGACATTAACGTTACCAAAAAAGAAATGCTGGATTACTATATGCTTAATCGGAAAGAATTCAGAAAATCAGCTCTTTACAAACTCCAAAAAACAGTTGTCGACAACAAATCCGAAGCCGACAGCATTTATGCCAAAGCCCGACGAAAAATTAAATTTTCCAAACTTGTGTTAAAGTATTCCGTTGAAGAAAACGTAAACAGAACTCTCGGACGCACCCCTTATCTTACAAAAGAAGAACTGGGAGAAGACTGGAAAACAATTAAAGAATATCATCCGGGAGAAATCGTAACCCCTCTTGAAACGGAAAACGGTTATGTCGTTTATAAAATTTTAGATTTTCAAAAAGGAGCTCAACTTACTTACGAACAGGCGGAAAAACCTATCTACAATATGCTTTTCGTCGAAAAATTAACATCAGCTTTGGAAAAAATTCAAGAAGAATACGACATTAAAGTCGAAAAATTCTATAATGTCGTTTTGGAAGAAAATAATGAAGATAAAAATTGAAGATAAACTTGATTTAAAAATTGCCGTTTCCCTAATTGAGGATTTAAAAAATGAAAATTCCGATTTTCCCTATGAGCAGCTTTGCGAACTGGGACGAGAATATAAAAGAAAATTCAACGGCATAAACCTCGGCTCCGTTCCGGGCGTAAAAGAAACCCGAGCGTTGTTTAAAAGCCTCGGAATTGATCCGACCAAACATCGTCCGTCTTCCGAAGCTCTTCTTAACAGAGCTTTAAAAGACAAAGGATTTTTTAAGATTAATACCTTGGTTGATATTGCAAATTGGTGTTCTTTGGATTTTCTTTTGCCGATTTGCGTTTACGATTTTTCAAAAATTAAAGAACCGATTATTGTTCGCAAAGGCTCGGAAGACGAATATTATCTCGGACATAACCGTCGCAGAGTTAATCTTTACAATCGATTTTTGGTTGCCGACGCTTCGGGAGCTTTCGGTTCTCCGGTTACCGACTCAGTAAGAACTGCCGTCGAAACAAATACGACAGATGCTTTTCTTGTCATTTTCGCCCCGTCTGCGACAGACACGGATATCTTAGCCGAAAAATCAGATATTTTCACAAAAAGAATTATCGAACTTTGCGGAGGGAAAGTTACGGAAAACGAACTTCTTTAAGATTCTTCCGGTTAATTTTCGAACATCTTCGCAAAGTAATTTATTTTTCATGAAAAAGCCGAAATCTTTTGACAGAAATATCTTTTTTTTTGTTTAGACTCCCTTAATATCGACTTATATCAGGATAAATTTTAATTAATCGGAAATCTGTTTCGTCGATATAATTTCTTCTCGGAATAATTCGGATTTGATAAAATAAGCTCTCAGATAAATTAAGAACAAATGTTTAAATAAAACTTAATTATTCCGACCCGTTAATCGAGTTAAAATAAGCAGATAAATTATTCGCATTGTTTTATTCGCCGCAGAAAAGATTTTTTTCTTCATCAAAAAAAAATCTTTTCGCAAAAGCTTCGAATGAAATTTTAATTTATTTTGCTGAAAGTTACATACAAAAAGCTAAACTTAGTCATGCGACTTACTTTAATGTCGTTAAAGATTTAAACAAATCTCAATTTTGGGATAACAGGAGTTAATTTATGGGATTTATGACATTTCCGGGCGGAGTTCATCCTCACGACAACAAAAAATACTCCAAAAATTCTCCGATTGAAAAAATGCCTTTGCCCAAGAAAGTGATAATTCCGCTTTCTCAACATATCGGAGCGCCTGCCGTTCCGTGCGTAAAAAAAGGCGATAAAGTTTTGGTCGGACAAAAAATCGGTGATGCGGGAGGGTTTGTATCAGTCCCCGTTCATGCCGGCATTTCCGGAAAAGTAACTGCTATTGCCAAATTTCCTCATCCGAGCGGAACGGTTCGCATGGGAATAGAAATTACGGGAGACGGCGAAGACAATTGGGTTGAAACGATTGACGAAAAAGAATATTTTAATCTGCCCGTTGATGAAATGAAAATGAGAATTTACGAAGCGGGAGTATGTGGGATGGGAGGAGCAGGTTTCCCTACCCACATAAAACTTTCCCCTCCCGAGGATAAGCCTATTGACACAATTATCTTAAACGGAGTCGAATGCGAGCCTTATCTTACCGCCGATTACAGACTGATGCAGGAACGAGGCGAAGACATTATTAAAGGTTTGAAACTTATAATGAAAATCTGCGGAGCGGAAAAAGGCGTAATAGGAATTGAAGCCAATAAACCGGACTCCATTAAATTAATGAAAGAACTGACAAAAGACGAATCCTCAATCTCGGTTGTCGGCTTAAAAATGAAATATCCGCAGGGCGCCGAAAAACAATTGATTTATGCAGCAACCAAAAGAAAAGTTCCCAATAAAGGCGGATTGCCCATGGATGCAGGCGTTGCGGTTGACAACGTAGGAACAGCCGTTGCCGTTTACGAAGCCGTTCGCTACAAAAAACCTCTGGTGGAAAGAGTTATTACCGTTACGGGAAAAATCGTTAAAAATCCTAAGAATATCATGGCGAGAGTAGGTACTCTGTGTTCGGATTTGCTGGAATATTGCGGAGGAACTTCCGAAGAGATAGGAAAAGTTATTTCAGGCGGTCCGATGATGGGATTTTCGTTGTTTACTCTTGATACGCCTGTAGCAAAAACCAGTTCCGGATTATTGCTTTTCAATAAAAAAGAAGCCGATAAAGACAGAGAATACACCTGTCTGAGATGCGGAGGATGCGTTGATGTATGCCCGTTGAATTTGGTGCCGAGCATGATTATAAGCGCCGTCAAAAACGATGCGTGGGAAGATGCCGCCAAATACGGAGTAATGGATTGCATGAAGTGCGGGAGCTGCGCTTTTGTCTGTCCGTCTCAAATAAAACTTATCCAGTGGATAGACATCGGTAAATTAAAAGTAAGCCAATTAAGAAGAAGATAGATTATTTTCTTTCGGAGGATTTATGAATAATAAATTTGTTGTATCTGCGGCTCCTCATATGCACGAACCGATAAGCGTAAAATCGGTAATGTGGCAGGTTGTAATTGCCCTGTTGCCGGCTCAAGCGGTCGCCTGCGTATTTTTCGGAATGAATTCGCTTTTTTTGACATTATATGCGGTGATTGCGGCAGTATGTACGGAAGCCTTAATTCAAAAATTACGCAAAAAAGAAATAACGGTAAAAGACGGAAGCGCAGTTGTTACGGGTATGTTGGTGGCATTCAATATCCATGCGGCAAGTCCCTGGTGGCTGCCTGCAGTCGGAGCCGTGTTTGCCATAGGAATCGGTAAACAGGTTTTCGGGGGCTTGGGTCATAATCCTTTTAATCCCGCCTTGCTTGCCAGAGCATTTATGGTGGCTTCCTGGCCGTCGTTGACTACTGCCGGCTGGGTTCCCGCTTTGAAAAAATCAATTAACGGAATATCGCAAAATATAGATAACTTACCTGAAATAGTTACTTCTGCCACACCTCTGGCGGTTGCCAAAGCTTTAAGAAATCCGGATGTCATCGCTCCCGAATTAAGAGAGATGGTTGCCGGGAAACTGTTTGCTTGGGATACGGTCAGCAATCTTTTTTGGGGTAACACGGGAGGAGTTACAGGAGAAGTTTCGGCAGCCGCTTTGTTGCTGGGAGCCGCTTTTCTTTCTTTAAGACATATTATAGAATGGCGTATTCCCGTAAGTTACATCGGAACGGCAGCCCTTTTGGCATGGCTCTTCGGAGGCGTGAACGGCTTTATGAGCGCATCTTTGGCAGTTCCGGTATTTCATATTTTTGCCGGCGGATTAATTTTGGGAGCATTTTTCATGGCTACCGATATGGTAACATCTCCCGTAACCAAACGAGGCAGAATTTATTTCGGCATAGGTTGCGGAATTATCACCATGGTTATTCGTCTGGTCGGCGGTTATCCGGAAGGAGTTTCTTATTCGATTCTTCTTATGAACATGGCTGTTCCTTTAATAGACCGCTTTACGGTTCCCAAGTTTTTCGGGGAGAGAAAAAAATGAAAGATTACATAAAATTATCATCCGTTCTGTTTCTTATCTCGGCAATTGCCTGCGGAATTTTGGCTCTCGTCAATAATTTTACTTATCCGATAATTATGGAGAATAAAGCAAAAGAAGAAGAAATTGCCCGGAAATCAGTTTTGCCTCAAGCGGAAAGTTTTGAACAAAAAATATTGGGTAAAGATTCCGAAGGAAATGAGTTTTATTATTATGTCGGCAAAAATAAAGACAATAAAATTATCGGTTATACCATGGCAGTTTCCGCGCCGGGTTACAGCAGCAATCCCAAAACCATGGTCGGACTTACTGCGGACTTGAAAATTACAGACATTAAAGTAATAGACCAAGCCGAAACGCCCGGTCTCGGCGCCAATTGCGTAAATGACGATTTTCCCCCTCGATTTCGCGGAAAAGGAAAAGACGCTATGAAAACGGATAAAGACGGCGGCGAAATTAAATCTATTACCGGCGCCACCATCACCACCAGAGCGATTACCAATTCAATTGCCGACGGTATAACAATGCTTGAAAAATCTTTGAAAAAAGGGGAGGAATAATGTCTGCTCTCAATGAATTTACCAAGGGATTCATCAAAGAAAATCCCGTGTTCGTAATGGCGTTGGGTCTCTGTCCCACCCTTGCGGTTACTTCATCCGTCGTAAATGCTTTAGGAATGGGATTTGCCGCAACTTTCGTTCTCATCTGTTCAAATATATTTATCTCATTATTTAAAAATTTCATACCGTCAAAAGTCAGAATACCGGCTTATATAGTCATTATAGCCTCATTCGTAACGATTGTTGATATGAGTATGCACGCTTATTTGCCCGCTCTTCACAAAAGTTTGGGTTTATTCATACCTTTGATAGTGGTAAACTGTATTATTCTCGGAAGAGCCGAATCATTCGCTTCCAAGAACAATGTCTTTAATTCCGTTTTGGACGGTCTCGGAATGGGACTGGGCTTTACTTTTGCTTTGACAGTTCTCGGAGCTATTCGCGAGGTTTTGGGAGCAGGTCAATTATTGGGTTATCCTGTTTTGCCGAAATCATATAAGCCGATGTTGGCTGCCATTTTGGCGCCGGGAGCATTTTTTACGCTCGGATTTATTATGGGAATAATCAATATTTTCAAAAAGAAGGAGGCGTAAATGGAAATTTTCAGTAAGATATTTTCAATAGCAATTGCCGCTGTTTTCGTTCAAAATTTTGTCTTAATGAGATTTCTGGGACTCTGTCCTTATATCGGAGTTTCCAAAAAACTGGATTCGGCAGCCGGCATGGGAATGGCAGTTATTTTCGTAATGACTATAGCATCAGCCATTACTTATATTATTCAGCATTACATTCTTGTACCTTTGAAAATAGAATATTTGCAGACAATTGCCTTTATTTTGACTATTGCATCACTTGTCCAATTTGTGGAAATGGCTATTCAGAAAACCGCTCCCGGTTTGTATAAAGCCTTGGGCGTATTTTTGCCCTTGATAACGACAAACTGCGCGGTATTGGGTGTTTCAATTCTAAATGTTACCGAAAAATATAATTTTTTGGAATCTGTTTTAAACGGAGCTTTTGCCGGATTAGGCTTTACTCTGGTTCTCGTTCTGATGGCAGGACTCAGAGAACGTCTTGAAAGAGCCGATGTTCCCGAATCCATGAAAGGAATGCCTGTTGCACTCATAGTTGCAGGTTCTATGGCGTTGGCTTTTCTCGGGTTTGCCGGATTGAAATTTTAAAGGGAGAACATGATGTATCTATTATTACCTGCATTAATTGTCGGAGGATTGGGCTTGATTTACGGTATATTTCTTGCCTTTGCTTCCAAAGTTTTTCATGTTGAAACAAATCCCAAAATTAATGAAGTATCGGAAGTTTTGCCCGGAGCAAACTGCGGAGCATGCGGTTATCCTGGTTGCGGAGGTTATGCCGAAGCTGTGGTTAATTCCGGAGCGCCCGTAAATCTCTGTGCTCCCGGAGGAGCCGAATGTACAGAAAAAATAGCCGGTATTATGGGTTTGAAAGCAGATTCAGGCGAGAGAAAAATTGCCGTGATACATTGTCAAAGCGGCGGTTACAACAATACATTTTTCCGTTATGAGTATCAGGGCATCAGTACCTGTAAAGCGGCAGTTCAGGTAACGGGCGGTCCCAATCTTTGTAACTTCGGTTGCGTTTTTCAGAACGATTGCGTTGCGGCATGTTTATTCGATGCTTTTACCATCGACGAAAACGGCATAAGAATTATCGATAAAGAAAAATGCACCGGTTGCGGAGCATGCGTAAAAGCTTGTCCCAGAAATCTCATAGAACTTGTTCCGATCAGTAAAAAAGTACATATTTTATGTTCTTCGCATGACAGAGGTCCCGCCGCTAAAAAAGCTTGCGGAAATTCAACTGCCTGTATAGGATGTACAATGTGCGCAAGAAAATGTCCGGTCGGCGCAATAAGCATGCAGGATAACCTCGCAGTAATCGATTATACGAAATGCATAAACTGCGGAATGTGCGCAAAAGCATGTCCGACAAAAGCAATTCAAGATCAATTAAAAGGAACTCGCAAAAAAGCAATTATAAATGAAGATGATTGTATAGGATGTACAATATGCGCAAGAAAATGTCCGGTCGGCGCAATAAGCGGAGAAGTTAAAAAACCGCATACCGTTGATCCGGAAAAATGTATCGGTTGCGAAGTTTGCGTCAGTAAATGTCCTAAGAAAGCAATTAAAATGAGTTAACATAAATCACATTCATCAACAAAGCCCCGAACCGAATCAGGACGGGGCTTTTTAATGATAAAATAAACAAAAAGATCTCCGAAACCTAATCAAAAAAGAGAATTTTAAACAGACTTTTTTACTTTAAGAAAAGATATTTTCCGTCCAAGATTACTTCTTTTTTTATTTTGCAGTCAGGAAGATAATCCCTTAAGAGTTCGTCTAAACTTATTTCTTCCAATTTTGAATT
>PDOO01000035.1 GCA_002742885.1 Candidatus Cloacimonadota bacterium
TCCTTTCAATCCGCCCGTAAACATTTCTTTCTTTATGGACGAAGAAAGCGTTGAACAAAACGAAAGAGCAGAAATCATGATTTACAACGTAAAAGGTCAAGAAGTTCACAGAAGAGATTTGGGCATAAAATCAGCTTCCGGCATGTACACAATCAGCTGGAACGGAAACGATGAAGACGGAAAAGAATGCGGAAGCGGAATTTATTTCGTGAAATTTACCGCAGGATCTCACAGGTCTTTCAAAAAATCTATTAAACTGAAATAGCAGAGACGAAACATTCAAATCCCCGGCGAAAGTCGGGGATTTTTTATATGTTATTCTAACTATGTTTTTCATTTTATTTGTATTTTATATGTTGCAGGGCTGCAAAGCATATATGCCTACAAAATATTAAGATAACCCCTGTTGAACAAAGCAACAACCAAAGCAGGTTCTTATGAACTTAACATCTGAACAATTAACTCAATTATCCGACAATCCTTTAAACCAAATTACGGGAATACCGGTAAATTGTCTGATGAAACAGGAAAGACGGAATTTATTACTTCATTTAACCGGAAACGGATTCAGCAAAAGCAAAAAAATGGTTTTGATGAAATAGTCGAGATTTTATCATAAAATAAAAAGCTGTCCTTCACGGGCAGCTTTTTTTAGTAATTATATCCTGTAATCTTAAAATTTAACGGTTTAATTTTCTGCGGTAAACCTGATTTTTTTATTTTCTTTACCGTTTAATTTGAATTTAAATTTAACGTGAAAAGCATCTGTTTCTTGGAACTTTGTATCTGATTTAAGAATTTTTTTGTTGCCTTTTCGCCAGAGAACTTCAATCGACTTTGCTTTCTCCGAATTATTTCTTACTTCAATATCAATACTTTCGCGGTATCTTCCTTTTCCGAGTTTAACTCGATCAATGACTTTTGTTTCTCCGATAACATCAAAAGCCTGCCCGGTCAAAATTTTTACTTCTTCGTTTTCCGAGGTGTGAGCAATATTATCTTCTCCTATAAATTCGATTTCTTCTCCGTCCTGCATGTAAATTCGACAAATCCCTTTCGGCAACGGTATGCCCAAACCTGATTTTTTGTTATTTTTAAATCGCAAATAAGAATTCACCCGTTTATCAAAAGCGGAATATTGGCAAAATACTTCGATATCGGCTTCTTTTCCGGCAAATAAAGAAACCTGTTTTTCTTGTTTATTTTTGACGGAAATTTCAGAATCAAGTTCGTAAATATGAAAATCATGAAATTCTTTTTGCGAAAAACTGCGAGAATTTAAGGGAGACCCCGCATCACTAAGAGCATATTCCTCCATGTAAAGCGCTTTGCCGCCTGAAATTTCTTGATTTACTTCTCCCGCCACAAGTTTCAAATCAGTTTTATTGAAGTCCTTGCCGCTGTTATTATAGATTGTAACCCAAGCCGACAATGCCAATTTATTGCCTTTTAATACTCCGTTATACATAACATTCCACTCGATTCCTCTTGTCAGATAAGAGTAACTTATCTTTTCTTCAGTATTTATATTTGAATAAAATTCCCATCTTAACGCAGGTTTTGCAAAGAAATTTTCGGGAAGTTTTTTTAATCTGATCGTTTCGATTTTATCTCTGCTTATTAAATTTAATTCTCCGGTCAATTTATCTTGCACTCCGATCATTCCGGAATAAAAAACAAGCTCTCCGATAAATTTTTTGCCTTCTCCGGCTGTGATAATGATTTCTTCCCCGATGTATTTTTCCAATATTGCGTCAGTTCCCGCCAAATCATATTCATAGCTTTGGCTTAATAATTTTAAATTCTTATTTTTATTGTAAATAATCAAAGAAGCAGGAATAATCTCGCTTGCTGTTTCATTCAGAAAATATTCATGTCTGCCTTTCTTGAACTCAAATTCTTTTTCGCTCTTTACCAATCCGAGATTATTGTTGTAAACAGTTAATCCTCCGGCATTAAGCATAATAAAAATATTGAGCATTATGCCCGGAAAAATAAGATTTTTTTTCATTCTGTTCTCCTGATTAACCGAGTCTGTCGCTCGGCTTTTCCTTTTTTGAGTTTAAAAATAATCCATCAAATAAACCGATTGCGTTAAATGATGCTTCTTCTGAAAATTCAGTTGTAATTTTAAATTAACCTGCAGGTTGTCAAATTAAATAAATTTCCTTGCAAACAGACTTTGGCATTATAATTGCATTTTATAAATTCGGAGGCTAAAATGATCTCAAAATTATTGTTTCACAGAACTTCCGTTCCTGATTTGGAAAAAAGTTTAAATGCTTATTCGGCAAGACAAAAGGCTGTAACAAATAATATAGCCAATGCCAATACTCCCGGATATAAAGCAAAACGCATTGCATTCGAAGAAGATTATCAAAAATATTTGGACAGGGAAAATCAATTGAAGGGTACAATAACCCACAAGAAACATATTCCTTTCGGAATGCGAGATTTTAACAGAATTAAAAATCGAGTCGTACTTCAAGACCTGGAAATTAACGACAGCGGAATAAACAATGTTGATGTCGATAAAGAAATGGCTTTATTGGCAGAAAATAATATTCGTTATGAAATGAACATAAATTTAATAAAGAAAAAGCTTCATAATCTGAAAAGCAGCATTAAAGGAAGATAACGGAGGATAAAATGGATTCATCTCTTTTCGGAGCATTGCATATAAGTTCTTCCGGTTTAACCGTAGAAAGACGTAAAATGACAGCTATTTCCGAAAATATTGCCAATGCCGGAACAACCTTAACTGAAAACGGCGAACCTTATCGCAGGAAAATAATTACCGCAGCCGAAGGAATGTCGGGAAAATATTTCCGAAAAGTATTCCGAGACAGCGAATTAAGATTAGCGGAAACCCAAGAAAAGCACATTCCGGGGAAACCTTTTCAATATAGAGAAAAAAACGAATTAAGAGGAGTTCATGTTGAGGGAGTTACAGAAGACAAATCTCCCTTCAAAATGGTTTACGATCCTCATCATCCTGATGCAGACGAAAAAGGTTACGTTGCCATGCCCAATATTAATATAGTACAGGAAATGACCAATTTAATTAATGTCTCAAGGTCTTTCGAAGCCAATACAACCGCTTTCAACAGCAGTAAAGAAATGCTGAAAAAAGCAATAAAATTATAGAAGTTTTAAAATGGCATTGACAATAAACGGCGAAATTCAAGAGAATAAATTTAACTCTTTAAGGAAAATATCCGAAACTTATAACAAGAGTTCTTTTGTCTTGAAAAAAAAGACTGAATCAGAAAATAAAGCCCTGAATATCAACCGAGAAAAAGGGGTTGCGCCCCACGAACTGAAGTCTTACCTCAGCGAAACGGAAATAAAGGTGCTGGGAGAAGTCTTCGGGGCAAAAATTAACCGTGTAAATGATAATTATTCTTCAAAAGAAATTAAATTTTTGAGAGGAAGCAAACTTGATATTCGTTTATAGGAGGGATGATGTCTGACCCCAGAATCAGCGCTATTCGCCAAATGCAAAAAATGACGGAAATTGCCAAAAGCAATAAACCGATCAAAAATAAACAGGAAGAAGTTTCTTTTCAGGATATGATGAAAAAATATTTGAATGAAGCAAATGATTTGCAAATTAAAGCAGATGAAGATATAAAAAAAATCATATCGGGCGAAGAAATAGATGCTCATGAAGTAATGATGGCAGTTGAAAAAGCAAATATAAGTTTCGACCTTGTCATGGAGATCAGAAATAAAATGTTGGAAGCTTATAAACAGGTTGTTAAAACGCAAATCTGATTATTATACGCATAATTACAATATTTTCATTATTTTTTTATAAAAGATATAAGGCGGAATGCTTAAGCGGTATTTCTGCCTAAAAATCATTAAAGGCAATTTATTATATGGATTTTTTTCAGGATTTTTCAGCAAAAATTAAAGAAATATACGGAAGATTGGAAGCCGGACAAAAAATGGTTCTCGGTTCTTTGATTGTTCTTACCCTGGCTGTTTTTATCTGGCTTATAACTTGGACGCTGAAAGTTGATTACAGTCTGTTATACGGTAATCTGGAAGCAGAACAGGCAGGAAAAATAATAGAAAAGCTTGAAGAGTTAAATATTCAATATAAATATTCCGACGGCGGAAAAACCATTATGATTCCGGCAGATAAAATTTACGACACAAGAATAAAGCTTGCCTCCGAAGGAATCGCCAACAAAACAGGAACAGGATTTGAAATTTTTGACAAAACCAATATAGGAATGACGGAATTTGTTCAAAACGTTAATTTTAAACGAGCAACTGAAGGCGAACTCCAAAGAACCGTAGAATCAATAAACGGGGTTGACGAAGCTCGCATTCATCTTGTTTTCCCGGAAGATAAACTTTTTAAAGAAGATCAAAAAGATCCGTCTGCCTCGGTATTGCTTACTCTTACCAGAAAACTTCGACCTAAACAAATTACCGGAATAGCAAATTTCATCGCTTCTGCCGTAGAAGGTCTTGATTCGGATAAAATCAATATTGTCGATCAGGACGGAAACGTTTTAACCGAACATTATGAAGATTCTTCTGCCGGTTTAAGCAGTTATCAAATGAAATTACAAGCAGAAACGGAAAATAAGCTTACTCGTAAAACACAATCCATGTTAGACAATATTGTAGGTCGCAACAATGCCGTAGTAAGAATAAATGCCGAACTTAATTTTGAAAATATTGAAACAACAAGAGAACGTTACGATCCGGAAAGCAAAGTTGTTCGTTCCGAAGAAATCGAGACCTCTTCAGATGAAAATGAAGCGGACAGCACTTCTGTTTCAACGGAAAACATCAGAACAAATTATGAAATAAACCGTACAGTGGAACATATTACCAATCAAGTCGGCAATATTAAAAGAATATCGGTTTCCGTAAACGTAAATCACAAATTGGATATTTCGGAAAAAGACGGAGAGATCGTTAAAACATATTTACCCAGAACAAGCGAAGAACTTCAAAGCATTGAAAGTTTGGTCAAGAATGCAGTCGGATACGACAGTGAACGCGGCGATGCGGTTGTCGTAAACAGTCTTAGATTTGACGACAGCGAAGAAGAATATTACCGGGAACAGGAAGAGGCAATGCTTAAACGCAAGCAACTCTTTGAGATGTTGGAAAAAGGCGGAGTTTTGGCAGTTCTGCTCATTCTTATGTTCATTTTGGCAAATCAATTCAAGAAGATTTTTGCCAAGCCCGATATACCGGAACCGGAAGAAATTGTCAGACCGGCTTTGGCAGAAGGCACTGTTGAATCCGAAGGATTTTATCATGAAGGAGAAGAAGGCATGCCTATGGGAGAAGGAAAAATTTCTTACGATTTCAAACCGATGGAAGATATTAAAATAGAACAAACGGAAGCGCAACAATTGCAGGAAGCAGTCAAAAAATTCTGTCTTGATAACCCCGAAGTTGCAGTAAGACTGATTAAAAGCTGGCTTTTGGAAAAATAACAGAGGAATATAATATGGATGATTTTTTAGCCGCAGACGAAAAAACAGAAGAGTATCATAAAATTTTATCATCTCTTTCCGGTTCAGACAAAGCCGGAATTTTAATGATCGGACTCGGTCTTGAAGTATCTGCCGAGATGTTCAGACTTTTACCCGATAATCACGTAGAGGTTCTTTCTGCCAAAATTGCAAGAGCAAATGCCGTTGAACCTAAAATATCCGAGGCAGTATTCCATGAGTTTTATGAAATGATCAGAGCTCAGGAATATTTCTCTATCGGCGGAATCGATTATGCAAAGAGAATTTTGGAAGAATCTCTGGGCGATGTCAGAGCGATGGAAATTATCAAAAAAATAGAACGATTAATGAAAGTACGAGGATTCAATGTCTTGAAACAGGTCGATTCAACTCAATTGCTTACTTTTATCCAAAAAGAACATCCTCAGACCATTGCTCTCGTTTTGACGCAACTTGAACCTAACCAGGCGGCCAATGTTCTCGGAGAATTGCCTGAAGAACAAAGAAACGATGTATTTATACGTTTTGCGGCAATGGAGCGCGTATCTCAGGAAATGATAAATACGGTGGAAAAAGTTTTGGAAGAAAGAATAGACTTCTCTCAACAAGGTACTCAATTCGGAGGAATTAAAGCAGCTGCCGAAATTCTTAACATGGCAGGTTCAACGGTAGAACGATCCGTACTTGAATCAATTTCATCCAAAGATCCCAAGCTTGCCAATGAAATTAAAAATCTTATGTTTGTCTTCGGAGACTTGATCTACCTTGATGACCGAACTATTCAAAAAATTCTGCGCGACGTTGATCAAAAAAGTCTTTCCATGGCTCTTAAAGGCGTTTCCGATGATGTTGCAGAAAAAATATTTAAAAATATGTCGGACAGAGCAGGAGCCATTATCAGAGAAGAAATGGAATATGCCGGTCCGGTACGCTTAAAAGATGTCGAATCCGCTCAACAAACTATTCTTGATATGATCAGAAAACTTGAAGAACTGGGCGAAATTCAATTAACCAAAGGCGGCGACGAGTTCGTTGAATAAACGTCATGAAAATAACAGTCAAAAACAATGTTACAGGAGCCAAAGTCGTTCCTTATCAAACAATAGAAACATCTTACGTTCATGTCCCGGACACTGAAGAACTTATAAAAAAAAATGTGGAAATTGCGTTAAAAGAATACCGGGAAGAAATACAGGAAAAATTACAGGAAGAAATTGAAAATGCTTATCTGAGAGGCGTAGCCGACGGAAAAGATCAAACCGTAAAAAAATTCGGAACCGATTTACAAAAAGCAGTTCAAATATTACAGAAAATAACAGTTTCTTTAAAAAATGAATTAGCAGCAATTTATGAAGCTGAAGAAAAGGAATTATTGAAAATAGCTTTTTCCATTGCTCGCAAAATAGTCGATACAGAGACAGCAATTAAACCGGAAACTGTTTTGACCATTGTCAAAAACTCGCTCAATTTACTGAATGAAAGAAAAAAAGCAAAAATAATCGTTAATCCTCAAGATTGGATTACGGTAAAAGACAATATTGCAGATTTGAATATAAAAACAGAAATTCCCGAAGATTTGGAAATTGTCAGTTCCGTAACGATTAAACCCGGAGGATGTCGTATCGAAAGTTCCGGCGGTTCTATCGATGCCGATATTGATACTCAATTTGAAGAAATAAAACGCAGGTTGCTCAAGTAATGAAGCCGGAAATTTCTCTTGCCAAGTATAACGAAATAATAGATCAACTTAATCCGATCAGACAAAACGGAACAGTAAATCAAATTATCGGCTTGATTGCGGAATCTCAAGGACCCGTTGCTTCTATCGGAGACATTTGCTACATCCACAGTAACGACGGGCAAAAACATGAAGCGGAAGTTGTAGGGTTTAAAGGGGATAAAACCTTGCTCATGCCCTTGAAAGACCTTTACGGAATATCACCCGGAAATCAAGTATCAACTTTTCGAGAACCCTTTTCGGTAAGCGTCGGAAACGAGCTTATGGGACGCGTGTTGGACGGTTTGGGAAAACCGATGGACAATATCGGAGAATTGAAACTCAGAGACAAACGTTCAGTTTACGCCGATCCGCCTAATCCTTTAACCAGAAAAAGAATCAAAGAAAACCTTCAATTGGGAATAAAAGCAATAGACGGATTATTGACTTGCGGAAAAGGTCAAAGAACCGGTATTTTTGCCGGAAGCGGGGTCGGAAAAAGCGTACTTATGGGCATGATAGCCCGTAATACCAAAGCGGATGTCAATGTCATAGCTCTGATCGGCGAACGAGGAAGAGAAGTAAGAGATTTTATCGAAAACGATCTCGGAGCCGAAGGATTAAAACGTTCCGTTGTCGTAGTTGCAACTTCCGATCAGGCGGCGCTTGCCCGAGTTAAAGGAGCATTAACGGCTACGACGATTGCCGAATATTTTCGAGATCAAGGCAAAGACGTTCTTTTAATGATGGATTCGGTTACGCGTTATGCCATGGCTCTCAGAGAGATAGGTTTGGCTGTCGGAGAACCTCCTACCACAAAAGGCTACACACCTTCTGTTTTTGCCAATCTTCCCAAATTAATGGAAAGAGCCGGGACTTCTGACAAAGGAACCGTAACAGCGCTTTACACGGTTTTGGTCGAAGGCGGCGACATGGACGAACCCATTGCCGACTCGGCGCGTTCAATTTTGGACGGACATATTGTTTTATCCCGAAAGCTTGCTTCAAAAAATCACTATCCCGCCATTGATGTTTTACCCAGTATCAGCCGGGTAATGAATGTTGTGGCAGATAAAGAGCATAAGAATGTAGCCCGAGAATTTTTAGAATTGTTGGCTACTTATCGAGAAGCGGAAGATTTGATCAATATCGGAGCTTATTCATCAGGAAGTAACCCGAAAATAGACAAAGCTATATCAAAAATTGACGCAATAAATAAATTTCTGCGTCAAGATATCGAAGAATCATCAAACTTTGATGCAACTATTGAACTTTTGAAAAAATCCGTTTAACTTTTTCTTAAACCGAAAACATAAAATAAACCCGATGAGGCTCAAACGTGGATTTAGATAAAATTATTAAAATACTCGGCAAGAGATTTAAAGAAAATAAAACGCCGGTAGTAGATTTAATTGAAATTCAAACCAATGATCCCTTTAAAGTTTTGACAGCAACCATTTTAAGCGCCAGAACCAAAGACGAGACAACTTCCGAAGTAATAAAACGTCTTTTTAAAAAAGTCAAATCGGCGGATGATTTTCTTGATTTGGAAACGGAAGAAATTGAAAAACTGATTTTTCCGGCAGGATTTTTCAGAAACAAAGCAAAATATCTGAAAAAACTGCCGGTTGTTTTGAATGAAAAATTCGGCGGCGTAATCCCGGAAGAAATAGACGATTTGATAAAACTTCCCGGAGTGGGGAGAAAAACCGCAAATCTTGTAAGAACGATTGCCTTCAAAAAGGATGCCATGTGCGTTGATATTCATGTTCACAGGATTTCCAATCGTTGGGGCTATGTAAAAACCAAAACTCCTTTTGAAACAGAAATGGCTCTGAGAAAAAAACTTCCCAAAAAATATTGGGATGTATATAATTCTTATCTGGTTTCATTCGGACAAAATCATTGTCGTCCGATAAACCCCAAATGCTCAACCTGCCCTATTTATGACGAATGCGCAAGAGTCGGAGTAACTTCATCAAGATAATAAAAAAGATAAAGATCGTAAAATTATCTCAAAAACCGTTTATCAGACATAAAATTGAAAAAAGCGCAAGAGAATCAACTGTTGCGCTTTACGTAAAACTTTCGGGTGCAATAATGCTTTTCCGGAGATAAAAACTTCTTGCCGGTTCAGTCCTTCCAATAGAAAGTCAATTTTGAAATTCCTCCCGGTTTAACATTTCGGTTAAATATTTTAACATTGCCTCTCATTTTTGCATAGATAATCAGAGATAAAATTCTGGCTTCGTGAGAAACTATCAAAACCGGATCATCGGAATATTTTATTTTTCTTATTATTTTTTTGCAACCTGAGATATCTTTCAATATTCCCAGATTGACAATTCTTTTAACGGTAGACAATACTATCCAAAAATTAACAGACAACCTTACCGAATCAGGGAATAAAGGCGGTTTTTCCATAATTTCCGACAGTTCGTTAACGATTTCGTAATTTTTGTCCGAAATAATTTCAGATGTTTCGATTGCTCTTTTCAAAGGGCTTACCCAAACGGATTTTATGCCGTCCGGAACTTTTTCTTTTGTCTGATAAAGCTTTTCGGCGCCTTCCGGCGTGAGAGATACAAAATACCAACTTTGCAATAACTCCCAAACCTCTCGGGAACTCATTTTTTTGCGACGGTTAAATTTTAAATGTTCCGCAATACCGTGTCTGACTAAGTAAACTGTTTTTTCCATTAAAGCTCTATATCTTCCTCTGGGTTTCCGATCAAAGTTTCCGTTTTTATTAATTGAATAAAGCCGTTATTTGATTTATTTAAGTCAATGGAGTTTGATTTTAAGATATTATAAAATTTCATTGCCGAATTTTTATCGCTCAAATGACATAAGAAAACGGCAGAAGATTCCGAACGTTTAGAAGACATATAACTCAGTCCGGCAAAAACCGGCATTTCGTAAGCAATTTTTCTGGCTACGGAAGAAGCATTTATAACAGAAGCCGAAGTTATTCCCGCTTCCGCCAAAGCAGATATGGCTTCATCCACAATTTCTTTTCGGTAAACAGTAACGATCATCAAATAATTTCCGCTCTGCTTATCGTCTTCGTCCGGCGTATCATATTCGTTCAAAAGTTCAAGAACTTCATCTTGATTATTAACGGATAACAATCTTTCTTTAAATTCTTCATTTTTAAGCAAACGAGATGATTTTGCCAATAATTGAAGATACTCTTTACTGTTTCCTTCCGGAACTCCCATGAAAAATACGATTTTGACATCTCCGAGATCAGGATTGTCGTAATGCAGACCGTCATTCATCAAGACGATGCAGAGGAATATTTTTTCCACCGAAGCGGAACGGGCATGAGGCAAAGCAATTTCCGGGATTAATTCTGTATTGGATACTTCCTCTCGTTTCCATAAAGCTTTACGAAAATCCTTATAATGCGTAATCAAATCCAGGTTATAGACATGATTTACCATTTTTTCAAAAAGTTCTTTTTTGTCGGATATGTCCGGATTTATAACAATAAGCTCTTTGTTTGTATAATCAGATAACATTTTGCACCTCGTTAAAAAGTTTTACGTTTAAGTTTGGCAAAGCTGAATTTAAGCATTACGGGAGTAAATAATGCGCTTACTATAACCGTCAAAATCGTTGCAGAAAGTATTTTGTGTTCTAAAAGTCCTTTGGCAACAGCCATATTGGCAATGATAAGAGCAACTTCTCCTCTCGGAACCATGCCGATACCTATTCTCAATGATCTGATTGGATCAAATCCCGATAATTTTGCTCCGATACCGCTGCCGATAATTTTTCCGAAAACAGCAAGAAAAATAAATGCAATTAAATAAAAAGGATGAGAATCTATTTCAAATAAATTCATTTCAAGTCCGATATTTACAAAAAATACATGTATAAAAAAGGATTTTCCGACCGTAGAAACACCTTCGTGAATACTTTGTCTGAAATTAGTTTGTCCCAAGAATAATCCGGCAAAATAAGCTCCGGTAATGGCAGCGATTCCCGCCTGTTCCGCCATCCAGGAATAAAGAAAAATAACCGCCATGGTTAATGAAATAAGAGCTGAATCAAGATATATTTTTTTTATGTTTCGGAAGAAAGGTCGGAGTAAAAATTGTCCGACGAGAAAGGTAACGACAAAGAAGCCGGCAATTTTAATCATGGAAAACATTATTCCGGAATGAGCAGCCTCTTCAACCTCTCCCTCAATGGCAAGACCGAACATGATCGTTACCATCAAAATCCCGAGAATATCGTCAATTATAGCGGCATTAATTATGCAACGTCCTTCGATTCCTTTTAATTTTCCCAAATCAATCAAGGTCATAACGCTTACACTGACGCTGGTTGCGGTAAAAATAACTCCTGCCAACAGATTTTGCATTAATTCTCCGCCGCTTAAGAAAGAAAAACCCGCTCCCAGTCCCAAAGGCAATAAAATTCCGCCCAAAGCCGGCAACATCGCCTGTTTTGAATCTTTAACGATTTGAGTTAAATTCGTTTCAAGACCGGCTTCAAAGAGTAAAAATAATACTCCGAGTTTTGCCAACCATTTTATGATTACATCCGATTCCACAATATCAATAAAACTGGGTCCCAAAACAATTCCGAGAAGCAACATCCCTATCACGGGCGGTTGTTTAAACTTTTTTGAAAGCGCCGTTAAGATATTGGCAAAAAAGATAATAACAGATAAATGCAATAATATCGGTCCGGTGTGTTCCATTATTTCCGCCTTATTTTTTTATTTCTCAGTTTATGTAAAACTTTTAAATGTTCCCGGTAATTGGAAGTAAAAAGATGCGAGCCTCTTCCGTTTGCGCAGAAAAAAAGATAATCCGTATCTTCAGGATGCAAGACAGCTTCAATTGCCGAAACCGAGGGGCTGCAAATCGGAGTCGGCGGCAAACCTTTATTTCGGTAGGTATTGTACGGAGATTTTATTCTCAAGTCTTTCAAATAAATCTTGCGTCTTTTTTTACCTATTTCTTCTAAAGCGTAGGCTACCGTCGGATCTGCCTGCAACCTCATGCCTATCTCCAAACGGTTAAGATATACGCTGGCAATTGTCGGTTTTTCCGATTGCCGATAAGTTTCTCTTTCCACGATTGAAGCCAAAATCAATATCTCATAAACCGATAACTCGGTAAATTCATCAAATTCCAATATTGCGGTTTGAGCAAAAAAACTTTTTACCAAATGTTTAAGAATATACTCTTCATTGACTCCCAAAGGAAGCATATATGTTTCAGGATATAAGAACCCTTCCAAACTTTTTACTTTAAATCCGGTTATTTTTGATGCGAAAACCGAATCGTTTGCCAAAGCAAGCAATGTATCGTAATCGGCAAAATTATTTTTAGCCAAAATTTTTGCCGTTTTTTTGAGAGTTAAACCTTCGGGAACGGTAACTTTTTCAAGCTTCACTTTACACTCGGCAAATTTATCTATTATATCCCAAACAGTATATTTCCCTTCAAACAGATAAATCCCCGCTCCCAAATTCTTATCTTTTCCGGTAAATTTAACAATAAAACGAAAAGCCTGTACCGAATTGATTAAAGCATTGTTATAAAGATGCTCGGCAATATCCTCTGCCGTATCGCCCTGTTTTATTTCGAACAAACGATATGATACTTTAACCGGTTTAAGCATGTTATATGCGCCGTATGATAAAAAAAATAAAAAAGTTAAAACTATAAAAAGAACTAAGATGTTATTATTGCGCATATTATCGTATTTTTTCCATATAATTGCGCAAGATAAAAGAAGCGGCGATCTGATCGATAATTTTCCGTCCTTCTTGCGGAGTCATTTTCATTTTTTTTATAACTGTATGAGCATCTGAGGAAGTGTAACGCTCGTCTTGAAAATGAATGGGAATATTGATTTCTTTTTCCAATTGTTCTTTAAATATTCTTACTTCTTTGGTTTTTTGCGTATCGTCTCCGTCCAAATTTACCGGTAATCCTAAGATTATTTCGCCCACGGATTCTTCTTTGATGATTTTTTTTAAAGATGCCGTAACCTGTTCAATATTTTCGTTGGGCAAAGTTTTGAAAGGTTTTGAGATAATTTTCAACGGATCGCTTAAAGCAAGTCCGATGCGTACGGTTCCGAAATCAATACCTAAAAGTCTGAACATTTATTTCCCTCAGAATGTTTTTTAAATATTAGATTCATCCTGCCAGCGGTAAATTTTCCACATATCATCTTCTAAAATCAGCCAAAAACGAGAATATCCGTAAGCATTTATATCTTGAAAATCGGAATAAGTTAAAACAAGATCAAAATTACACGGAATTATATAGACGGGATTTTCTCCGGTTTCGTTTTCCTGTTCCCAAAGAGATTTTGGAGGAATCTGCAAATTTAAATTCACGCTGACCGGAGTAGGAATGAGTCCGTCTGAAGAACCTGACGTAAAAAGATTTTCGTGGTAATTAACTTCCTGCTCAAATCCCCACCAATTATCTTTTATTCCGTCATTATTCATATCAACGCCTATCTCGGAATATTCGGAATTTATCAAAATAAAATGAAATGAATCGGAAAGACATTCTTTGTAAAGCTCAATATCCTGACGATTGTAAGCATTTTCCAATTGAAGTAAAGTTGCCTCGGGAGTAGAAACGACGGTTTGCGCAACATCATTCGAAGTCTGAGCTGAATCCGGATTAAAAGGATTAGCGCAACTTGCAAGAAAAAACAAAACAGCAATAATAAATAATTTGCATTTTCTTATAACTAAACTCATCCTGCCATCCCCGAGTTAAATTTGACTTCCAAAAGACTTATCATAATTAAAAAATATCGTTCCCCAAAATAGATAATAATCTTCTGTTGTCAAAACAAATTTTATTTAAAGCAGCAAGAGAAATTTTTGCGAGTAAATATCGTTCCTCAAAAATCACGATAAACCTTATTCAGACCGAGAATATCGGAGTAATTCTTTATATTTATGTTTATTCAAGATTTCAATTACTTTCTCGTTAAACAGTTTTACTCCCGTTTGATTTAAATGATGCGAGTCGTAGAAATGCAGAGAATCGTTTAAATTCATAAGCTGATTAAAATTATAATAATCCCCGTATTGCTCGGTAATTTTCTCTATGCAAACGGAATTTTCAAAACTGTCGTACCTTACTTTCGTAATCGGAGCGTAAACCAAAATCAATTTTATATTCTTTTTTTTTATTTTTTCGATAATTTTTTCAAAACTTGCCGCTTGATAAGGAATAATGCCGATTTCTATTTTTGCAAATGATCCCGGCTTGTAAAAAGACATTGACTTTTCCACAAATCCGCCGGAAATGTAAGTATCTTTTTCTTTTGCTTTTTCTTCGACAAAGTTATCATTCAGTTTAAAAAAATCACAAATAAATCCGTAAATAATAGCATTATAAACTTTTATATTATTGATTGTTAAAGCCATTTTTAAAGAATTAAAATCTTTTTTATCGTTGGCAATCAGATCTAAAGCCGCTTCAACCCCGTCCGAATTAAATAAAGAATACGGATATACTTCATAAATAATTATTTTAGGATTTAAAATATCCAGGTATTTGTTAAGCAGGATTTCAGCTTGAAGAGGAGTTTGAGAATTTGAACCCAAATTAAATGAAGAGTAACCGTTTTCGGCAAAAATTCTCGTATCAAAACCTCTGTAAGCATGAGAAGATCCCAAAAACAAAATATCTGTATTTTTATGTTTTTTTATATCGGATATTCTTGAATAAAGATGTCCGTATCCTCCGATAGGATAATTGCCGTCAGGCTTTAAAAATTCAGGAGCATAACCCATCCAAAAAAATAATAAAATAATGTAAAAAATAACCGTAAAAAATAAAAAGAGACAAGTATTTAAAATAAATTTTTTCATCATCTTCTCTAAAACTGAAAATAAATAAAAGGAGATTCTGCTGTCGGCATAAACATTCCCATGGAAAAAACAATTAAAGCATACACGGTAAATCTTAAGAGCTTATTTCTGATTTTACGGATAAATGCAAGCGCGTATTTTTCTTCTCTTCCGACCCATTCCGTCAACATAAAGACGGAAATAAGAAGTAAAGTAAAAAAAGCTCCTATTCTCTCGGGAAATTGCGGAACTTGAAAAAGAGAACTCGAAAAAATCCCGACAATGTAACGAAACGCATGAGTCATATCATTCGACCTGAAAAATATCCAGGCAAATACGGTCATGGAAAAAGTAATGATCATTTGCAAAATTTCTTTCGGACAGGGAAAAAACTTTCCGGCAGCGACAATATCCAAATTTCTGCGATTATTTTTCGTCAACAAAAGCGGCAAAAAATAAAAAGCGTTCAACGCTCCCCAGAAAATAAATGTCCAATTTGCTCCGTGCCAAAAACCGCTTACCGTAAAGATAATAAACGTATTCCTGATTTGTTTACCGACTCCTCCCCGGCTTCCGCCTAACGGAATATACAAATAATCTCTGAACCAAGTCGAAAGAGAGATGTGCCAACGTCGCCAAAATTCGGCAATATCTCTTGAAAAATAAGGGAAAGCGAAATTTTGCATTAAATCAAATCCGAAAAGCTTTGCCGTTCCCGTGGCAATATCGGAATATCCGGAAAAATCACAGTAAATCTGAAACGTGAAAAATATCGCCCCCAAAAGAAGACTGCTTCCGCTCATTTCCGAAGAATTATTGAAAATTTTATCGGCAAAAACGGCGCAATTGTCGGCAATAACGACTTTTTTAAATAATCCCCATAAAATTTGTCTCATTCCATCCGAAGCTTTTACGTAATCAAAATGCCGCTTTTTATAAAATTGCGGCAAAAGATGAGTTGCTCTTTCTATAGGACCGGCAACAAGTTGAGGGAAAAAACTTACAAAAGCCGAAAAAGCAATAAAATCTTCGGTCGGTTCAAGTTTTCGCTTGTAAACGTCAATCGTATAACTCAGAGTTTGAAAGGTGTAAAAGCTTATGCCTGCCGGCAAAACAATATTGAGAGTATTCGGTTTTATGCTTGCGCCGAAAAATGAGAAAACGGCAACGAAATTATCAATAAAAAAATTATAATATTTAAATACGGCAAGAAATCCCAGGTTTACCGTTAAACTGAATAATAAGAGAATTTTTCTTTTTTTTTCTTCTTGAGCAAACTTTAGTTTTATTCCGATAAAAAAATCAACAAGAGTACTGAACATAATCAGAGATAAAAAACGCCAATCCCACCAACCGTAAAAAATATAGCTTGCAACAACGATTAAAAAGTTTTGAAGTTTAAGATTTTTATCCGTTATAAACCAATAAAAAATGAAAAAAACCGGCAAAAAAACAGCAAAATCAATAGAGTTGAAAAACACAAAAAAACCTTACTTTTAATTTTTCAGTTGTAAAACGCAGTCTTTTCGTTTAACTTTTTCGTTAAAAAAATATCGCAATTTATTTATAGTAATCAATTTATGTAGGGACGGCAAAAAGTTCTGAGAACAGAAAAATCGGAGAATAATTTGCATTTGCCGGTTTTTATCTCAAAAGCAGAATCGATAAAATCTTTTTCGCCGCTTATAACAAGAATCTTTTCTCCGGGATTTAAATTTCCGAACAATACCAGATTAAGCAAAATATTCAAAGTTTTTTTTAATCCGGGCGAAAGCATATTTCGGGTAATTTTATAAATTTCTATTTTTGATTGTTCTTTCGGTATTTCGGCAGCTCTTTTTCCGGTAACTTTATCTTTCGGGAAAAAACGGAAATTTGAATTTATTTCAGGTTTTTTATCGGATATTATTATCGGATTGTCGAATTTTCTCAAAAATTCAGCATCACTTTCTTCAAACTCGGCATTTTGCCAAATTACGGTTTTTGTTTTTTTCAAATCAATTTTTTCTTTATCGATCAAATAATCGATTATTTTTCCGAAATCAGACCGACAGTTATCAGAAGTTATCAACATTAAAAAATCCTTTTTTCTCAAGCTTAACATGCTTACTTAAGGGGTCTTTTACATCTTCGGTAAATTTGTAATCTTTAAATTTCGGACAAACCAATTCAAATATATGATTTCCTCTAAAAATTTCGCCGGAATAAGGCGTTTCAGAAACAAAAACACCGTCTATAAAAAGATCGGCTTTTTGATCACAGGTTATATTAACCGGCACTTTTTTCGATTCCATTTTAACATTGAGTTTTATATTTTTTGACTCATCGGGATCAACGGCAAAACTATGGTCAGAATAATCTTTTTTACGTAAATAAAGGGTTGATTTTCGAGGACTGAGTTTAAGATTTAAAGGAGTTTTTCCCATATGAACATCATCCAGATAAACATCTGCTTCCGTCGGAGAAGATTTAACGGACAGATGCATAAAGTTTGATTCCAAAGAGAAAAAATATTCCTTTTCGGACTCTATTCTGAGAGAATCCTTAATTTCCTTATAATTGTCTTTACGAATCGATAAATTATGCAAAGTTTTGTAAAGTTTTATGTTTAAAGGAGATTTTCCGTAAAAAGCATCATCAATAATTACATCGCAACTGTCCGGTTCGGTTTTAATTGTTACATCAAGCATTTCCGGTTCTTTTGCCAAGACTTCAATTCTGTAATATTTCCCGTTTTGCACAAAAAGGCGTTTATAAATTCTTTTTTCTCCGGGAACACTGAAAGACAAGCCTACATCTCCGTTAAAGCAATAAATCAAACGGTTATTTTCGCTTATTTTTTTTATTTTTCTGATGTTAGATCCGTACACTTTTAAATCCTTAACTGACGAATTTACTTCTATATAAGCAAATCTGTCATCCGGTTCGGTTTTTAAAAGAACGGGATGTGAGACAAAAACAGCATTTACTTTTGCAATCAAAATATACAAAACAAAACAAATCCAAATCTTTTTCATGAATAACCTCATTAAGCATTTTTGCGTGAAATTAAGAAAACCGTGAAACTTGTCAATTATTGACTTGATATATTTATGAAATAATCGGATAAAATTTTGCGACGTCATAAAATGATCATCATTTTTTTATGCTGTATGATAAATTTAATTGCTTTCCGAGTTAAAAATTATCTAAAAAAAATATTTTCTGCCAAAAATAAATTATTATTATGCAAAAATACAAAAATTATTCCCAAAACAGTTATTATTGTTTACACTTAAACTTTATATTGACATTCTGAGACATTATTAATTTTATTTTCTCTAAAGGAGTTAATAATGGGAATTAAAGAAATTCTTAGACAAGTTGAATTTTTCAGTAATCTTAACGATGATCAACTTAACACTGTTATCGACGGATTTAAAGAAGAACGTTTTCGTAAAGGCGATATAATAATTAAAGAAAAAGAAAAAGGCGATTCTTTCTATATTTTAAAAGAAGGAAAAGTTGAAATTTTGCTGAATATAGATAAAGAAGGCATAGAATGCGCTGATTTAAGAGTTTTTCAGCCTTATGAATATTTCGGGGAAATGGCTTTGATTGACAACTCGCCTCGTTCCGCAACGGCAGTAGCCGTAACAGATGAAGTAGTCTTGTTAAAAATGCACAAATGTTTTTTTATGAATATTTGTCTTGTTTATCCCGAAGTAGTCTTTTCTTTAATGCGAACTATGTCGGAGCGTCTTCGCAATACAAATTCTCAGTTTGCGGATGTCGTTCGTTCTCTCCTTAAAAAGAACAAAATGGGAGCAATCGGTTCAGCTGCCGGAAAAATAGTTCATGACATAAAAACTCCGCTTACCATAATAATTTTAACCGCTCAATTGGTGGAAAGATTATTTCCCGAAGCCGAAAGTTACGTAAATAAAATAATCAAGCAAACCAGATTAATGGATGATATGATAAAGGAAATTCTCCATTTCGCCAGAGGAGAAAAAATAGAATTGGATTTATCCGTTACTTACATGAAAGATTTTATGAAAGAAATAGAAGAAAACATGGTAACCCTGGCGGAAGACGTAAATGTCGAGCTTTACTTTGAAAATTCATTAACCGATCCCGTTGTTTTTGATATTCAAAAAATAAAAAGAACTGTTACCAATATCATAAAAAACGGAATTGAAGCATTGAAAGAAAACGGCAAAATAAAAATTAAAAGTTTTGCGGAAGACAATTTTATCGTTATTCAAATTAAAGACAACGGATCGGGTATCCCGGAAAATATTTTACCTGATATTTTTGAGCCTTTTACTACTTTCGGCAAAAAATCAGGAACCGGTTTGGGGCTGGCAATTTGCAAAAAAGTCATTGATGATCACAAAGGGAAATTAACTGCCCGTAACCTTGAAGAAGGCGGAGCGGAATTTACGATAAGCATTCCCTTGAAACTTGACAGCAATAATTAAGTTAATAAAAAAGTTGCTTTATACAGAAAAAGGACGGTTCATAAAGAGCCGTCCTTTTTTATAAATAATTTATTTTTTGTTTTTATTTTCTTTACGGGGTCTGGTAATTCCGTAAGATTTACGCCAGATTTTACCCTTTCTCGTTCTTCTGTCGCCTTTTCCCATGCGAGACTCCTTTCTTTAATGTTTAATTAAGAACAATATTTTAAAATCCTTAATTACGGTCAAGCTGCAAAATCGTTCCCCCAAAAAAACGATTCGCAGCTTAATCGTAAAAACTGCTTATTTCAAAAGCATCATTTTTCCGGAATGAACGCTGTTGTCGGTTGATAATTTAATCAAGTAAACTCCGGATGTTACTTGGTTGCCATTAAAATCAAGACCGTCCCAAACAACGCATTTATGACCTTTCTTCATTTTTTCATTTTTCAGGCTTCTTACTTTTTGTCCTTTTACGTTAAATATATCCAAAGAAACTCTGCTGTCTGAACTGAGATAGAATTTAATTTCAGTTTCGGCTCTGGATCCGGCAAAGAAAGGATTCGGGAAACTTCCCAAAAGTAAATTTTGATTTGCCTGAGAAATATTATTTTCGTTATCGGTAAAGCTTACGCTTGCTTCATGCCAGTTTTCATTCGGGCAAACATTCATATTGCCGGAACCGTCAAAGGCATAAATTCTGTAATAAAAATTATCCGCGCTCTCGGTTGCAGTATCAAATTCTCCAGTCCAAACATCAGATCCTTCTTCGGTAAAAAATAAGGTATCCGGAGAATTTTCGTCATATTTGAATTCCATATAAACAGAGTTTACGTCGAAATCGTCAGTTACTTCGGCAGTAAATATAACGGGAAGTTCATTTATATTCAGTTCGCTCAAAGGAGTATGATTGATTACCGGAGGTTCGGTATCAGAATTTCCTTCTCCGAAAGTAAATCTATGAGGTCCGGGAGCTCCGATAAACGGATGATTTCCTGAGTTTCCGCCCATATCGGCTCCGTGAATATAATATTCCACCTCGGTACTTCCGGGATAACCGGGGATTTCTGCCGTAAAATTATTGTTTTCCTGTCTTGTCATAACAATTGACTGGTAAGAAGTTTCTCCGACAATGCGATAAAAAACTTTTACGGAATCATCTGCAACTTCGGAACCGCTGTAAGCCAAGAAATCGGCTGAAAGTTCAACAGGCATATTTGCCGGAGGTTCATCAGCTATCGGCATGTGATAAATGTAAAGCATATCGAAATCAGGAATTTCATGAGTACGACAATGAAGAGCATCCGTATTATACCAAGGAGTATAAGGATCTTCCATAACGCCTATAATTTCATAACCGGGCATGGCTTCTTCGTAAACATCCAAAGCTGCTGCATCGTTTGTATCGCCGGAAAGAGGAACCAAAACTTTATTATTGAGAATCAATGAATTTGTATAAGGATTGGTGTGGCTGAATCCGCCGGGAGTGAAAACACGATAAACTTTATAGGGAGTTCCCCAAGAGCTGTTCATATCGGCAAAAAAATCCGCCGCTTCTTCATAATCTTCATATCTGTAATCGCTTTCCGGAACCTGACCGATCAAAACTTTATCAACATCAAGAAATTTTCCCCAACAGTCAATGTGTTTGATGTAATCATCAAGAGGATCCGGTCTCAAATAGTAATCATGCAATCCTAAATAAGCTTCATGAATTTCGGCAATTTGAGCTGCCGTGTAAGACGGGTTTTCTTCGTAAACCAAATCGGTTGAAGCTCCCACTCCTAATCCGTCGCACATAAAGTTGCCGCCTGTTTGCTGAACGTCCATACCGTAAACTGCGATAGTGTCGTAAGCTCCGTAGGCTATCGGAATATTATCGTCATTGGGACGAGGACGATTATAATGGAAGTTCACTATTCCCGGTTCATTGTTTCCGTCAAAAATAAACCAAGGCGAGTAATCTCTTGTCCATTGAGAATCGCTCGGAGCAATTAACCAACGACAATTATCCATATTAACGTTATGATTTTCATAAGAATTTATTGCTTGATTTTTTTCGCTTTCACTTGCAACTATCGTTACCAATATCACATCTTCGGCAAGTTCGCTTATAAGCGAATAAGGAATTGCTTTATGAGTGTAATTAACTATAACGCCTTCCATTTTTTCAAATTCAGCAATTGCTCTGACCGGACCGACCGGCGGGTCAGTGGGTTCAAAAGGTCTGTCAAAAGCTTTGAATAAAGCTTGTTCATCCGGCGTAAGCCAATGCGGAAACGAAGATTGAGCCGCAAGATTAAAAACAAACAGACCTGTAATTAATATCAGAAATAATCTTTTCATAATTCCTCTCTTTTTTTTATGTTAACTTTTATTTTTCATCTGATTTGTATTTTTATATAAAATAAATTGAACGGCAAGATTCAAAACAAAGATGCCGGCAATTAAAAGAAAAATTTTTTTCATTATTTCTCCCTTATTTTCTCAATAAAGACAAAGATTTTTCGTAATTATATTCGTCAACGAATTTTAAAGACAACGCCGTTATAATGAGAAATTTTATTTTTCCGGTTAATTTTCAATTGTTCCGTAATTCGGATATAAAATAAATTTGAAAAACAATATCCAAAACAAACTTGCCTTCAATAAGCAATATTTTTTATTATTTTCATCTTATTTTTGCTAAAAAATAACTGTTCAGATTGTATTCTTCAAAAATAAAAAACACTTTTGCTGCATAGATAAAGGTTATTTTTACATCCCTTTTTATTCTAAAAAATAAAATTTTTACTTGCCCTGTCATTTGGATAAAAAAAAATAAACCTCAAATTGTTTTTAAAAGAGGAATCATGGCAACTGCAATAAAAAATATCCGCAATATAGGCATTATGGCTCATATTGATGCCGGTAAAACCACGACAACGGAAAGGATCCTTTACTATACGGGATTTCTTCACAGAATGGGAGAAGTTCATGACGGAAATGCGTTTATGGACTGGATGGAACAAGAAAAAGAACGGGGCATAACAATTACGTCCGCCGTTACCACATGTTTTTGGAAAAACTGTCAAATTAATATTATAGATACTCCCGGACACGTTGATTTTACGGCGGAAGTAGAACGTTCGTTGCGAGTATTGGACGGAGCCGTGGGAGTCTTTTGCGCCGTAGGAGGAGTAGAACCTCAATCCGAAACCGTATGGCATCAGGCAGATAAATATAATGTTCCCAGAATTGCTTTTATTAACAAAATGGACAGATCCGGAGCCGATTTCGAAAATGTAATCGACATGATTCATAATCGTCTCACCGAAAATGCAGTTCCTGTCCAACTTCCAATAGGAAAAGAAGACAATTTTGAAGGTGTTGTCGATTTGATAAAGATGAAAGCTTATTATTTCGACGTAAAATCTCTGGGTATAAATTTTTTGGAAAAAGAAATTCCGGAGTCGCTGCAAACCGATGCCGAGGTTTACAGAGAACATCTCTTGGAAAAACTTTCCGAAACCGATGACGAATTCCTGGAACTCCTCCTTGAAGAACAGGAAATTACCGAACAATTAATTATAAAAGCAATACGCAGATCGGTAATTAATTGTGATTTTGTTCCTATTATGTGCGGTTCTTCTCTCAAAAACACGGGTATTCAACCTTTGCTCGATGCCATAACTTATTATTTGCCGGCTCCGACGGATATTCAGTCGACTGTTGCTCACAAAACAGAAACAGACGAAGAAATAGAAATAATAAACGATGTTAATCTTGATTTCTCTGCTCTTGTCTTTAAAGTACAGATAGATAAATTTTTCGGTAAACTTATTTATATCAGAGTTTATTCCGGACAATTGAAAAAAGGCGAAACGGTAAAAAACAGAACCAACGGCAAAAAAGAAAAAATAAATCGGATTTTGCAAATGCAGTCAAACAGAAAAAACGACATACAAAATTTGCGAGCGGGAGACATTGCAGCCATTGTCGGTCCGAAATTTACCAAAACAGCCGATACTCTTTCAGCGCCGGATTTCGATATCAGATTATCAAAAATAAAGTTCCCGGACAGCGTTATTTCCATTGCCATTGAACCTAAAACAAAAGCAGACGAGGAAAAACTGAATATCGGTTTGCAAAAATTAGAAGAAGAAGATCCTACTTTCCGAGTTCATAATAATAAAGAAACCGGTCAAATGCTTATATCGGGCATGGGAGAACTTCATTTGGAAATAATTGTGGACAGGCTGAAAAGAGAATTTAACGTAACGGCAAACGTCGGTAACCCGCAAGTTTCTTACAAAGAAACAGTTTTAACATCTCATACCGAATCCGGAGAATTTATCAGAGAGACCGAAGGAAAAGGACATTTTGCTAAATTGCGCTTAAACGTATCGCCTTTATCTCCGGAAGAAATGCCGGAATCCGGCAAAAATCTTTTTATCAACGAATTGCCGGAAGGAGCATTGCCGGACGAATATTTGGAAGCAATAGAAGACGGAGCATTAAATTCGTGTATGGACGGTCCGATTATGAGCTGTCCGGCGGAAAGGATAAAAATAAAATTAGTCGGAGCCGAAGCCGACGAAGTTTCCTCCGATGAGACAGCTTTCAGAATTGCCGCATCCATGGCAATGGGAAAAGCTCTTATAAATGCAACGCCGACTCTTATGGAACCTCTTATGAAAGTCAGCATCATTACTCCGGAAGAATTTGTCGGAGACATTATAGGAGACATAAATTCTAAAAGAGGTCAAGTTGACATTGTTCGTCCGCAAGGATTGAAGCAGGAAATTGTTGCCAATGTTCCTCTCAGCGAATTATTCGGCTATTCTACAAAACTGCGTTCAATTTCTCAGGGAAGAGCCATTTACACAATGGAATTTTTTGACTATAAAGTTGTTCCGGCCAATATCCAGGACTCTATATTAAAAAAAATCAGAGGATACTAAAAGGGAGATATTGTGAAAATAGATTTAAGTTATAAAAACGAAACGGCTCACATAGAAATAGAAGGAGCCGTTACCAGCGAAAATATTTCATTGTTTGAAGAAAAACTGACGGAAATTTTAGACACGGAATCAAAATTTTTGGAATTGGATTTATCTTTATGTCGCAATATCAGCAGCTCCGGCATAGGAAAACTTTTAATTTTCTATAAGGAATTTTTAAAGAGAAACGGCGAAATGGAAGTTGTAAAATCTTCGGAAACATTATATGATTTATTTACAACCATTAAATTGGATCAGCTTTTTACGGTAAATTTATAGAGTTATGAATAAAATTTTGATAGTTGACGACAATGTTGAACTGCTGGAAACTTTTTCCGAAATTTTAGAAAAATCCGGCTATGAAACAGATACTTATTCTTCAGCTCGCAAAGCTCTGCATCAAGTAAACCAAAAAGAATACGATTTAATAATAAGCGATATAAACATGCCGTTGATCAGCGGAATAGAATTATTGAATCGCATAAGGAATACTGTAAGTTACACAATTCCCGTAATTCTTATGACCGGAGAAATAACAACGGATTATGCCATACAAGCCATAAAATCCGGAGCTTCCGATTTTATTCCGAAACCGATTGATACTGATGCATTGCTTAAATCCGTGGAGTTTAATATCAGAAGCAACAAACAAAAATATCTCAAAATTGATTTGAAGAACATGATAAGCGATGTTTGTATCGAATACAGAATCAAACCTTCCGATTTTTTGAAAAAAAATTTTCCGGGAAACATAATAAACCATATCAATCAAATGCTGGATATGCCGGGGAATATATTTAATACAGTTCAGTTTTGTATAGATGAAATGCTGCAAAACGCTTTTATTCACGGGACATTAAACCTTTCAATTGAAGAAAGATCATTGAAACAGCATGAATATATTGAAATGATCAAGAAAAAGCTCGAAGACAAAAATACGGCAAACTCTGAAATAAAAATGAATTACAGGCTAAATACAGGGAATAAATCCATTGAAATTTCAGTTTGGGATAAAGGGAAAGGATTCAATTTTGAAGAACATTTATCAGACGATGCGGAATGCAAAATTGATTTTTCTCCGTCTGGTCGAGGTCTTTCCATTATAAAAGCTCTTGCCGATTCGTTAAAATTTGAAGACAGCGGACGAAAAATCACCGTTACCAAATCATACGAAAAATAATGAAAACATGGACTCTGTTAGATGTCCTGGAATGGACAACTGTTTTTTTTAAAGAAAGAAATATACCGTCGCCCCGAGTTGATGCCGAATGGATATTGGCTCATGTTTTTAAAATTAAAAGATTGGAAATTTATTTGCGATATGCCCAACCTTTGTCAAAAGAGGAATTGGTTGTTATCAGAAATCTTGTAATAAGACGGGCAAACCGGGAACCGTTACAATATATTATGGGAGAAACAAATTTTTACGGGTACAATTTTCAACTTAACGAAAGTGTTTTGATTCCCCGTCCCGAAACGGAATTTCTGGTTGAAAGAATTATAAAAGAAAATAAAGATAAAATATCTTTTTTAGATATAGGAACAGGTTCCGGAGCTGTTTCCGTTACTCTGGCTAAAGAACTGCCGGGAAGCAGAGTAACAGCTCTTGATATATCTGCCGAAGCTTTGGAAACGGCAAAAAAAAATGCTGAATTAAACGGAGCCGAAATTAATTTTTTGTCGGGCGATATTTTTCCCGACGAGAAAACACGGTTTGACGTGATTGTCTCCAATCCTCCTTATATCTCAAATAAAGACTACGAAAACCTTGAACCCGAAATAAAACGTTACGAACCGAAATCGGCGCTGGTTGCCGAAGAAAACGGTTTGTTTTTTTATAAAAAGATATTGGAAAAAGCAGAAGATTACCTTAACGAAAAAGGTATAATTTATTTTGAAATCGGTGAAAATCAAGCAAAAGAGATAAGAAAAGAAGCTGTTAAAAACGGATTTTCTTTTTGCGAAACATACCCTGATTTAAACGGCTTCGACCGTTATATGAAAATTATGAAATAAGAAGGAAATAATGGATAAATTAATTATTACCGGCGGAAAAAAATTGAGCGGAGACATTGAAGTAAGCGGAGCCAAAAATGCAATTTTGCCGATTATGGCTGCGACTCTTCTTACAGACGGCATTTCCAAACTGAAAAACGTGCCTTTCTTAAACGATATAAAAATGATGGCTCATTTGCTCAGAATTACGGGAGCAAGAGTTCAACACAATTCAAACAGAGAAATGATCATAGACACGAGAGATATTTGTTTTTTTGAAGCTCCTTACGAATTAGTCAGCAAGATGCGAGCATCCGTTTATGTCTTGGGACCGCTTTTGGCAAGATTCAAACAAGCAAAAGTATCATTTCCGGGCGGATGCGCCATAGGCGCCAGACCGGTTGACCTTCATATTGCCGCCATGAAAAAACTCGGAGCTGAAATAGAATTAAAAAAAGGCTATATCAACGCTTCCGCACCCTCCGGACTTAAAGGAAATAATGTTTTTTTTGAAAAATCCAGTGTCGGAGCAACTTGCAATGCCCTTAATGCAGCAGCGCTTGCCGAAGGAAAAACAATTATTCAAAATGCGGCAACCGAACCTGAAATCGACAGTTTGATAGATTTTCTTATCGCCTGCGGAGCTTCAATATCCGGAAAAGGAACAAAAACTATTGAAATAACAGGCGTTAAAAAACTTAAACCTGCCGCAATGAGGATGATGCCCGACAGAATAGAAGCGGGAACTTTTCTTATTGCCGGAGCTGTAACAAAGTCTGAATTATGCGTAAAAAACTGTATCCCGGAACATCTCAGTTCACTTACCGAAAAATTGAAGGAATGCGGATACAATTTAGAAACAGGAAAAGATTTTATAAAAATAAAGTCCGATAAACCCGGTAAAGCCGCTTCAATAAAAACCTTGCCTTATCCCGGATTTCCTACTGACCTGCAAGCCCAGTTTATGGCTTTGATGAGCGTTTCCGAAGGTGATTCCGTCATAGAAGAAACTATTTTCCCCGACAGATTCATGCATGTTGCAGAGTTAAACAGATTGGATGCCGACATTACGACAGATCGTAATATTGCCGTTGTCAAAGGAGTAAAAAAATTGAGCGGAGCAGAAGTTATGGCAACGGATCTGAGAGCAAGCGCCGCCTTAGTTATCGCCGGACTTGCCGCCGAAGGACAAACCGTCATATCCAGAATTTATCACATTGACCGCGGGTATGAAAAAATAGAAAAAAAATTGAGCTCAGCAGGCGCAGACATAAAAAGGATTAACGGCTGATGAAAGTCGCAGTCGCTTTGAGCGGAGGAGTTGACAGCTCCGCAGCTTTGGTTTTGGCTCTAAGAAAATATTCCGATGTTATTGCGGTTACCATGCGTACATTTGACAATGCAAAATACGGATTTGAAGAAAATGAAGGACCTGATAAAGCTATAGAGGATGCAGCAAAAGTTTGCAGGAAATTAAACGTCAGACATCACATAACAGACGTATCTTCCGAATTTGAAAAATACGTTGTTTCAGATTTTATAGAAAAATACTCCTCCGGAGAAACTCCTAATCCCTGCACTTTGTGTAACCCGACCATTAAATGGGGAACTTTACTTGATAAAATAAAATCTCTCGGAGCGGAAAAAATAATTACCGGACATTACGCCGAAATTAAAAATATAAACGGGAAATATCGAATATTTAGAGGAAAAGATACGAGAAGAGATCAAACTTACATGCTTTGGGGACTTTCTCCCGAACAACTTTCTTTTACCTCTTTCCCTCTGGCTTTAATGAATAAATCCGATATTCGAAAAATTGCCGAAGAAGCAGGACTTCACATCGCCTCTAAAGGCGACAGTCAAGATATCTGTTTTATCAAAGACAATTACGAAAACTTTTTAAGAAATAAGACTGAAATTAAACCGGGAAATATTATTTTCACGGACGGTAAAATTATAGGAAAACACAGAGGTCTGCCGTTTTATACCGTCGGACAGCGTAAAGGTTTAGGTCTGGGTTGGAGTTCTCCTCTATATGTAATGAATCTCGACACAGAAAAAAATAATTTAATTGTTACCGACGATAAAGATAAATTAAAAAAACATTTTTTTTACATAAACAAAGTTAATTGGCTGACGGGAGAAGCTCCGAAGATTGATAAACTTTCGGTAAAAATACGTTATAAAAGCACTTCGTCTCCTGTTAAATCTTTACGCTTTTTTCCCGATAAAATGCGAGTGGATTTAGCTGAACCGGCAACCTCCGTTGCCAAAGGTCAGTCTGCCGTTTTTTACAGAGAAGACGAATTACTCGGGGGCGGAATAATTTTATAAAATAAATTTTCCTTAGGAGTAAAAAATGTCTTCTTTATTGAAAAAGTACATGGGTCTTTTGCTTTTGGGAGCATTGGCATTCGGTTATATTTTACCGTCAATTTCCGTTTTAAAACCTTTTTTGCCTTATACTTTAATTACCATGCTTTTTTTCAGCTTTTTAAAGCTGAAGCTTAACATAAAATATTTTTTGCGTCCTCAATTGGCTTTTTATCCTTTTGTCGTTTGGCTGATTGTCCCCGCAACAACAATTTTTTTTACTCGAAATTTGGATTCGGCTTACGCAACAGGTTTGTTCTTTACGGCAATTACTCCGTCCGCTTTAGGTTCCCCGGTAGTAATTTCTCTTTTAAACGGCGACCGAGAATTAAATATTTCTTTTGTCGTTTTGTTTAATTTAGCAGCTCCTCTGACCTATGCTCTGCTTCCTCTTTTGATGCTAAAAGGTCAGAACTCGGTAAATGTTCCCACAACGGCAATAATGTCTAAAGTTGCATTTATCGTGTTTTTGCCGCTTCTGCTTGCTTCGGCGGTTCGTAAATTCAAAAAACTTACCGACGCTATAAACAAAAAATCCGGTAACGCAAATGCATTGATTATGCTTGCAACAGTGGCAATTGCCGTAGCTGCTTCCGCAAACAGAATAAAATCTGCCGAAGCTGCCGTTATATTTAAACTTTTTTCTCTTACTTTCGGAATGGCAATTATGAATTACGGATTAGGTTTTATCGCTTCAGTTAAAAACAATAAGTTATACAGAACTTTGCCGGTTGTTTTCGGGCATAAAAATACAGTTTTGTCCATTTTGGTTTGCATTTCAAATTTTTCGGATGAAGCCGCTGTACCTGCCGTTTTTTATCTTATTTCTCATCATATACTTAATGCGGCAATGCTTCATCTCTTTCCGGCAAAATAAAAAACAAACTGAATTTTATATCTGAAAATCCTCGCAGCGTTAAAAAAAAAGCTCCTCAAAAGAGGAGCCGATTCTTAATTAAAGCAATTGTTTTATTTACCGTTAAAGCAGTCAAATCCGGTAAGCCATTTGTTTTTTAAATCAGCAATAGATGCTTTTATATGATTATTTACAATCAGATTTTCTCCGCCGACTTTACCTATTTTTTCGCAATTAACATCATATTCTGAACAAATCTTTTCAATTTCCGGCAATGATTCCGCTTTTGCCGAAATAACTATTCTTCCGTGAGATTCTCCGAAAAGTTCATATTCTGGAAAACTCTTCATTTCAAAATAACATTCCGCTCCTATATGAGTTCCGTCTGCTTTAAGGCAAGATTCAAACAAAGTAACAGACAAACCGCCTTCCGAGCAGTCATGAGCGGATTTTATCAATCCTGCTTCGGCAAGTTTATAGAATGTTTTGTAAAGATAATGTTCTTTTTTAAGATCTGTTTTCGGCGGTTTTCCTTCATTTTGATTATAAATGAGTTTCAAATACTCAGAACCGTTTGCTGTTTTGCAACGATCGCCCAAGAGAATAATCACATCTCCTTCGTCTTTAAAATCTTTGGTAATAATTTGCGAGCAGTCTTCAAGTACGCCGAGCATTCCTATAGTCGGAGTAGAATAAACAGCTCCTTCCGGGTTTTCATTATAAAAAGAAACGTTTCCTCCCGTAACAGGAGTATCAAATTCCCGGCAAGCATCGCTCATTCCCCTTATCACCTCTTTAAATGACCAATAAACTTCAGGTTTATAAGGATTTCCGAAATTAAGACAATTACTTATCGCAACCGGTTTACCTCCGGAACAAACAATGTTTCTGGCAGCTTCGGCAACTGCGCCTTTGGCTCCTTCGTAAGGATCAAGATATACGTGACGAGCATTGCAATCCACGGTAACGGCAACAGCTTTTCGAGTACCTTTTACCCTGATAACGGCTGCATCGGAACCCGGTTCGACAACGGTATTTCCCTGCACCATGTGGTCATATTGTCTGTAAACGGAATGTTTACTCGCAATATTCGGAGAATTAAGCAATGTCATTAAATATTCGGTAAAATCTTTATTTTCTTCGGTATTATCCGGCACAAAATCGGGAATATCTCTTTTCAAGTATTCCGGCTTAACGTATCCTCTATCGTAAACAGGAGCATCTCCGCCCAAAACCAACATTCTTGCCGGCAAATCGGCTTTAACTTCACCGTTTTCTTTTACTCTCAATTTTCCGTCATCGGTTACCTCACCGATTTTTTCGGCATGGAGATCCCATTTTTCAAAAATTTTGTTTACTTCTGCAAAATTTTCGGGCGTAACAATCAAAAGCATTCTTTCTTGAGACTCGGAGAGCATGGTTTCATAAGCAGTCATTCCGGTTTCCCGTCTGGGAACTAAAGCAACGTCAAGTTCAATCCCGCATCCTGTTTTTCCTGCCATTTCAGAAGAAGAACAAGTCAGTCCGGCTGCTCCCATATCCTGAATGGCAACAATCAAACCCGCTTCAATGACTTCTAAAGTAGCTTCCAAAAGAAGTTTTTCCATGAAAGGATCGCCAACCTGAACAGCAGTTCTTTTTTCTTCCGATTCTTCAGTTAATTCAACCGAAGCAAAAGTCGCTCCGTGAATGCCGTCTCGCCCTGTTTTTGCTCCGACGTAAACAACGTAATTTCCGGGTCCGGAAGCTTTTGAAGTTGTCAAATTTTCATGTTTCAACAATCCGACCGCCATAGCGTTTACCAAAGGATTTCCTTCGTAACTGTCTTCACAATAAAGCTCTCCCCCGACGGTAGGGACTCCGAAACAATTTCCGTAATCGGCTATGCCGTGTACAACTTCTCTCATTAAATGCTTTACGCGCGGGGAATTCGGATTTCCGAAGCGAAGCGAGTTCAAAGCCGCAATCGGTCTTGCTCCCATGGTAAAAATATCGCGCAATATCCCGCCTACTCCTGTTGCTGCTCCGTGATACGGTTCAACCGCCGACGGATGATTATGACTTTCTATTTTAAAAGAGACAGCCAAACCTTCTCCGATGTCAACTACTCCGGCATTTTCCTCGCCGGCTTTCGTCAAAAGAGCCGATCCCGTATTCGGTAAAGTTTTGAGATATTTAATTGAGTTTTTATAACTGGCATGTTCCGACCACATAACGGAAATAATGCCCAATTCCGTAAAAGTAGGTTCTCGTCCTATTGTATCAAGAACCTTTTGATATTCTTCTTCTGTTAAACCGTGTTCCTTTATCAATTCTTCGGTTATTTTGGGTTCCTGCATGGTTCCTTCCTGTCTAAAATTATTATCTTAATTATTTTCTTGATTTTCCGGATAATTCATCGGCAAACCAAAATCAGCAATGCATAAATTACGTCAATTATTTGATTTAATTTAGGTTAAGCCGGGCTTATTTAATCAGCAGAAGTTTGGATACAGCTTGCGCAGCTCCTTGTTTTATACGGCAAAAGTAAATGCCGGAAGCAACAGCTTTTGAGCTTTCGGAAAGATTCCAGATAACTTCTCCGTCTCCTCTTCTGATATTTTTATTAAGCAAAGATGCAACTTTTTGTCCTTTAACGTTATAAACGTTGATCTCGGTTTTCCCGGCTTTCGGTACGCTAAAAGCAATCTTTAAACATTTATTTCTGTCTGCTTGAGAAATAACAAACGGATTGGGATAATTTCTGATACTGACAGCAGGAGCAGACGGAATGTTGTTATCGTCGTTATAAGTTCCGAAATGATCGTAAACTTTGCAGTCAATCATCCAATTAGCATCTATTCCGGCTCTTTCTTCCAAAGTAAACCAGCCTCCGTCTTTCAACCAGGCTCCGTTTTCTTCAATTATTGGACCGTTGTCGTAATATCCTACGTTTCCGTCAGTTGTATGGATTCTGTATCCGACCCAATAATCTTTATCGGAATCAATCGTAACAGGAAATTCCGGATAATGCGTAATCATTTCTCCGGCTTCGTAACCAGTAACTTCTTTTTCGTAAATAATATCATCAGGCTCATCGGCTTCATATCCGGATTCATAAATTAAAACCGTCAAATCGGATATTTCGTAATCTGAAGGAGCCGGGAAATTTATTTCTCCTATAATTGCGGTTGAAGATGTTTCCCGGTGAAACCTGATTAAAGCATCTAAAGTATGTTCATATTCGATTTGATAAATATCATTCTGTTCATTATGCCAATTAATTTCGGCAAGCAGTTCAGCAGGTTCCAATTCAATATCAAACACGTTGTTTTCGGGGGATACGCTTATCTCAGAAATTGTAAAATATTCATTATCCTTTACGCAATTCAATGAATAATCCCCTGACGGGACAAGAGGAAGCGAATAAAAACCGTTTGAATTATTTGCAACAGTTTGAAAGAATATATTATTGCCTGCTAACGAAACTGTACCTGATTCAGGAGAACCGTTATAACCGACAATACCGCTTATTCCGGTAAATCCGTTCAAATATTGAAGTACGGTACGAATTGTATGTTTAGCGGCATCTTCGCATTCTTCGAGAGGTAAAGAATTGTTTACATGAATAAATCCGGCAGCGAGGCAAGGAGCTTCATCTCCTGAATCAGCATGAATACTTTGATACCACATGCCGTGATAAGCGAGATATTCGCACAGAAAAGCTCCGGGATTCCCATTTGCATCCACCCAGGCATTGATTGAAGTTTCGTTATCGACAACCTCTTCTATTTCATGCACCGGCAATGTGGAATGTCGTACAAAATTAACGGGAGCAGTTGAATCGGGAGGATTGGGAGTCGGTTGATAGGGCAAGACGTAATCATTATACCAATTTGTCAAATTACGAGCATTGCATTCTATTTCCCACGGTCCGTTTCCCGCTCCGAAACTTATTATCGCAATAGGTTGCAATTCGGCGGTAATTTCCCAAAAATCGGCAGAAGTATTCTGATAATCTACTTCAAAATCTCCCTGATAAGTACCCGGTTCAGGAAAAAAAGAGTAAACGTCATAGCCGTAATCTTCCCAATTCTCGCCTATCCAACCGTTCGGGTTTAAATCCGGATCGGTTGAAAAAGGAGCAATCATTTGTCCGGTAGGATCCCAATATCCCGTAACCAAGATGTTGGGATTTGCAGATAAAAAGACCGCACTTGCAACGAAAAGACAAAATAAAAAAATTTTCATAATTTAACCTCTTTTTATTAATTATTCCGATTAATGCAAACGCATAATAAACGGGATTAAACAGGCTGTCATAAAGACAGCATATTAAGTATTTCGTCAAGTCGTATAAATAAAAATCCGGATTTGCTTAATTTTAGGCAAAAAAAACCGAGAAAATAATTTTCTCGGAAAAATTTATAAAAAAAGACATTACTAAAATCTGTAACTTGCCGTTAAGCGAGGATTAAGTTTCCTGTCGAGGTTAAAAGAGACATCAATATCCGAATTTTGCCTTGATGTCAGCAAAGCATGAATGCCGGAAATAAGGTGATTAGCCAAAATAACACCGGTAATAACTTTTACGTTATCTTCGTAAAGACCTGAATCTTTACGATAAATTTTGTATTCTCTTCTGTCTTCCTCGCTGTTCCAGTTCCAAGCAAACTCATCGGAATAAATATGCTCGTTTATATAAGCTTCTTTCTCCTCAGGACTTAAATGAGGATTGGAATCGGCTTTTAAAACGACAGATTCGTTATATCCGCCCGAAGTCATGCCGTAATGATCATATTGCGCAATATCTTTAAAAAACTTTTCATCGTAATTTCCCGGTTTTATATGTGCATTTGCTATGGCGCAGTGATAAGCTTTATCACTCATAATATCAGCTTCCTCGCTGCAATAATAATAACTTGAGACCAATAAAATTTCGGAAAGGATAAAAGCATATCCCGTATTATTATCATTAGCCAATTGTCCCCAACCGGGGAAAATAAGAGATTGCATTACTCGCCTGCGAGCATTATTTTCTCCAAATACTGAAACGAAAAGGAAAAAAAATATAAGTCCAATTATTATTTTTTTAGAATTTATACTCATAAGACAACCTCAAACACTCATTTTTAAAATCGGGAGCAACCGAAAGATTTGTATTGTCTGCATTAACCGAAACGATGAAAACGTCAATAAAACTGATAAGTCGATTTATCAGAGCAGCGCTAAAAGCAAAACTGACCCTCATTTCAAAATTCTGATTTCTTTGACGCAAAACCCGGTAATGTCGCCAAGCCTCATGGCTTTCCCAATGCCACTCGTTACCTTCGTAATGTTTAAGCATTGCATCAAGCTGAATTTCATATTCAGCCGGATCTTCTTTGTATAAAATCCAATAATTGCGAAGAGCCTGAATATTTTCGTCAATTACCGATTCGCTGCTGAAAGCTTTATGCATATCAGAATAAAAATCATCATTATTTCCGGTATATCCGGCAAAATCACGAGCATATCTTTTGTAGCTGTCTTCCGCCATTTGCTCTTCATTACTGAATTTTAACCAACTCAACCAAACAGCTGCTTCCGCAGCAATAAAAACAGCGGCTCGGGTTTTATTCCCGTTAAGATATTCTCCGGTTCCCGGTAAAATTGCCGAAAGAAAGGCTTTGCGAAAAGTTGATTTTTCCAAAGCGGATAAAACAAAAACCGAACTCAGCAAAATCAGGACAAATATTTTTTTCATTAAAAACCTCAAAATTTTGCCGAAACAGTAAACATCGGAACTAATTTAGAGTTATAAATTCTTGTATCCAATCCTATCTTGGGAAGATTTACCTCCAAGCGGTTTTGATTGTATTTTTTGGTAACGCGCAAAGCGTCAAAAGCGCTTACGGCGTGGTTAAGCAAAATACCGAATTGACACCAGTCTGCATTTGAGTAATAATCTTCTGCTTTGGCGCGCATTTTGTTATATTCTGCTCTCATTGCCGAATACGGCGTTTCGTAATCAGAGGAAGATCCGTCATTGGGAATATTACCGACCCATGCATAGGAATTGTCTTCTTTTTGTACCGTTTGCCAATTAAATCCGGAACCGTTGTAATAACGGTTAAACCAGTCGTGCCAACCGAAAACATATTTATTGTATTTTCCTATATCTTCGTAAAAGTGCTGAGTATTGGTATCATCCAAGCTGAAAGGCAAAATATCTTCGTATTCATCCAAAAGATTATCTTTGGCAAATTTATAAAGACCTCTGCTGTAACGAGTTGTTGAAACACCTTGTTCTTTAAACTCAATAAGTTGGGTATCAGAGTTATAATAATAACCGGCTCCGGATATAACCTCGCCGTTGGCGAAATTTTCGTACTTTTCGGTTTCATCATCGCCTTTTTTATTGTAATTGTAACTCATAGTCCACAAAGCGATTTCGACAACCGGATAAATGTAGGTCATAAAATATGATTTATCAACATAAAATTGACCGGCTCCCGGGAACAAAGCAGACAAAGCAACGGCTCGAAGAGCATTTTTTTTATTGTATTTTTGTTCAACGATTTTAACTTCTTTCCGAACCTCGGTATTTAAAGGTCCGTCAAGCGGATCAGCTTTTATTTCCTTTTTTTCTTTTGTTATCAAGGGTTCGTTCAAAGGGTCAGCCTGAATTTTAGGTTCCTCTTTTGTTTTCAGAGGTTCATCCAAAGGATCGGCAAACAGCGAAAAACTGAATAATGTTACGACAATAAGTGCAATAAATCTCATTTCTACTCCTTATTTTTCTACGGCAACGGGAATTTTTTTGGATTTGTTACCTGATTTTATAAGACCGAAATAAACGCCGGATGCAAAATCCGAGAAGTCAATTTCAAGATCCTGTTGATTACGTATATAAGCGTATTTTTTTTCAAAAACTTTATTTCCGGCAATATCGTAAATCTTAACGTCTATGTCGGCATCATGTCCGTAAACCCTTAATCTTCCAATATCAGAATTAATCGGATGCGGGAATACGTAAGCTTGAAATTCTTCATTTTCAGGCTGAGTTTCATCAGTATCGCAAATAAATAATCCTGTTCCGTTATTTCTGAAACCGGACCATATTACGGGATTTTTACCTAAGAATTTCTGAGCAATTTTTACACGGTATTTTTCTGAGGAATTTTCCGTAATGTTAATTGATTTTTCAACGTACAGAAAATTCAAAGAATTGCTTTCATCACTGTAAAAAAGGTTATAATTGGAATTTAAGGTCGGGAAAGCGTAAGAATAATCCGCTCGATAATTTCCGAACCCGTCATAAGCCAAATAACCGTTGTTTTGAGTAGGGAAAACCATCAATCGGGTAATCAATCCGTCTTCTGAATCTTCTATATTTAAGATATAGGGATATCCTCCCGGTTTCAGCTGATGAAATTCCGCAAGTTTCGGAAATCCTGTTTTTAACGAGCCGTCGGTTCTGACGGCATATATTTTGTTATTTATACCGAAAATTAAATACGGCGCATTGGTATCATCCGTATAACCGGCAGCAAGTTGCGTCGGCAGAAAATCAGTATCTTCCTGAACCGTAAAAATCGGTTCTGCCGATTTATCGCAAATTTTTATCAATCTTCCGGAACTGTCGAACAAAAACCAATTCAGTTTATCCTTTTTCACATTGAAAATTCCGACGGGATCTCCGCTTTGATAAGCAAAATTTTCCTGCACGGCATAAAGTTTATTTTCTCCGAAACTGTAAACGGAAATATTTTTGCCGACAAGAAGCAATTCGTCTTTCGGCTCGGAATAAGCAGCATTTTCATAAACCTCATTAATTTTTTCGGTTTCCGATGTTGCAAAATTATGAATGTAAGTTGCGAGATCAGTCAAAACAACAGCATACCGCATATTTTGAAAATAAAGAATCAAAGGTTCGCAAACAATTGATTCGTTTTCGGCAAATTCTCCGAGATTAATTTCCTCGTAAGTATAAAGGTCTTCCGTAATATAAACTTTGTTTTCCGAAACAACCGTTTGACCGAAAAGTCCGGTATTAGGATTTTTAATTTTAACGGGTCTGAATTCATAATTGAGTTTTGTCGGCACAGCCGGTTCAAGAAAATCGTATTGATCATTTTTCGGATTTCTTTCATAAACAAAAGAAGAATCATTGCGAAAAACAGTAAACATTGCCTCTTGCCATTCCGAGAAAGGAGCATTGAATTTCGCAATTTCTCCTATCTGAACAGGTTCCTCAGATTCGATTACGACTTGAGATTTATCATAACTGTTTTGTCGCAGCCTGAAAGAAATTTTTTCGGCAGGGTTATGATAATCGTCGTAATTAGCAGAATAAAAATCGCTGAATTCAAATCCGGAAGGCTCATGATTATAAGTTTCCAGAGCGGGTTTCGTAACAGCCGACAATTTTAAGGTATGAATCTTTTTCAAACGGGCTTTAAAAAGAGAATCCGGATCAAGTTCGGCAAAAGAAGCAGTATCCGATGCGGTGTACCAGCGTTCAAATTTATTATATTCGTTAAATTCAGGTTTGAACGGGAAAATATATTCATAAGGCGATCCTGACCAAACATAAGAATTAGGATTTCCTATATCGAAATATCCGTCACCCTCGATTATTTCCACTCCTTTACGATAAAAATTCGTATTTACCCGGTTACTTTCAAAGTTGGATTGCCAGCTGCCGTCGGCATACGAAATTCCTTTTTCAAACATTTCGTAATTATCTGCTTTCCAAAACAGCAATCCTCCGCCTACGGCATAACCGTCTTTGGAAATCCAACCCGGCAAATTATAATCATATTCGTGATTGGGACTGTTATCGCTGCCCAAATAAGACGGATACATAATTACCCTGTGATCAAGTCCTCCGACCAGCGAAGAACCGCCGTCGCCGTCAGGATCGGTTTCACGATTTTCAATCAGAACATATTCATATTCGGACAAAGGAAATTTTACGATATAAGCCTGCTGAGAACCGATTGTTTCAACCATATTGGAATTAGTTAAAATTTCAATAGGTTGATCAAGATCGAACTCCGAGTAATCTTTGAGAATTCCTCTTGCTCTGAATTCATCTTCCCAAACCAAAGCTTTTGACCAAGCTCCGGGCTGAGCGGGCAATCCGCCTTCCACGCCGTAGATTTTGTCTGCTTCATCCATAGTGAAAACCTGATTTCCGTCGGCATCAACAGGATAAGAAAGCAAACTTTGACCGCCGCTGTCCATTATATCGAAATAACCGACAGAGGGAGTATTTTTGCGCGTATTGTAGAGATCGACAAAACCGAGAGAATGACCGAATTCATGAGCCATAACGGCGTTAATCAAACCTGCTCCGCTGACAATTTCAATGCCGTCTTCATTTTTCTTGGAAGTTACGTCCTGGGTTATCATTTCAGGGATATTACAGAGATAAGAAACCTTGGTTTGACCGTCATCCACCGTAACTTCTTTTCCGCTTCCCATTTTTATAAAGAAAGACGGAATATCTGACGGAGAATCGGATTTTACGTCGTGCTGATACTCTGATCCGGCATGAATTACCATGAAGTGATCGTAATCGGCAAATACAACGCTTGAATCTTTGTCAACCGTCTGAAATATATCTCTGAAATATTGTTCAAAACGGGCAACCGTCAAATCAGGATCAAGCGAAGGATCGTGATAATAGCTCATTTTATGAGGCAGTTTATAATAAGTTCCGTTTTTCTTGGGATAAATCTCAAAATCAAACTCATATTCCCCCCAAGTTACGGATTTATAATATTGCTGCAAGCCTTGAGCATGAAAATCATAAAAAATCTGATCATGGGGAGGAGAACCGAGATGAATAGGATAAGGATCTCCTTCTTTAAGGAAAAGACCTCGTCCCGTAGTCTTCGGGTCATCAACGATTTCTTCCTGAAACTCAACCAGCATGATCAATAATTTATCCTTGCCGTCTCTAGTTTTCAGTTCATTTCTGTCTCTTGCTCCGCCCAATACTTTTTGGACATAACTAACCTTATGCTCTTTCAACTTATGATCAAGCTGTTTATTCAGGAAAAGTTTATCCGAATCAGCAAAAAGCAATGATGAGATCAGTAAAAATCCCCATAAGATTATTTTATAATTTTTAAGCATTAAAATTTAGCTCCGAACGAGAATGTTTTATTGTAATCGGTAAGCTCTCCGGCTTCCTGCATAGCAAAATCAATATCCAAACGCAAGGTTTTGGTAACCGGAACTTGGACACCTATACCGAAAGAAGCTCCTTCGATTTTACCGGCTCGGTCGGAAATATATCCGGCGCGCAACGCCAAAAGATTAAGGTAAATATATTCGGCGCCGACATTATAAATAATTTCTTTCATTTCTACGCTGCTGTCATCATCATACCAGCAATGCCAAATTCTTTCAATCGGACCGTAAGCGCTGTTTGCCAAAAGTTTATTCATATCGGCATTAATGGTTAAACGATTATATTTTTCTTCCAATAATCGATAAGAAAGTCCCATTCTGAAGTTCAACGGAAGAGGATCTTCCTGTTCTTCGTTGATAAAGGAAATATCCGGTCCCAAGTTTTGAAGATTCAAACCGAAGTCCAATTTCTTAATTTCCCAATCTTCAGAAAAGTAATCTTGCCCATCGGTTCCTGCCAAAAAAGCTCCAAAATTATAAATACCGATAAAAGCGTTAACCGGCGAATAAAGGATGTAAGAAGGATTAACGTTGCGTTGTTTAAGTCCGAAATCAAAAGCCCAGCTCATACCTCGACCTTTGGTGTCAACTTCGGTTTCTCCCGTTCCTTCAGGAGAAAGATCGCTCAAAATATATTTAAATTGTATTCCGAGTCCGGTATTTTCGCTGATCTGCTTGGCATAAGATAAACCTAAAGCAAGTTCGTAACTTGAAAAAGTTCCGAGTTCGTCTCCGTTTGCATTTGTTTTGGTCTGCTCTCCGTAAGTAAGATAAGTTACGCTTGCGCCCAAAGTACCGATTCCTTTATAGTATTTATCCCAGCCGATGTATTCAATATACATATCGTTAATGCCGTCAACGTCTCCGAGCCAATTTGTGTGCATCCAGCTTACTTCTGATTTACGATTGAAAGCCAAAGCCCCCGTATTCCAATAGTTGCCGATTGCTCCTTCTGCCTGGGCGACATAAGCCTGCCCCATTGCTCCGGGTCTCGATCCCGGTTCAATTAACAAGAAAATAACGGCTGCTTCCGAAATTGCGGATAAACTTGTTCCGCAGATAAGAATAGCCAGAATAAACGAAAATGCTCTCAGTTTTGATTTGAAGAAAGTCATTAAAATCTCCCTTTTATTTTATTTTTATTTTAAACACAACAGATATTTCCCGTTTGAAAATAAATCCGTTACCTTTTAATACGAAATTAAATCCGCAATATATTTAATTTCGGACACTCTTAAACCTAAAAAGAAAAAGATATATTATTGTCAAATACATAGCTCTGTTTAGAAAAAAAAGCATTCCGAGAATATAAACTATTCCTTATAAATTAATAATCAGCAACATGTTTGTCTTTACATTCATCGGGAATATCGTAAGATTAACGAATGAAAATTAATAGTGTTTCAAGAAAAAAACGGAAAGATTAATATATTATTGCTATTGCAATAACAATATCAAATACAAGCAATTAATTCTATAATGCAAAAACATCTGATCAGTTTATTTTTCCGTTTATATTTAAATTTCTGTTTTTGTAAGGACAAACTTTCTTATTAAAAAAAAACATAATTACAGAAAGCAGTTAAGGCTGTAAAATATCAATAAAAAAATCCCCTCCCTGCCGACAGATACGGGGATTTGAAATAAACTCTTCAAATTGACAAAATATCTTTACGGCAATTCTTTGATTTATTCTTTGAATAAACCGGCAGTATCAATAATTAATTCAATATCAATACCTTTTAAAAACATTTTTTCGGAAATTTTAATTTTTCTTTTTTACCGCATTTTTTATTACGATTTTAATGTCTTCTTTTCTTCCCTGTTTTCGCCCTTTTTCTTTGGCGGTATCTTTTATGTTCAGCAAATCGAGATAAATATTGATACAGACCTTACGGAATTGTTATTGTAAACACCCTTCTTTGTCATTTTTTGCAGGCAAAAAAACGAAACAAGAAAAGCTCTCGCCCCCAATTTCTAATCGTCATTTTCCTTAGTTTCGACTCTGCGAATGCCGGATGGAAAGCTTCAAAAACCTGATTTTTATCTTTTCGATTCTCTTTTTCTCCTTTTAAAGAGTCCAAAAAAGTAAAAAAACAAATTAATGCTTCAGAGTCCGTAAATCCCTTAACTATAATTGCCGCATCGGCAAAAAAGTTATCATTTTATAAACATGACAAAAATAAAAAGCGCAACGGAATAAACCGTTGCGCCTTGAAGCCGACTGATAAATACAGGTTAAAACTTACTTAACAATTTCCAAACAAGTTTTAATTTGTTCGACAACGTATTGTAAATCTTCTTCGCTGTGTCTGTGAGCAATATAACCGTGATGATAAGGTTGCAGGAAGACACCGCGACGTATAAGTTCGGTATAAAATTTAACGCGTCTTTCTTTATAAAGTTTTTGATCATCTTTATCAAAAGTAATAAAAGGCATCCAGGGAGCGCCGCTGAAAGTAACGGGCAAACCGCTTTCATCAATAATTTTTTGTACTTTTTCTCCGAAAGCAATACCTTTTGCCTTAATTTGATCAAGAATTTTATCTCTTTCCAGTATTTCGATTGTTTTTAATGCGGCAACCTGTTCCAAACTGTTGGGGAAGAAAGTCGAGCTCAGGAAAACTTTTTCGGCAATCATATCCATTATTTCAGATTTTCCGACTACGGTTCCTATAGGATAACCGTTTGCCATAGCTTTTCCGAAAACGGAAAGATCGGGAGTTACGCCGAATTCTTTTTGCGCTCCGCCCAAGTTGACTCTGAAACCGCTGCGAATTTCATCAAATATCAATACACAACCGTATTTTATCGATAATTCTCGTACTCCTTCCAAAAATCCCGGTTTAGGCATTTCGACTTCGTAAGCCAAAGGATGACCGACCGGAGTAATGATGATTCCCGCTGTGTCTTCGCCGTGTTTTTTCAAAAGGTCTTCAAGCATATCAAGATTGTTGTATCGGAATTCATAGACGTCTTCATAAAGTTTTTCGGGGATTCCGCCCTTTACTTCCACGCACCAGTCATGCCATCCGTGGTAACCGCAACGCAGGATTTTTTTGCGATCCGTGTAAGCGCGAGCGACTCTGACAGCTGTAGAAGTGGCATCAGATCCTGTTTTTACGAAAACGCATTTTTCAGCCGAGGGAATTAATTCGATAAGTTTTTCTGCCAATTCGTTTTGAACCGGCTGGGTAAGCGAGAAACAAAAACCTTTATTTTGCATCTGCTCGATTACGGCATTATCGATTTCTTCTTCCCTGTGTCCTATAATGATTGGACCGTAAGCGCAAAGCATGTCAATGTATTCGTTTCCGTCAACATCCTTTACTTTTCCGCCTTTTGCCTGATCAAAAAATATCGGATATTCTCCGGGGACAAAATTATACGGTCTTCTGATTCCGAGTATAGCTCCCGGGATAAGTCTGAGAGCATCTTCATACATCTCTTCGGAATGAGTTAATTTTAATTTTTCTGACATAACCGTCTCCTTCTCTAAGGTTATTATTTATTCAATTTACTTTTTTATGCGGAATGTGTCAAATAAAATAAAATCATATTTCAGGGTTTCGGAAAAGCTTTATTGCAAAAATATTTTTCCCTTAAAAACAAGATTGAATAAATATCTTCATTTCCTCAATTCCTCTTTTAAAGTAACGCAGTTTTTTTTCTTTTTTGTCTTTTATTTTTTGGGGAAATGCCGGCAATAAACCGAAATTTGCGTTCATGGGCTGAAAATTATCTGTTTCGGTTGTCAAATGTCGCCATAATTGACCGCTGATTGTCGTTTTAGGCAAAATTTTAATTTTTTTGATAATCGCCAAAGATGTCAGCAAGCCTCCCAAAACCGATTCTAAATAACCCTCAAGTCCGGAAATCTGCCCGGCAAGATAAACATGTTCCGCATTTTTTAAGCTGAAATCATTGTTCAAAATAAGAGGACTGTTCAAATAAGTATTTCGATGAATACTGCCGTATCTCAAAAATTCGGCATTTTTTAATCCGGGAATCTTGCGAAAAATTTCCTTTTGAGCTCCGTAAGTAAGCATGGTTTGACAACCGACCAGATTATAAGCGGTGCAATCGGCATTTTCGGTTCTCAATTGAATCACGCCGTAAAATCTTTTATCGGTTAACGGATGCTCCAGCCCAACAGGACGCATTACTCCGTAACGCAAAGTATCTTTGCCCCTGCGAGCCAATTCTTCAATCGGCGTACAATTTTCGTAAAATTTAAAATTAATTCTATCAAAAAATCTGTTTTCAAATTCTTTAGCTTCGTGTTTTTCTCCCTCTCGCAAAGCTTCCGTAAATTCAAGATATTCTTCCTTGGCGAAGGGACAGTTCAAATAATCGGACTCGCCTTTGTCGTATCTGGATTTGCTGTAACATATTTCATAATCTATGCTCTCGGCAGAGACAATGGGAGCAATTGCGTCAAAGAAATACAAATATTTTTCGCCGATAATATTAATAAGGCTTTCCGTCAATTTTTCGGAAGCAAGAGGTCCTGCGGCAATAACCGTCGGTTCGGACGGAATTTCAGTTATTTCCCGACGGATTAATTCTATACCGGGATGATTTTCTATGACAGATGTAACTTGAGAAGCGAATTTCTCCCGGTCAACGGCAAGAGCATTGCCGGCGGGAACGGCATTTTCTTCCGCTATAGGCAATATTTTGCTTCCCAGCAGTCTCATTTCTTCTTTCAGCATTCCGGATGCGGTTGAAGGCAACATCGACTTAAATGAATTGCTGCAAACAAGTTCAGCCGCTTTATCAGAATGATGAGCTTCCGTTTTCTTCTCCGGACGCATTTCAAAAAGTTTTACGTCAAACCCGGCATCGGCAAATTGCAAAGCAGCTTCACAACCCGCCAATCCCGCTCCTATTATATTTATTTTTTTCATAATTAACCTTTTTTATTTAGAGGTTTTATCGAGATTCAGAGTCTTTGTGTTCTTTTTCATCGTTAAGAAACAATAACAGACAAAAAATAATAATTTATCGAAATGTTCAGGCATTAATTTTAACCTCATAAGGAATCGGATCCTTTAATCCGGCTTCTCTAAATGCTTTTAATCTTAAATAACAGCTGTCGCAAACACCGCAGGCAACATCATTTTTACGATAACAGCTCCAACTGTATTGAAAAGGGACGTTTAACTTTTTGCCCAATTTTGCGATTTCCGCTTTTGTTTTATGAATAATCGGAGTAATTATTTGTATTTTTGTTTCATCTTTGGTTCCCAAGTCAACGGCTTTTCCCAAATTTTCGTAAAAAACCTCACGGCAATCAGGATAACCGGAACTGTCTTCTTCCACTGCTCCTATATATATTTTTTCTGCTCCGATCACCTCTGCCCAGGAAACGGCAATGCAAATCAAATGAGCATTGCGAAACGGCACGTAAGAATCGGGAACGCCTTCGAAATTTTCGTCATGATCGCATATTTCCAAAGAATGATCGGTTAAACTTGAACCTCCTATTTTGGTCAGGTAACTTATATCCGCTTCCAAAGTATCTTTCGGTTTATAATATTCTTTCAATTTATAAAAGCATTCTTTTTCTTTGCATTCCGTTTTTTGACCGTAATTTACGTGAAGAAAATAAATTTCGTCGCATTCTTTTTCTGCAATTCCGACCGTTACGAGGCTGTCCATTCCCCCGCTGACCAAAATAATTCCTTTTGTCATATATTCTCCCGAAATTTAACCCGGAAAGCCGATATTCACGTAAGATTTGATTATCTGCTGATTATCCGGATTTAATTTTGAGTATTCAAAAATTTGATTATGTCGCATGTCAATTTATTTGTAAAATTACCTCCTGTATTTTTAAAAATTCAAAAACATAAAGAATTCATCGGTTTTCCATAGCCAAAACATTCTCCTTTTTACCGGACTTAAAAATTTATTTCAAGACAGTGAAAATATATACTTAATTATTTTAAATAAAGCAAGTTAAAGGACATATTGAAGGTTAAAAAAAAATAAAGGTTAAGATGCATGAAACATTATCCCTATTTTTTACTTGATTCGGAAAGCAATAAAGAATTTTCGGTATTTTATAATTAATGCAGATTTAATTGCGGAATTAACATTAAACAGGTAAACAAAATAAAACTTTTCGGAAGATAAAAGTTCCCGGCAAAGAATTACTTAACGGCAAAGCAAGAAGGGATTAATGGCAAAAAACAGTTTCGGAATATTCAATAAGATAATATTCTTTACAGAAAAATACGTTGCAGCCGCTTTCATTTGCATTGCCGGTTTGACTTGGCGCTACAAAATTCACGGAGAAATTCGTCCGGCAGACAGAAATTTATATATTTTTTGGCACAGAAACATTATTCCGCTGGCTTGGAACAGGAGCTTTGAAAAGATAGCCATTATGATAAGCTCTTCAAAAGACGGCGAACTTATTTCCGGTCCCGTTTCCGTTTTGGGTTATATTCCCGTAAGAGGTTCTGCGACAAGAGGCGGGTCAAAGGCTTTGAGAGCAATGAAAAAATTAGCCGAGACCAACAATCTTGCCGTAACGCCGGACGGTCCGAAAGGTCCGGCTTATCAAATTAAAGACGGCACCTGGTTTCTTGCTTACATTACGGGATTGCCTGTTGTTACGGTAGCTGTTGACTGTGAAAAAGAGTGGACTTTCAACTCATGGGATAAACTGCGTCTGCCCAAACCTTTCAGTAAAATAAATATCCGATACGGCAAACCGGTTTATATAAAAAACAAAGAAGAAATTCCTCTAAAAAAAGAGATTACGATTGCCGAGTTTAAAAAATCGGAAGAAAAAAATAAATTTAAAAAATAAAATAAAAAGGAGAGACTTATGCTTAAGTTATCCGAAAGAGCATTAAATATTCAAGAATCCCCTATAAGAAAGCTCACGCCTATTGCAGATAAAGTTAAAAGCAAGGGAACTCATATTTATCATCTTAACATCGGTCAACCTGATTTACCTACTCCAAAAGCAATGTTTAACGTCTTTCATAACTTTAACGAAGAAGTTTTGGCTTACGGACCGTCCAGAGGATTAAAAAACTATCGCGAAAATTTAGCAGGTTATTACAACAGACATGACGCAGACGTAACTTCCGAAGATATCATTGTAACAACTGCCGGTTCTGAAGCTTTGATTTTGGCTATGCTTACTCTTTGCAGCGCCGGAGATGAAATTATTGTTCCGGAACCGTTTTATACCAATTACAACGGATTTGCAACCGTAACCGGAGTAAAAATCGTTCCCTGCACCACTTATGCAGAAGAAGGATTCAGATTGCCCGCTAAAGAAGAAATCGAAAAACTGGTCAGCAAAAAAACAAAAGCTTTTTTGATCTGTAACCCCGGAAATCCCACCGGAGCAGTATGTACCCGAGAAGAACTTGAAATGATTGCCGAAATAGCAGTAGAGAAAGATTTATTCATTATTTCCGATGAAGTTTACCGAGAATTTGTTTATGACGGAGAAATCCACACAAGTATTTTAAATATAGATTCCGTAAAAAATCAAGCAGTTGTGGCAGACAGCGTTTCCAAGCGTTATAATGCCTGCGGAGCAAGAATAGGATGTCTTGTCTCCAAAAATCCGGAAATTATTGAAAGCGCCATGAAATTTGCTCAGGCTCGTCTTTGTCCTCCGACCATAGATCAAATGGCGGCCAATGCCGTTACCGAATTGGGCGAGAATTATTTCAATCCCATTATAGCAGAATACGACAAAAGAAGAAACATCGTATTTGAAGAGGTTCAAAAAATAGAAGGAGCTGTTTGCAGAAAACCGAAAGGAGCTTTTTATATAATGGTAAAACTTCCGATTGATGATTGCGAACCTTTTGTAAGATGGCTTTTAAACGAATTCAGAATCGATAAAGAAACCGTAATGGTTGCTCCGGGCGAAGGATTTTACGCCACTCCCGGACTCGGGAAAAGCGAGTTGAGAATTGCCTATATTTTAAAGGAAAAAGATTTGCGAAAAGCAATGAAAATATTCCGGGAAGGATTTGAAATATTCAGGAATATGTAAATTATCGGGGCTTTTTATAAGCCCTTTTTTATTTTTGCAAAAGGAGAGAAGATGAAAGTATTGTCCGTTGAAGAAATGAAAAAATACGATCAAAAAACCATGACGGAATTCGGAATACCGAGCCGAATACTCATGGAAACCGCAGGTAACGGTTGCGCCGATTTTATTAAATCAAAAATAAGTCGGGATTCGGATGTTCTCGTCATTTGCGGAAGCGGAAATAACGGAGGCGACGGATTTGTCATTGCCCGCAGACTTTTCAATTACGGTTTCAAAGTCAAAATTTTTCTTTTCGGAAATCCGGAAAAATCATCTCCCGAAACAAAAATAAATTATGAATTGGCGCGGAAACTTAATATTCCCGTTCAATCTTTGGATCTTTCCGAAAAGGATTTTACCGAGTTAAACATAAATAAAAATACTGTAATTGTCGAGGCTTTATTCGGAATCGGTTTCAAAGGCAATCTGTCTCCTGAACTCTCAGATTTTGTCACGTTTATCAATGAAAAATCCGGCAAAGTTTTTGCCGTCGATATTGCCGGCGGAATTGAAGGGAACACGGGTAAAACCGAAAATTCTTTTCGAGCTGATTATACTTTGGCGATTGCCAAGCCGAAATACGGACATCTTCTCGGAAAAGGTTTTATTAACTCGGGAAAACTCGAAATTGTTAAGATCGGTATTCCGAAATCGTATTTTGAAGAAGCCGATGCCCGATTGATTACCGAAAAAAACGTTAAATTTCCTGAACGGAGAAGAGAATTTAACAAAGGGAATTACGGAAAACCGGGAATTATTGCCGGTTCTCGAGGTTTAACGGGAGCGGCAATCATGGCTTCTCGGGCAGCATTAAGAAGCGGAGCCGGATTAATAACTTTATTCCATCCCGAAAATCTTGCGGATATTTTTGAAACATCTCTCACCGAAGTAATGACAAAACCTTTAAAAAATGCAAAAGGAATTTTAAATTATTTAAAAAGCTGTTCGGTAATCCTTCTCGGTCCCGGCTTGGGACAATCAGATTTTGCCGTTAAAACAGTGAAATGCGTTTTGGAAAATTATTCCGGAAAGCTGGTTATCGACGCGGACGGACTTAATATTTTATCCGAAAATCCGGAATTTATGACATCAAGTTCGGCAGAAATAATTCTTACGCCTCATCTCGGAGAATTTGCCCGTTTATCCGGAAATACAATTGAAGAAATCACGGCTGACCCGATCGGCAAATTAAAAGAATATTGCCGAAAGCGCAGAGTCTCCGTATTATTAAAAAACTTTACATCCGTTTTTTGCCGCAACAATAAATTAAGCTTTATAACATCAGGCAACGACGGATTGGCTACAGGCGGCAGCGGAGATGTTTTATCCGGAATAATAACCTCTTTTCTCGCTCAAAATCTTGATCCCGAAAATGCAGTTCCGGCAGCTGCTTTCTTACTGGGCAAAACAGCGGAAAAAGCATCCCGGAAAAGAGAGCCGAGATCAATAGTTCCTACAGATATTATAAACAGCCTGTTTGTCTTTTAAACAAATAGAAAAGGAGAAAAAAATGAAAGATTACAATAATTGTTTTGCTTGCGGATGCGAAAACCCTATCGGGTTAAAATTAAGTTTTTCTTATAAAGATAAAACTGCTTTTGCGGAATTTTCGCTTTCCCGAAACTTTGAAGGTTATCCCGGGGTAATCCACGGCGGCATAGTTTCCGCTTTGCTGGACGAAGCTATGGCAAAATCCTTTCTGCAAACCGGAATCGAAGCAGTAACAACCAATTTGAAAATAAAATTCAAGCTTCCCGTAAAAGCCGAGGAAATTCATACTCTGAAAGGAGAGACAATAAAAGAAACAAGACGCACATTTGAATGCCATGCAGAAATAGTAAATTCTGAAAATCAAGTATGCGCTTTCGCAGACGCTGTTTTTTTTAAAATAAAAAAATAAGGGAGTCCCGTAAGTAAAATAATTTAATTATCATGACTGCATTATTTTTATAATATAATCAATTTCTCTTTTTCATTTCCCTAATGAGGAGAAGACACGATTTACTGCCGGGAGTTTTTTTGGAACAGTATTAACAAACTCCTTATTTAATTCTTTTGCACAGGAAAAATATCTTAATTGCAGAATCAAATACTGTAAAAAAATAAATATTTGACAAATTCTTTTATTTTTTTCATTTTTATGCTTTATTAAAACTTTTGTAAACAAAAGTTACATGTAAATAATGTAACAAAAAAAAACAAAGGAGAATACCATGAAAAAAATACTTTGTATTTCATTATTTATTTTAACGGCAGTCATGTCTTTCGCTCAAGAAACGTTCATTCTGAAAAGCAACCCCTACATGGAGTTTAGCACATCTAATACCAAGCAACCTGCTTTTGCCGATTTAGACAATGACGGACGGCTTGATATGATTGTTAGAAACAATAACAAATTCAGTCATTACGAACAAACCGAAATAAATTCGGAAGAATTTGTTTTGATAAGCTCTAACTTTAACGATATACCGGTAGGTTATCCGGTTTTTACGGATTTGGACAATGACGGATTGCTCGACCTTGTTATAGGTCTTTATGCGAGCGGCTTAAAACATTACAAACAATCAGGGAGTAACTCTTTGATTTTTGAAGAAGTAGAGAACTCTTTCCCCGGCATTGACGAGTTAGGAAACAAACCTACTTTTACAGATATTGACGGGAACGGACGGCTTGATTTGGTTTTAGGAGCCGTCTCGGGAACACTTTATCGCTATGAACAGGAAAGCCCAAATTCCACTGTTTTTACGGAAAAAGAAAACGATCCTTTAAGCAATATTAATGTCGTCAATAATTCAAGTCCTGCTTTTACCGATTTGGACAATGACGGACGACTTGATTTATTTATTGTAAACGGTTCCGGAAAAATCTATCATTACGAACAAGCCGGCATAAATTCAGAAAACTTTGACCTTGTAACGGATAATTTCAACAATATAGGAACGGGGCTTTACGGTAATACATCTTTTGCGGATCTGGACAATGATAAATTGCTTGATTTGATTATAGGACGTTGGGGAACCAATCTGATGCATTACGAACAAACAAGCAGTAACCCGAGCTCGGAAGAAAAAGAATTAATCTTTACGGAAATAACAAGCAACGGCGCCTCTTCATATTTGGAATTATACAACAACTCGGATAAATTGTTGGATCTTCAGAATATAAAAATCAGATATTTTAACGACGCTTCGTCCGAATTTTCCGAAACAACATTATCGGGCAACATAAGAAGTCGCGAATACTGCCTGATTGCTCAAAACAAAGATGATTTTGAGACAACTTATGAAGATAAAAAAGCTGATGCCGAATTTGCGGAAATGTTGTTGGACGGCGGGCAAGATGCAATCGCCTTGGTTTACAACGGTAATGTTATAGACAGATTTAACGCAGAAGGATCAGACGCAAACTTTTGGAACAACGGAGATCATTTCGAAAGAGTTGATTTCTTAACTTCCGGCGAATTTTTGATAAACGATTGGGAAAATTACGATGCGGAAGATTCTCCCGGAGAAATTAATGAAGCGGACACAAGAACAGTAAACGGTATATCGCCGAACACCGATATACAAATCGGTAAAAACGGAAACGGCAGTATAGCCGTTCTTCTGAATATGGGCTCATCACATATAACCGGAAATATGACCGTTAAAGTCAGGAGAGGCAGAAATGTTCCGAATCCGGGAAACGAAACATTTATAAAAAGATATGTTGAAATTGAAGGTAACTATAAACCCGTAAACGGTTCTGTAACAATTAAGTATAAAGATTCGGAATTAAACGGTTTGGACGAAAATGAATTAGCTGTTTTCGGTTATCAAAACGGAGAATGGACGGAAATAAATACTGTCCAAAGAAACAAAAATCAAAATTGGGTAAAAGCAACCGAAATAGACGATTATCTTATATTCTCGTTAGGAAGAGGCGAAGAAACTTTGCCGGTAGAATTTTCAAGTTTTAACCTTATTCAGTCCGAAGAAGATGTTTTGGTAAAATGGGTTACCCAAACCGAAAGCGATCTCAGAGGATTCTATGTCCTCAAAAGCGAAACGGAAGATTTGGCATCCGCAAGACGTTTTTCGGATTTGATTCCGGCTTCAAACACAGTCTCCGCTCATGAATACGTCTGCGAAGACAAAGAAGTCATGCCGAACAAGACTTATTGGTATTGGATAGAAGCTTTATCTTTAAGCGATAATTCTTCGGTTACTGCTTCGCAGTCCATTATGCTCGGAGAATCAAACGATCCCGAAGAGGAAGTTCCCGAATTTGAATACAAAACAGGACTTACCGATATTTATCCCAATCCTTTCAATCCGCCCGTAAATATTTCTTTCTTTATGGATGAAGAAACGATTGACCAAAACGTAAATGCAGAAATAATGATTTATAACGTAAAAGGTCAGGAAGTTCACAGAAGAGATTTAGGCGCAAAATCAGCTCCCGGCATCTACACGATCAGCTGGAACGGAAACGATAAAGAAGGAAAAGAATGCGGAAGCGGAATTTACTTCGTGAAATTCAAAGCAGGTTCGAGCAGGTCTTTTAAAAAATCAATTAAGTTGAAATAAAAAGGATTCAAAATTTAAATCCCCGGATTTGTCGGGGATTTTTTTATTGGCTGATAAGAAAAAAACATATTTTTTCAGAACAAATAAAATCCAAATTATTCTCAAGGTTAATAAAATTTAAGAAAACATAAACACCTCTGATAAAAAATATTGCTGTTTATTATTTTTTTATTTGACAGTAATATATGATGTTTTTTTAATATTTATTTGTATATTTTCAGATGTACTTATTATAAAGGGATATCAGAAGTTTTAATTTAAAAACTGAAGGAGAGTATTATGAAGATTAAAAGTTTATTTCAACTGTCTCTAACATTACTTTTTTTAGTGATGTTAACATGTTCAAATGCCTCAGTTATATTTGAACAAGGTTTTGAAGAGGGAATATTTCCTCCGACCGGTTGGATGGAAAAAGGAAGCGAGACTTTAACGGGAGAGCAATTTGATATTCCTGAGGAGGAAGATTTTTGGAACTCATGGGCTGATGCATCTCTTTGGGAAATACCGGCATATATACATACCGGATTTTCAGCTGCAGGAATAGGATACAACCCTGTATATAATTTTTTATGGTTAATATCTCCTGAATATCAACTAAATTACGGAGAATCAGAACTTAGATACTGGATGTGGTATCAAAGTTCATTACCCTCTTATTTTACTAAGCTTCACATAGCGGTAAAAGAAGAAGGCTCAGATGAATGGACATTAGTAAAAACAATCTGCTATGAAAAATCTGTTTGTCTTTACTATGTTGACGAGCAGGTTGCAGATTTAACTGAATTTAGCGGCAGAAAAATAAAAATAGCCTTTGTATATGAAAATACAGGCGCTTATCAGCTCGCTCTTGATGATATATCTTTAGTGAGTGAAACAGTTGGCATCTCTGAACCCGATGAAATAGAAAAATTTTCACTGTCTCAAAATTACCCAAATCCTTTCAATCCTGCAACAACTATTAAGTTTTACAACAACATAAGCGGCAACGTAAAACTTACTGTTTATAATATTAAAGGAGAAGTTGCATCTAAGCTTATTGACGATAATATGGATGCCGGTTATCAAACTGTTAATTTTGACGGTTCAACTCTGACTTCCGGGATTTACTTCTACAAACTTACTGCAGGCGGAGAATCGGTTACAAAGAAAATGATTCTTATTAAGTAGAGTCTCCCGAAAAATATTCTATAAAATAATAAGGCTGTCCGAAAAGTGCAGCCTCTTTTTATGCTGTCATTCTTAATAATTCAAAATTTTCGTTTTGATATTTATAGAAAAATATTTTTTTGATTCTTGTTCTTCATTATAGAATAAATTATGTACTGAGCAGCTATTATTTTTAAATTTCCTTTTTTGTTCTTTATGGAAATAATTATATTTTATATAAGCTTCTATCCCCTTACTTATTAAGCATTTCATAATTTTCTTCACTGCCATAGCCGGAGTCTGCAACTGTTTCTTTACTCTGTTTGCCATAATTATTTTCAAATTTATTTATATGAGATTCTAAGGTTGTCGTATCAGCCGGTTTTTGATGAACAGAAACATTGGTTATAAATTTATTTTCAGCAGATATTTGAACATTGTAAGCGGCTTTTAGTTGTCCATTTTTCATATGATCATCTTTCATACGCATAAAAGTTGCGTCTTTATCGGTTTTACGGTAAGAATTCCTATCTCCCGATATTTCTAAATCTTCCTCATATTTTTCAAGTTTTGGCAGATGTTCTTTTTGTAATTCGGCTAATTCTTTTGCTTGTTTTTTAGCGGGATATTTTATTTATTTCTGATAATTTATCTTTAAGTTTCTTAAAATCAATTGATTTTGGTAATTCTTCTTTCGTTTTTTCGTTATTATCTGTTGCATACTCCTTTCTGTATCTGATAAAATATGTTTGATTTTTGTTTCCGGTTTATTCTTTATATTTTTCAACCGAACCTCGCCAAACAAAAGTATGCTTGTTAGATTTTGCCTCTATTTTTGCGCAAAAATAAATATTTGATAAATATAAAAACAGGCTGTCCGGAAATCTTGGACAGCCTGTTTTATTTAATAATATAAGTTTACCAGCGAAGGTGAGCAAATGCTTTATTTGCTTCAGCCATTTTATGGGTATCTTCCCTTTTTTTAATACTGGAACCTTCTTTATTGTAGGCAGCCAAAAGCTCGCCGGCAAGACATTCGTTCATGCTTTTTTCGCTTCTTTTTCTGGAGTAGCTGATAATCCAGCGGAAAGCCAAAGCCTGAGCTGATTTCGGAGTTACTTCGGTAGGAACCTGGTAATTTGAACCTCCGACGCGACGAGAAACAACTTTGATAAGAGGTTTAACGTTTTCGATCGCTTCGTTAAAAACATCAATCGGATCTTTTCCGGTTTTTTTACCCAAAATCTCCAAAGCATCGTAAACTATAGTTTCGGCAATGGATTTTTTCCCGTGTAACATAATACAATTTATAAATTTTGAAAGGATCACGCTTTTGTACTTAGGATCCGGGAGAATATCCCTTTTTTGAGCTTTACGTCTTCTTGACATCTTTCCTCCCCTTACTTCTTAGGTCTTTTGGTTCCGTATTTGGAACGACTGTTTGTACGGTTTTCAACACCGCTGGTATCCAATGCGCCGCGAACAATATGATAGCGAACGCCGGGAAGGTCTTTTACGCGACCGCCGCGAATAAGCACAATTGAGTGTTCCTGAAGGTTATGACCTTCGCCCGGAATATAAGCAGTTACTTCTATACCGTTAGTCAAACGAACACGAGCAACTTTACGAAGAGCAGAGTTCGGTTTTTTCGGGGTTGTGGTGTAAACACGAGTACAAACACCGCGTCTTTGAGGACAAGCTTGCAAAGCTCTGTTTTTCTTTTTCTTTTTAATCTGTTTACGTCCCTTGCGGACTAATTGGTTTATTGTAGGCACTTTTTCCTCCGTTAAATTAGAAATCTAAGAGATCTTCCAATGATTCTTCCTGTTCAGAGTGAGCATACTCCGAAACTATTTCTTTAACTGTCTTTCCTTTTGCGACAGCCTCTTTAAGAATCTGGTTATAATATTTCGTTCCCGTACCTACCGGGATTCTGTGACCGAGAATAATACTCTCTTTTAAACCTTCAAGGCGGTCAATGCGTCCTTCTATGGCTGCTTGTGTCAAGACTTTTGTTGTCTCTTGGAAAGAAGCGGCTGAAAGCCAGCTGTCTGTAAGCAGCGAAGCCTTTGTTATACCAAGAAGAAGTTGTTCGAATGTGGCACCTTCGCCGCCTTCTTCCCGGATTCGGTTATTTTCTTCCAAAACATGATTTTTATCTATTACTTCACCTTCAAGGAAGAAAGTATGTCCCGGATCCGCAATTCTTACCTTGTTAAGCATTTGTCTGATAATAACCCCAATGTGCTTATCGGCAATCTTAACGCCTTGTTTACGGTAAACTTCCTGAACTTCTTCCAGAATCAATTGCTGAGCAGCTTTGATACCTTTTGCTTTCAAAATATCATGAGGATCCAAAGAACCGTCTGATAAAGGATCACCGCTTTCAACAATATCTCCTTGATGCACGATAATACGTTTTCCCGGAGGAATCACGTATTTTTTCTGGACACCGGTCGCTGAATCAACGTAAATAATACGTCCGTTTTTGGTATAATCACCGATGGAAACAGTTCCGCCGATGTCGGTAATAACAGCTTTTTCTTTCGGAACTCTCGCTTCAAATAAATCCTGTACCCTGGGAAGACCGCCCGTAATATCGCTTTGTTTAGTTGTTACTCTCGAAGACTTGCCGATAATATCTCCGGCAAAAATATAATTTCCGTCTTCAATTTCAACATTCAAACCGGTCGGGAGCGGAACCTGTTCCGTCTTTCCGTCTTCCGAGGTAATGGTAAGCTGCGCCTGAAGTCTTCTGTCTTTGGATTCGATAATTGTAATTTCACGCATTCCGGTATAATCGTTAAATTCTTCTTTGTACGTGAGATCTTTAACAAAGTTATCAAATTTAACCGTACCTGTAGCCGTAGAAATCAAAGGATTATTATAATGATCCCATGCGAAAAGTTTTGTGTCTTTTACGACTTTTTCGCCATCTTTCACAAATATGTTGGCTGCGTATTCAATTTTAAATTCTTCCAAGACATGTTCCTCGGTTTCATCCATCACTTTTATCCGTCCGAGGTGACTGACCGCAATGGTTTCTCCGAGTTTATTTTTTACGGCATTCATTTTTTCTATTCTGATGATACCGTCGAAGTTTGCAACAACTTCGGCAACATCAACATCGGTGCTTGCCGTTCCTCCGATGTGGAATGTACGCAAGGTAAGCTGTGTTCCCGGTTCACCGATACTTTGAGCTGCAATAACTCCTACCGGTTCGCCGACAGTAACAACTTTTCCCGTTGCAAGATTTTTTCCGTAGCATTTAACGCAAATGCCTTTTTTGGCTTCGCAGGTCAATACCGAACGGATCTTAGCGCTGATAACTCCGTGCTGTTGAATCATATTGGCCATTTCAGGATCAATTCTTTCTCCCGAATGAACAATTATTTTTTCGGTTACCGGATCAATAATATCTTCGGCAGCCGTTCTTCCTTCAATACGTTCGGCAAGAGATTCAACTGTTTCCAAGCCTTCTTTAAGAGCACTGACTTCGATACCTTCGATAGTACCGCAATCTTCCATACATATAATGGCATTTTGAGCCACATCCACCAAACGACGGGTAAGATAACCGGCATCAGCGGTTTTCAAAGCAGTATCGGCAAGACCTTTACGAGCTCCGTGAGTGGAAATAAAGTATTCAAGAATATCCAATCCTTCCTTAAAGTTAGACTTAATCGGCGTTTCAATAACTTCCGCAACTCCTGCGGAACCTTTCGTAGGCTTATCCATCAAGCCTCTCATTCCGCCAAGCTGTTTAATCTGGTCTTTACCGCCTCGAGCTCCGGAAATATACATCATATAAATGGAGTTAAATCCGCCTTGGTCATTCTTTAATTCATCGACCAATACATCGGTAACGTCTTCCGTGGCAATTTTCCATTTATCGACAACACGGTTATAGCGTTCTGTTTCGGTAATAGCTCCCATACGGAAATTTTCTATAATTTCATTCACTTCATTGGACGCTTTGTCCAAAATTTCTTTTTTTGAATCGGGAACAACAACATCGGCAAAGGAGAAAGTAACCCCGGCTTTGGTTGCATATTTGAAACCTATGTCCTTTAAATCGTCAAGGAACTCTGCGGTTCTTATCTGACCGACCGTTTCATAGCAAACCATGGCAATATCTTTCATTTTACCTTTGTCGAAAGCATAATTCTGGAACGGAATTTCTTCCGGCATTATTTGATTGAAAATTACACGTCCCAGCGTGGTTTTTACTTTTTTGCCGTCTATCGGGATAATTACCCAAGAATGCAAATCAACCCGTTTTCCCGATTTTTCGAATCCTTTCTGGTTTTTAAAAGTTTCATCCTTCTCGTATGCCAAAACAGCTTCTTCAGGAGAGCTGAAATAATAAAAATCTTTCGGATCTTTCGGTTCTTCGGTTCTGGATACGGTAAGATAAAAACATCCCAAAACAATGTCCTGATTCGGTTCCATTGCCAATTTACCGTTAGCCGGCAAAAGCAGGTTTCTGGATGCCAGAGCCAAAATACGAGCTTCCATTCTTGCTTCCTGGGACAAAGGAACATACACACCCATTTGATCGCCGTCAAAGTCGGCATTAAAAGGTTTACAGACCAAAGGATGCAAAGAGATTGCTTTATTTTCCGTCAAAACCGGCAAAAATCCCTGAATACCGAGTTTATGAAGAGTGGGCGCTCTGTTCAAAAGCACAGGATAATCTTCGATAACCTCTTCAAGAATTTTCCAGATTTGCGGTTGTTTCTTTTCTATTAACTTTTTGGCAGCTTTCGTTTTTTCGGCATCACCGTCTCTTTCCAATCTTTCGATAATGAAAGGTTTAAACAGTTCAACCGCCATATCTTTCGGCAAACCTACCTGATAAATCTTCAAGCTCGGACCCACCGTAATAACGGAACGCCCCGAATAATCAACGCGCTTACCCAAAAGATTCTGACGGAAACGTCCCTGCTTGCCTTTAAGCTGATCCGTTAAAGATTTTAATGCTCTTCCCCCCCGACCTTTTACAGGTCTTGTTTTACGGGAGTTATCGATAAGAGCATCGACCGCTTCCTGAAGCATTCGCTTCTCGTTTCTGAGGATAACCTCGGGAGCTCTGATATCTATCAATTGTTTAAGACGATTATTTCTGGTTACGACGCGACGATAAAGATCATTAAAATCGGCTGTGGCAAAACGTCCTCCGTCCAAAGGAACCAAAGGTCTCAAAGTAGGCGGCAAAACAGGTAAAACTTCCATAATCATCCATGAAGGCTTAGTTCCTGATTTTCTGAAAGCATCAACAACTTTGAGCTTCTTTATGGCTTTTTGCTTTTTCATTACGGAAGTTTCAAGCTTGATCATGGTTCTGAGGTTCATTGCCTCGGATTCCAGATCAATTTCGTCGAGAAGAATTTTGATTGCTTCCGCCCCCATTAATGCTTTGAAATCTTCGCCGACTTTATCTCTTATCTCATAATATTCATCGGTATCGATAAGATCTTTCTTTTCATAATTGGTATCGCCGGGATCCAAAACGATATAAGATTCGTAATAGAGAACTCGTTCAAGTTTTTTGATGGTCAAATCAAGCAAAGTACCGATCTTGCTCGGAGCCGTTTTGACAAACCAAATATGAGCAATGGGAACAGCAAGTTCTATGTGTCCCATTCTTGATCGACGCACTCTTGACGTGGTAACTTCTACCCCGCAACGATCACAAACGGTATTGGCAAATCTTTTTTTCTTATATTTGCCGCAACTGCATTCATAATCCTTTTCAGGACCAAATATTCTTTCGCAAAACAACCCGTCTTTTTCCGGTTTTAAAGTTCTGTAATTTAATGTATCAGGTTTGGTTACTTCACCGTAAGACCAATCGCGCATTTGTTCGGGAGACGCAATGTTTATTCTGACATTATCGTAATTGTCTATTTTCTTTTCGCGTTTTATTTCTCGTATCACGTCGGCACCTCTTAAATTTCTTTATCCGCAAGGAAGTCAATATTAAATCCTAATGATTTTAATTCGCTTACAAGGACGTTAAACGATTCGGGAATACCGGGAGCAGGCGGATTTTGTCCGCTTGTAATAGCTTTGAAAGCATTTGTTCTGCCGTCAACGTCATCGGATTTGATGGTTAACATTTCTTCAAGAAGTCTTGATGCTCCGTAAGCTTCAAGAGCCCAGACCTCCATTTCTCCGAGACGCTGTCCTCCGTGTTGAGCTTTACCGCCGAGCGGTTGTTGCGTAATCAGTGAGTACGGTCCGGTTGATCTGGCGTGCATTTTATCGGCAACAAGGTGGTTAAGTTTAAGCATGTAGATATAACCGACTGTTACCCTTTCTTTAAATGCTTCTCCGGTTTTTCCGTCATAAAGAACGTGCTTACCGTCAAGCGGAAGGTCGGCAGCTTTGAGTTCGGCATGAATATCTTCTATTTTAGCTCCGTCAAAAACCGGGGTTTCTACGGAGAATCCCAAAATTTTCGCAGCCATGCCCAAGTGAGTTTCCATAATCTGACCGATATTCATACGGGAAGGAACTCCGAGCGGATTCAAAATAATATCTACCGTTTCTCCGTTTTCCATAAAAGGCATATCTTCAATGGGAGCAATGGTTGAAATCACGCCTTTGTTTCCGTGTCTTCCCGCCATTTTATCGCCTACCTGGATTTTACGTTTCTTGGCGATATAAACTTTAACCATCTTTCTTACGCCGTAAGCAAGTTCGTCTCCGTGTTTAAGGCGATCGCGTTCTTTCTTATAGATATTGTCGTTTTCTTCTTTAGCCGATTTTACTTTAAGAATTATATCATTATAAATCTTAAGATTCATATCGGCATCTTCAACCAATTCAAAGTCAAGATTCAATCTTTTGAAATTGATTTTTTTTATATTTAATTCGTTTATAACTTCTCCGGCGTTTATAAAGAACATGTTTGTCTTTACGTCGGCAATATTTTTAGCAGTTTGTCCGATAAGATATTCTGAAAGATTTTCTTTGAGGAAAGCTTCGATTCTTTCTTTACGATCTTTCTTTCCGGCTTTCAATCTTTCTATTTGAGCTTTCTTTTCTTCGGCAAAATCAGATTTATCTTCAAGTCGCGAGAAGACCTTAACGTCAACGACAACGCCTTCCATTCCGGGTTTGGCTTTCAAAGAAGTATTGGTGAAATCTCCTGCTCTGTCTCCAAACAATGCTCTCATGAGATTTTCTTCCGGAGAAGGATCTATATCAACGCTTTTGGGAGTAATCTTACCGACAATAATGTCTCCGTGTTTGATTAAAGAACCGGTTCTGATAATACCTGTCTTATCCAAATTGCGCAATGCTTTAGTAGGAACATTGGGAATATCGTAAGCAAGTTCTTCTTTACCGTTTTTAACATTGCGGACAAGAACTTCTTTTTCTTCTATGTATATGGAAGTAAGCATATCTTCCATAGCCACTCTTTCGCTCAGAATAATGGCATCTTCGTAATTGTATCCGTACCAGGGCATAAACGCCACAAGCATATTTTGACCCAAAGCAAGTCTTTTATCGGCTATACAAGGTCCGTCAGAAAGCATCTCGCCTTTTTTGACAAGCTGTCCTTCATGAACAACCGGACGCTGATTCACGCATGTATCCTGATTTGATCTTTGATATTTTTTAAGCCAAATACGATCATCTCGACCCAAATCAATTGCCAATTCATCTGTCTGACGACGTTTAATGTCTATATATTGACTGGTTGCTTTAGTAATAATTCCGTCAAAAGGAGCTTTGGCAATAACTCCTCCGTCTTTGGCAACCAATTCTTCCATGCCTGTTCCTACAACAGGAACGGAAGGATTAAGAAGCGGCACAGCCTGACGCTGCATGTTTGATCCCATCAAAGCGCGATTAGCATCATCGTGTTCAAGGAAAGGAATCAAAGCTGCTGAAACAGAAATGATTTGTTGAGGAGCAACTTCCATATAGTGAACTTCCGACGGAGGAACCTGAATATACTCGCCTTTTTGACGAGCAAAAACGAAAGTATCGGTTATAACCAAATCCTTGTTTATATTGATGTCCGCTTGGGCGATAGTATATTTATCTTCTTCCGACGGGCTGAGATAATCAACTTGCTGAGTTATCTTTCCGTCTTCTATTTTTACGTAAGGAGTTTCCAAAAATCCGAATTTATTAACTCTTGAGAATAATGCCGGAGAAGCAATCAATCCGATATTCGGACCTTCGGGAGTTTCAACCGGGCAAATTCTTCCGTAGTGAGAATAATGAACGTCTCTCACCTCAAATCCGGCTCGTTCTCTGGTGAGACCTCCGGGACCGAGAGCCGTAAACCTTCTTTTGTGAGTCAAAGAGGCAAGCGGATTGGTTTGTTCCATAAACTGAGACAATTGACCGGTAAGAAAGAAAGAATCAATAACGGCAATCAAAGCATTGCTGTTGATTAAGTCGTGAACGGTAACTTCATCTGAGTTGGATATAGCCATTCTTTCGGTAGCAATTCTGATAACGCGATTCAAACCGTCGGTATATTCGCTTTCGAGAAGCTCGCCTACGGTTCTTATGCGTCTGTTGCTCAGGTGATCAATATCGTCAATATCATCTTCGCCTTTATATATTTCAATTAATTTATTTACAATAGCAACCAAATCATCTTTGGTCAAAACAAATTTATCTAAGTCAACATTTACATCAAGACGATTATTTAATTTATATCTTCCGACTTCGCCCAACGAATATCTTTTGGAGTTAAAGAACATTCTTTCGACCAAAATTTCAGCCAATTCCAAAGTGGGATTTTCGCCGGGACGAATAAGGGTGTAGATTTTTTTTACAGCTTCTTCGTAATTTGCAGTTGTATCTTTTTCAAATGTATTAAATAAAATTTTTCCGGTAGTTTTAGAAACTTCAGCTACGACATCTATTTCATTAAAATTCAATTCAAGCAAATCATTGATAACTTCTTCCGTAATTTCGGAACCTGCCGAATAAACTTCTTCTCCGCTTTCCGGATTAAACAAATCCGAATAAAGCATTTTTCCCAAAGATTCGGAAACAGTCGTTTTTTCCTTTTTCAGGAAAGCTTCCGTCAATTCTTTATTTGAAGCAAGTCCTATAGTTCTCAAAAGAACGGTTACCGGTATTTTCTTCTTTTTATCAATATGAACATACATGGTGTCATGAACGTCCAAAGAGAATTCTAACCATGATCCGGTATAAGGTATAATTTTACCGGAATAAATCATTTTTCCGCTCGGATGTTTCTCTTCCGTAAAGAAAACTCCCGGAGATCTGTGTAATTGACTTATAATAACTCTTTCTGCGCCGTTAATTATAAAAGTGCCGTTTTCGGTAATAAGCGGAATTTCTCCCAAGAAAATTTCTTGTTCGATTATTTTTTTTACGCGTTTTTCGCCTTGTTGCTTTAAGATTTCTTCATCATAAACTGTTAATTTCATTCTGGCTTTGACCGGCGCCTTATAAGTAAGGTTCCGTTCATTGCATTCTTCGGTATTGTATTTTTCTTTCAAAACCGAATAATCATTAAACTCCAGAGAGTAAATTCCCTTCTGATCCTGAATCGGGAAAACAGATTCAAAAACAGCTTGTAGCCCCATTTTTTTTCTGAGCTGCGGGTGAATGTTTCGTTGAAGGAAACGATCAAAGGAATCAATCTGCATGGCTAAAAGATTAGGTACTTCCACCTGAGGAATCCCGAGTTCTTTTGCTTTCTTGCTGACTCGTGAGTAATTCTTGAAAACAATGTTTTTTTTGTTTATCATCACATCACCCTTATACCTCGACATTTCGAGGTCTTCCGTGTTATTCTGTTTCATGACCGCTGAGGTCTGTATTTAATTGATTAAAAGACGGTGTATATATAACAAGAGAAGCGGACGCATTCAGAACACAGAAAGGTCCGCTTCCAATAAATTTGCGGTAATTATTTGATTTCGGCAGTTGCACCGGCAGCTTCAAGATCAGCTTTAACTTTTTCGGCTTCTTCTTTTTCAACGCCTTCAACCACAGGTTTCGGGCAATTATCAACAAGCTCTTTAGCTTCTTTAAGACCGAGTTTTGTGATAGTGCGCACAACTTTAATTGTTTGAATTTTTTTGGCGCCGGCATCTTTAAGGATGACGTCAAATTCAGTTTTTTCGGCTGCGGCTTCTGCAGGAGCTGCACCGGCAGCGGCAACTGCTACGGGAGCAGCGGCGCTTACGCCGAAAAATTCTTCAAATTCTTTTACAAGTTCCGAAAGTTCAAGAACGCTTAATTCTTTTACGAGATCCAAGATCTGCTGTTTTTTATTATCCATTTTTCCTCCAAGTTAATATCAATATATTATTCAGCTTTATTTTCGGCCAATGCGTTAAGAGCATAGGCAAATTTGCGTAATATTCCGGACATGACGCCGACAAAACCTGTAATAGGCGCATTGAATCCGTACATAACTTTTGCAATAAGTTCTTCTTTGGTCGGAAGTTTAGCAAGTTGTTCAAGCTCATCGACATTCATAATTGATCCGTCAACATAACCGGCTTTGAATCTGGGGAATGCCTTATCTTCCATTACTTCTTTAATGAATTTTACCGTTTCTCTTGCCGGAGCAACTTCATCTTCCTTACAAACGGCAACAGCCGTCGGACCTACGAGATATTCATCAAGTTCGGTAATTCCGAGTTCGTTCAACGCAATTTTGATAAAAGTGTTTTTTGCCACAAAATAATCTACATTATTTGCGCGGTATCTGCTGCGAAGCTGGTTAACTTCTTCAATATTGATGCCTTTGTAGTCAACAACCACAATAGCTTTAGCTCCGTCTAAACGCTCTTTCAGACGTTTAACTATATCAATTTTATAAGTTTGCATTCTTCCTCCCTACTTTTTAGCTTCCGTCGAAACCGAGGAAACATCTAATTTTACGGAAGGACTCATGGTAGCAGCAAGAGTAATGCTCTTAATGTAAGTCCCTTTAACTGTAGCGGGTTTTTCGCGTAAAATAGCGCTTACGACAGTCAATATGTTTTCTTTAAGCTTATCCGCTTCGAAACTTATTTTTCCGACAGGGATATGAAGATTTGAAAATTTATCGATGCGATAAGCAACCTTTCCGCCTTTTGATTCATTAACAGCCTTGGCAACATCCATTGTTACCGTTCCGACTTTGGGATTAGGCATCAAACTTCTGGGACCCAGAATACGACCGAGGCGACCGATTTTACCCATTAAATTCGGGGTTGCAACAGCAACATCAAAATCTGTCCATCCGCCTTGAATCTTTTCAACTAAATCATCAAGTCCGACATAATCGGCTCCGGCAGCTTTTGCTTCTTCAGCTTTTTCGCCTTCGGCAAAAACCAATACCGTAACTTGCTTTCCGGTTCCGTTAGGCAAAACCAATGAATTCCTTATTTGCTGATCTGCTTTACGAGGATCAACACCGGTATGGAAATGTAATTCAACAGTTTGGTCAAACTTCAGTGCAGGAAATGATTTAAGAAGTCCCAGCGCTTCGCTGAGATCGTAATATTTATTATGATCAGTCAGCTTAGAAGCCTCATTGTAACGTCTGCTTCTTTTCATATACGCTCCTTCTGTTTTTTTATCGCTTCAGCATTTAGTCGACAACGTCAACGCCCATGCTTCTTGCGGTTCCTTCAATCATTCTCATGGCTGCTTCAACATCGTGAGAGTTGAGATCAGGAGCTTTAAGCTCAGCAATCTTCTTCACTTGTTCCTTTTTAATTTGTCCCACCTTGTTAAGATTGGGTTCACCCGAACCTTTGGCAAGACCAACCTCAGTTCTGATAAGAACTGCAGCCGGAGGAGTTTTTATTTCAAAAGTAAATTGTTTCTTTTTATTAACATAAATAACAACCGGAAAAATCATACCCGGTTTGTCTTTCGTTTTATCATTGAACTGTTTACAAAATTCGCCGATATTAATACCGGCTTGTCCGAGAGCCGGACCTACGGGAGGAGCCGGAGTTGCTTTACCGGCCGGCAATTGAAGTTTTACAACATGCTCGGCATCTTTCATTTTAGCCATAATTACCTCTATTTATACTATTTATTTATTTCAACCTGATCTGATGGAATTTCTACCGGAGTAACGCGTCCGAAAACGGTTACCTCAACGGTTAACTTGGTATTATCGTCATTCACGTTTTTGACGATACCTTCAAAATCGGTAAAAGGTCCTGAGTTAATTTTGACGATATCGCCCGGTAAAAACCCGTAACCTTTATCATTTGATCCGTCTCTGTCGCTGATTCCCAGAAGTCTGTTAACCTCATTTTCAGAAAGAGGTACAGCTTTTTTGCCGTCTCCCAAAAAATTAGTTACGGCAGGCATACTGCGAATAAAATTTGCAACTTCATTGGTCAAATTAGCCTCTACGATTATATAGCTGTTAAAAACTTTCTTTTCTCTTTCTATTTTTTTCCCGTCTCTGATCATGTAAGTTTTCTGAGTCGGAATCAAAATACGACCGATCTGATCATCCAATTCGGTATCAACTTTACCTTTTTCTACAGCTTCCTTGACTTTAAATTCATGAGAAGCGTAAGTGTGAACAACATACCATTTCATGCTATAACCTTTTATAATGTAAAATTAACCAAGTATCCGAAGATTCCGTCAATTAAAAATAAAAAAGTTCCGACAATGATCGACATGGTAATCACAACTGCAGTACCTTCTTTAAGATCATCTTTTGTAGGCCAGGAAACCAGTTTCAACTCTTTTTTTACTTCTTTAAAAAAATCACTGATTTTATTCATTTCACAATCTCTTTATTTAGTATGAAAAGGCGGCAAACCCATTTAGAGTTTGCTGCCTTAATATATGGCAGGACAGGCAGGAGTCGAACCCGCAACCCCCGGTTTTGGAGACCGGTGCTCTGCCAATTGAACTACTGTCCTGTTTCAATTATTTTGTCTGCTTGTGTACCGTATGTTTACGACACTTGGGGCAGTACTTTTTCAATTCCAGGCGTTGCGGATGATTACGACGATTCTTAGTTGTCGTATAATTTCTCATTTTGCAATCCAAGCAAGCCATTATAATTATTTCACGCATTTTATTTAACCTTAAAATTTATTTCTGTTAAACTAGTCTTCAACACCTGCAACAACACCGGCTCCGATAGTTCTTCCGCCTTCGCGGATAGCAAAACGGAGACCTTGTTCCATAGCGATAGGAGTGATTAATTCAACATTAACGGTA
>PDOO01000012.1 GCA_002742885.1 Candidatus Cloacimonadota bacterium
GAGACGAGGATCAGCTTCGGCAAGAGCGTTCATCATAGCTTCGCCTGTGGGAGCTTCGTTCCAGTGATAACCCCAAGCGAAAGATTGAGGATCATCGCCTGAGTTGAAGTCAATAACCAACATTGATTGATTGCTTCCTTCGCCTGCCCATGCCAGCAATTCGTCAAATGAGAGTTCTTCTTCTTCGTTTGAGTCGTTTGTTGCCGGAATGATATTGTCTGCATTTACCTCCGGATCATCTATACCGTAGGAAACGCCCATAGCTTTATTGTCGCCCATTACAGTAAAATTCAGACCTGCGAGATGACTCCAGTTTAAATCTTCTCCTTCGGTAACATCGGATTGGTGCAAGCTCCAATAATTAGGGTTGCCGTGAAGTCCTATATGGAGAGTATCTCCGTCTTTAACATAAATAAGATCATTTACGAAACTTGAGCCGTTAAAAAATAAATGTTCGTCAGCTTCAACAATAGCATTAAGCATTTCATTGCCGGTGAACATATAAGAATGACGGTATCCCCACATCATGGCGGGTTGATCATCTTGCCAGTCTATGATTAAAGCGGCTTGTTTGGAGCCTGTTCCGGCCCATATTTCAATATCGTCAAATGATATTGAGAAAATGCTCTGAGCAATGAGCAACAGAGTCATTAAAATAATTGCTTTTTTCATCTTCAACTCCTTAAATTATTTTAAGAAGAGAAGTATAAGAGATTCATTTTTCATCTGAAATCTTACCTTCCCTCCGAAAGCAATTTCTAAAATGCGGCATGTCTCCTGACTTAAAGCTCAAGCCTAATCATTTTCCCTTCCCGTCGATAAATTTGACAGTGGTAAAAAAACTTTCGTCGCTTATCACAGTAGCGGGGGCTGTATCGGATTTGCACCGAATTCCATCTTCGCAAACTTTCAGTTTGAACCGCATTTTGAATGAAACCAAAAAAAATACTCCTTTTTCGGTCAAGCTGAAACTGTAATTATACGAAATATTCGTAAGATAAGAATATAGTGAATAAAACTCGCTTTTACAATATCTGTTTAATTTTTTGAACTTGGCTTAATAATCTTTTTAAGAATGATATAATTCAATAATGCCTGCATAATATTGCTGAACGCAGTATCAATACCGATAATATTATGATCTTGTCGAGGATATTGCCTGCTTTCCGTAACTGAATTTAACTGAAAAAATATTTCTTTTGTCTTTTTATCTGATTTTTTTCTTTACGAATTTTATGATAAATAATTACGACTTTCGGAGAGAAGATGTTTTATGTCGCAAAAGCGATTAATTTTTGAAAGTACGAAAATATTGAATACCGAATCAGCGGTATTTCGGGAAAACTTATTTTATGAAAGATTATGATTTTTTGGTTATAGGATCCGGTATTGCCGGTTTGTCTTATGCTGTTCAGGTTGCAAAATACGGTAAGGCGGCGGTTGTTACAAAATCGGAAATGCAAAAAACAAATACGGATTATGCTCAGGGCGGAATAGCTGCCGTTATAAGTAAAACAGATTCTTTTTCTGAACATATTCAAGATACTTATATTGCCGGAGCCGAACTGGGTAAAAAAGAAGTAATAAAAGCTATTGTGGAAGAAGGTCCTGAGGCAATTCAATTTTTAATAGATATAGGTACGCGTTTTACGGTCAGAAATAAAAACGTAAATCCTCAATTTGAGAATCTTTCTTTAACCAGGGAAGGCGGGCATTCTCATCACCGAATAGCTTATGCTGCCGATTCAACCGGACATGAAATTATGGAAGCATTGATGCTTGCCGTTAAAAATCATCCTAACATAGATATTTTTGAAAATCACATGGCGATAGATTTAATTACGCAACATCATGTTCCCGAGCAGCACAATTTTATTCCGGGAATTACCTGCTGGGGCGCTTATGTTTTAAATATTGAAACGGGAGAAGTAAATATCTTTCGGGCAAAAAAAACATTGTTGGCGACAGGCGGAGGTTCTCAGGTTTACATAAATACAACCAATCCGGATATTGCCACGGGAGACGGTTACGCAATGGCTCGTTTAGCGGGAGCAAGATTGGCAAATATGGAATTTGTTCAATTTCATCCGACTGCTTTTTTCAGCCATACGGGAAAAACTTTTTTGATAAGCGAAGCCGTGAGAGGCGAAGGAGCGGTTTTACGTTTGCAAAACGGCGAAACATTTATGGAAAAATATCACAGTTCCGGATGTTTGGCTCCCAGAGACGTAGTGGCGAGAGCTATAGATTGCGAATTAAAAAAACGCAACGAAAAATTTCTTTATCTGGATGCAACGGGCGTTGATCATGATGAATTGAAATCACATTTTCCTTATATAGACAAAAAATTGCGAAAACAGGGAATTGACTTTACGAAAGATCCTGTTCCGGTGGTGCCGGCAGCTCATTATTTTTGCGGCGGGATATTATCGACGGTTGACGGAAAGACTGATATTCGCAATCTTTATACTGCCGGCGAGACAGCTTGTTCCGGTTTGCACGGAGCGAACAGACTTGCTTCAAATTCTTTGTTGGAAGCAGTGGTAATTGCGTGCAGAGCAGCCAATAATCCGTCTAACCTGAAAGAAGTAAGATTTCCTGAAATTCCGGAATGGAAAGAGGTCGGCGCTTTCAATGAAAACGAATGGGTCATAATTTCTCACAACAGAGAAATTATCAGAAAAATCATGCAGGGTTACGTCGGCATTACCCGTTCTAAACGACTTTTGAAATATGCAGAAAACAGATTATTTAACATTTATACCGAAATAAATAATTTTTATCAGCGCAATTCCGTTAAAAAGGAAGTTATCGAAACCAGAAATCTGGCAATTACGGCAATTGCCATTATCAGAAGCGGATTGCAACGCAAGGAAAGTCGGGGCTTGCATTACATGACGGATTATCGGGAAAGGAACGACTGCGAATATCGTAAAGATACGATAATTTAACATAAACATAATAAAAATACCGGAGAAAAAATGGGGTATTTGGTTTTAGCTCGAAAATACAGACCGCAGACTTTTGATGAGGTTTACGGTCAAGATCATATAACCAGAACATTAAAAAATGCCATAAAAATGGACAGGATAGCACATGCTTATCTTTTTACCGGTTCTCGGGGAGTCGGAAAGACTTCCATGGCAAGAATATTTGCAAAAAGTTTAAATTGCGAGAACGGACCGACGGAAAATCCTTGCGGAGTATGCGGAAATTGTCGCGAAATTACTGCCGGCGTATCTCAGGACGTTATAGAAATTGACGGAGCGTCTAATACGGGAGTCGAAGATATCAGAGATTTGCAAAAAGAATTGATGTACTCGACTTCAAATTCAAAATACAAGATTTATATCATTGATGAAGTTCACATGCTTTCCAAAAGCGCATTTAATGCTCTGTTGAAAACCCTTGAAGAACCTCCGGCAAATGTTATTTTCATTTTTGCCACTACCGAACCTCACAAAATTCTTCCGACTATTATTTCTCGTTGTCAGCGTTACGACTGCAAAAGAATACATCCCGATTTAATTGTCGCTCGACTTAAAGAAATTGCCGAATCCGAAAGAATTCATATAGAAGAAGAAGCTTTGTTTGTGATTGCCAAAAAAGCCGAAGGCGGTATGAGAGATGCTCTTTCTCTTACTGATCAGGTTATTTCTTACGGAACCGACAATATTACTCACGAAAACGTTTTGGGTATTTTCGGAATTGTTCATACCGAAGTTTATCAAAAAATCGTGCAGGGAATAATCGAAAAAAATCCTTCGGAATTAATAAGAATTTTACATGATATATTGGACAGAGGCAATGATTTACAGGAGTTTTTAAACGGATTTTTGGAATATCTCCGCAGTTTGCTTTTTTTGAAAATAGGCGTAAAATTAAAAGATGTTCCGGCGGTATTGATCTCCGAGATGGAAAAAATCGTTGAGAATTTTACGGAAAATGATTTATTGTATATGATGACTTTTTGCGTGCAGATAAAAACCGATGCGAAGATGAGCAATAATCCGGTTTTAATTGCCGAAATGTCTTTTATAAAATTAACGCAAATCGCCTCTATGATTCCCGTTAAAGAAATTATCGGGAAATTGGAAAAAGTACAGGCTTCCGTTGCTGCGGTTCAAACTCGCGCATCCGGAATCGCTTCTCCCGGAATGCCTTACGGAGGTTCCCCGAAAATTAAAACTCAAACTCAAACCGGGCAATCGCCTTCTCTTACTCAAAATTTTAAACAAATGATCAGTCAAAAAAAATCTTCTTTCGTTCAGCCTTCATCGGGAGAAAGTCCTGCCAAGATTGAGTTTACTCCGGACAGTTTCCGCGAAAATTGGGATTTGATAATATCAAAGATAAACAAATATTATCCTTTGGCGGTTAATTTTCTTAAAAGATGTCAAATCGATGAAATTTCGGAAAAGCGCATAAAACTGATAACAAACGAGAAACTGGGTTTTGATCAAATCAATAAAATTCGCGATTTTATCGGCGACGTGATTTCCAAGCATTTTCAGACTAAGATAGGAATTTTTGTTAATTTTGTTAAAGTTGAAAAAAAAACTCCCGTTAAAGATGTTATAACGGTTGAAGACATCAGAAAAGAGAATCCCGGTCTTGCCGATTTTATAGAAGCCTCAAATTCAAGGATTTCTCGGGTTAAATGATTTTTTTTACAAGCTTATTTTGCTTAGGTTATACATTTTGGATAATGTTTTTGGGACTGGGGATTTTTCGAGTCGGAGATCGTCGCGGGAAAAAAATCAAGTCAATCAGTTTGATAATTGCTGCTCGCAACGAAGAAAATAATTTGCCCGGTTTGCTTGAACATCTGGCAAATTTGAACTATCCTAAAGATAAATTTGAGATAATCATTGCTGACGACAGATCTTCCGACGACACGCCCTCAATTTTACGAAAGGCGGAACGGGATTACGAATTTATAAAAACGGTTACCGTCAAAAAAGAAGAAGAAAATTTTGTCGGCAAAAAAAATGCTTTGGCTCATGCGATAGAAAAATCATCCGGCGAAATTCTTGCTTTCACGGATGCGGACTGTTTCCCGAAACCGAATTGGCTGCTTGAAATAAATGCTCATTTTGCCGATGATGTCGATATTGTTTCAGGCTATTCGCCTTTGCTTTCTAAAAACAAAAATTTTTTTGCAGGATTGAAAAATATGGAGAGATCGGCTGTTTTTGCGGTAAACGCCGGTTCTTTCGGTTGGCATATCGGACTTACGACTGCGGCGCGAAATTTTGCTTATCGGCGTTCGCTTTACGATAAGGTGAACGGATTTTCCGGGATTTCGCATATTCGTTCGGGGGATGATGATCTTATGCTGCAAAAGATGTCCGGAAGTTCAAGACGCATGAACTTTATGTTTTCTCGGGAATCAATTGTGCCGACTTCCGACAAAACGGAACTTAAAGAACAAATCCATTTAGAAACAAGAAGGGCATCCAAGTTCAAATATTATCCGATTGGAATAAAATTAATGCTGATCGGAATTTTGATTTTTTATTTGCTTTACGTCATCGTTTTTTTTCAAATGTTTTTTTGTCCGGAATATTTGATGTCTTGGCTTGTTTGGACGGCAATGAAACTTTTTGCCGAATTTTTTGCCGTGATGCTTTTTTTGACTAAAATGAAGGAATTTAAACAAATTAAATATTTGCCTTTTGCCGAATTTTTATATATCCCTTATTTTATTTTTTTCGGTTTGAAAGGAACTTTCGGTAATTACAAATGGAAAAATTAATCAAAAAAGAAAAGAAATATTTGTCTGAATTTGAAAGGCAAAAAGCCGAGATCAGGCGACTTTGGAATTTGGACGAGAAATCTCAACATCTTATTTATATGTTAATCAGGATGAAAAATCCTCGACGCATGCTGGAGATCGGCACTTCAAACGGATTTTCCGCTTTTTGGTGGTCTTTGGCATTGGAAGAAGGTTCAGGAGTCCTTGATACAATCGAAGTATTTGAAGAACGTTATCTTATGGCGAAAAGAAATCTTGTCTCCAGAAAAAATATCAGACAGTATTTCGGAAAAGCCGAAGACATTATTCCCGATTTATCCGAAAAATACGATTTTGTTTTTATAGACGCCGGTAAAATCGGCTACATTTCTTATATAAAATTATTGGAAAATAAACTGGCTGACAATGCTGTCGTTGTTGCGGATAACACGATTTCTCATGCGGAAACCGTTGCCGAATATCTTGATTTTATCCGAAATTCTCCGCATTTTACGACAATGGAATTACCTGTTGACAGCGGATTGGAAATTTCAATTTTTAAAAGATAAATAATCCGAAAACCGCAACAAAGACGGATTATTCTCGAATCTTTGCAATAATAAAAGGAGCTTATATGAAAAATATCTTTGTTTTTCTTTTCATTGTTTTTCTTTGCGGTCTTACGGCTAATCCGATTTCTTACGAAAAAAATTTAAACGGATTTTATCGTAATCCCGCTTTTTTGGGCATTGAATCAAATGCCGGAATTTATTACAAATTTGACTATATGGATCAGAATGAAAGCAGATTGAGTTTGCGTCTTTCGAAGTTTGCCGGTTTCGGATATGATTTGGAATCTCATATAACTTATTGGAGCGGAGGATTTTCTTTATTAAGAGATTTTTATTGCGGATTGACGTTAATTGATCCGCCCGGAAAAAGCTCCCGATTTGATGCCGGTTTTATTTATCGACCTTTTGCTTTTTTATCGGGAGGTCTCAAAATAGACGACTGCTTTAAAGAGCATTCTTCCTTTGCGACTGAAGCTTCGTTTAAATTCTATGAAGACATGTTTATTCTTAATTCAGGCATAAATTTTGTTTTTAACGGCGATAAAGACAGTTACGAAGCCGGCAAATGGTACGGAGGATTGAATTTCAGACCGGTAAAAGGTTGTAATTTGTATTTTGAATACAGAGAAGACGATAATTTTTACGGCGGAGCAAAATTTGATTTTTCCAATTTATCTCTTATGTACGATACGGAATTTGATGATGATCGAAATCAGACAAGCAGACAAGCCGTCCAGGTTACGGTTAATAAATTAAAACCGTTTTGGGAAAAAGAAAAAATAAAACAAATTGTTTTGAATAAAGATTACTCGGACGAATCTGAATTGATTGAACTTTATTTGAATATTAACCGGGTAATTGCCGAACATCCTGCCGAGATTGAATTTATTTTCAGAAACGCCGAGCTGAGTTTACAGGCTGCGGAAGAATTAAACGGTCTTATTGCCGAACTCAGAGGTAAAATTAAAGTCAGAGCATATATAGACCAAGCCAATCTCAGTAATTATTATGCCGTAAGTTCGGCTGATGAAGTTTATTTGTCGGAGTTCGGAAACTTTGATATGTCGCATAAATCTTTGCTTTCCGCCGATGAAATTTATTTGGAAGAATTCAGTAATGTTGAAATGGCGTCTCCGTTTTTTGTGATAAAATCTTTGGTTTCCGATTTACAGGTGATGCAAGTCGGGAAAAATCTTTTTGTAGAGGATATCCTCGAAAATAAAAAATTGGAAGCCGAAAAAAGAAATATGCTGACTCAAATTCAATTGGATATTCAGGATCGCATATACAAAGTTATTGCGGTTCAAAAGGGAATCCCGATTGAGAGTATGTTTGTCATTGCCAACGAATCTCCGAGTTCGGCTTTTACCGCCGAAGATGCCGGACTGATTAATGAAATATCGGCTCCCGAAGAAAAGAGTCAGCCGGGAAAATTGATTGATTTTCAAAATAACCTTTTGACCGGATCTCCTCAGCCTTGGGTAAAACCTGAAGCGATTGCCGTAATAGAAATCTCCGGATTTATAAAATCAGGAAAAAGTCATATTTGCGACAATGCATTTTACGGAAAAAAAATCTGCGGGACAGATACTGTTTTTGAACAATTGAGAGAAGCGGAATGCGATCCTGACATCAAAGGCGTTGTCTTGAGGGTAAATTCAGGAGGAGGCGAATTAATTGCCTGCGGAACTCTTTATCAAAAGATCAGAGATTTTTCCAAGCCGATTATTGCTTCCGTTTCGGGACAGGCGTCTGCCGGAGCTTATTTTGCCGTTTCCGGAGCAGATAAAATTTATGCCAACGATTCTTCCCTGCTGGGCGGATTGGGCGTTGCCGTTCTGAAAAACAATAAACGGCTTATTCCTCTGACCGATAATTACAATGCCGGTAAAGATAATCTGGATAATGCCGACGACCGATCAAACTTTCTCTCTTCTGAAATGCAATACCGCTATCTTGCCGATCAATATTATAAGCAGATGATAAGGAGAATTGCCTCCGAAAGATCAACCCCTTTTTCCAATATCGACGATAAGGGGGAAGCTTCTTTGTATGACGGAGCAGAAGCTTTGAATCGGAATTTAACAGACGAAACCGGCTCTTTTTTTGAAGCTTTGAATTATGCCCGCAAGATAACGCATTTATCCTCAAACGGGAAAATCATTTTCCGCAATCTCAAACTTGATAAAATATCTGATCTTGAACCTGAAAGGGGATTTTATTACTATAACGGTCTTATTGAGGGGATATAATTTCGGCGTCTTTGTCTTATGACAGCATTGGGAACCTGCGAAATAAATTAATTGCTGTCGTCATTTAATTAATTTCAATGAATCAGCCGAAATAATTATGATAAAAATTTAAATAAAAAAATGGAGGAATTAATGAAATTTGAAAATAAAAAAATTGCTGTTATAGGCGGAGGAAGCATAGGAACGGCTATGGCAAAGGGTTTGCTGAAAGGCAATGCCGTAAATGCGGAGGATTTGATTATTACCCGAAAAAAAGAAGATTTGCCGAAAGATAACCGGGAAATGTATTTTCAAGAAGATAACAGCGATGCGGTAAGAAAATCTGAAATTATTATTTATGCCGTTCGTCCCGGGCAATTTGCGGATGTATTAAAAGAGACAAAAAAAGATTTAGACCCCGAAAAGCATATTATAGTTTCTGTTGTATCCGGATTTACGGCAAAAGATATAGAAGATATTATCGGAACTGAATTCAATGTTATAAGGGCAATGCCCAATACTGCAATAGCTATAGGCGAATCAATGACTTGCATAGCAGGAGATTCAGCCGATAAATCAGCTCTTGAGTATGTGAAAGAACTTTTTAATCATGCCGGTTTATGTCTGATTATCGAAGAACGTCAAATGTTGTCGGCAACCGCCTTATGTTCCTGCGGAGTGGCGTTTTTCTTGAGATCGGTCAGAGCTGCTTCTCAGGGCGGAATTCAGAGCGGATTCCATTCGCAGGAAGCCTTGATTATGGCGGCTCAGACCGCAAAAGGAGCAGCGGAACTTATTTTGGAAAACGGCTCGCATCCCGAATCGGAAATAGATAAGGTAACGACTCCTCGCGGTTGTACCATTGCCGGATTAAACGAGATGGAATTTCAAGGTTTCAGCAGCGCCATGATCAAAGGAATTTTAGCTGCTCAAAAAGTAAGTCATTAATTTATTTGTCTGATATTATAAATCAGCAGAAATTTTGTCTGAAACAAAATTTCTGCTGTATTTTTCTTGTCTTATCGACATTTAAGGAAGGGGAATCCGGGGAAGTCGTTAAGTCCCTTATAATTTTTCTTTTTCAGTTTATCTAAAGCATCTTGGAATTTTTTTACGGCAGACTTCGGGGTTTGTTTATTGAAAGCAAAATAAATTTCTCCCGTTTTAATCGTATCGGCGCATATATAGTCGGAAAGATTTCCGTTGTTGAATAATTCAAAGGAAGCAACGCTTTTTTCGCATGCGCAAAAATCAATTCTGCCTTTTTGCAGTTTAAAAAGACTTTCTTCATGATTGGAAGAATAATCAATATTTTCTGCTTTTATGCCTTTTTCAAGCAAAGCAATTTCGCTTATGTCATTTTTAATGGCAGAGATTCGGTATTTTTTGTAGTCGCCGTCCTTTTTTATATCGACTTCTCTGTTTTTCTTGGAAATAAGCACAATGGTTGTTTCCGCTATCGGACCTACCCACAAAAACTTATCTTCTCTTTCTTTTGTTTTTGTAACAGAAAACATACAGGTATTCGGCTTGTCTAAAATTAAATTATAACCTCGATTCCAAGGAACAAGTTCAATGTCGTCAATCTTATAATCTTCATCTATTATCTCAAAAATGCCTTCCAACCAGTCAACCGCAACGCCTGCGACATATCTTGATTCCGAATAGTTAAACGGGGGATACTCGTCGCAATAAAATGAAATATTGCCGGCTGACACGGAAAATACTGCTGTCGCAAACAACAGCGAACCGATTAATTTTAACATAAATGCCTCCTTTTGATTAATATTTGCTCTCTCCTGCAAAAATTTATTCAGCTTGATATTTTTATATTTAAATAATCCTCAATAAAATAAGAAAGTTTTAACTCGTTATGTTATTAATGTTTAAGGAAAGGATATTCTTTGAAATCATTAAGATCTTTATAATTTTTCTTTTTTAGTTTATTAAAAGCGGTTTGTAATTCTTTAATATCCTCCTTTCGGGTTTTTTTGTTAAAAGCGAAATACAATTCTGATTTTTCCAATATTGCCGCGCATACATATTCGTCAGGTTTATCCGAATTATTTATTTCAAAGGAAGCAACGCTTTTTTCGCATGCCCATAAATCAACCCTTCCTTTTTTTAATTTTAAAAAATTTTCTGTATTATTTGATGAATATTCAAGGTCTTTTTTATTTAACCCTTTTTTTAAAAGGGCGAATTCGCTGATATCATTTTTCATGGTTGTTATGCTGTATTTTTTCAAATCGTCGTTATTATTTATTTTAATGTTATGTTCTTTCTTGGCAAGCAAAACAATTGTTACTTCGCTTATCGGACCTACCCACAAAAATTTATTTTCTCTTTCATCGGTTCTGGCTACTGAAAACATACATGTATTGGGTTTGTTGAGCAGTAAATTGTAACCTCTTGCCCACGGAACAAGTTTAATATCTTCTGTTTTATATTTGTTCCCGGTAATCTCAAACATTTCTTCCAGCCAATCAACAGCTATCCCGGTGATTTTGTTTTCTTCCGAATAATTATAAGGCGGAGCTTCGTCACAATAAAATTTTATATTTACGGCGTATATTTGTAATGCCGAAATCATTAATATCATCAAAATTGATGATTTTAGCATAAAGCCTCCCTAAAAAAATAAAATGTTATCTCCTTTAACTTTTTATTATCGTCGTATTATTGATTTTCTTAAATAATTTTAATTAAGCTTATCCTCAAGAAAAGATTTTTTAGCGAAAGAGTAATATTTTATGATTTAAAATCAGGATATAATAATAATGATAAAAATCAAATATGGCAAGTTTTTTTTGTATTTACAATAAAAGATCAAAAAAATTACGTGCAAGCAGGAAAGAATAATAACGCACATTTTATCTTTTATGTGCTATTGTTGATATAAAAAACGGAACGGCAGGGATAAAAAATGATTACTGAAGAATTAATTGTAAAAAATGCAGAGACAAAAACAAAATTCATTGATTATGCAGTACAAAACATTAATCAAATAACTTCGCGCAAAGGAATCAAAAAGGCAATTGAAAGAGGATTTTTACTCTTAAACGGCAAAAAAGCAAGAACTGACGCTTGGTTGAAAAAAGGAAATAAAATTACTCTGCTTCAAAGCAATATTTATAAAGGAAAAATTTTTAAACTGAAAATTAACGTTATTTACGAAGATGATTATTTAGCTGTAATAAATAAACCGGCGGGCTATCCCGTTTCCGGAAATAAATTCAAAACAATTACAAATGCTTTGCCCTTTAATTTGAAAAACTCATCGGAAAAAGATCGTCTTTCCAGAATTCATCCGGTACATCGCTTGGACAGTTTGACTGCCGGACTGCTTATTTGCGCCAAAACAGCAAGAGCAGCGGTTTATTTGAGTAAAATGTTTGAAAACGGAGAAATACGAAAAACTTACCGCGCTTTGCTGATCGGAAAAACTCCGGAGAGGGGAGTTATTGATTTCCCGATAAATAATTGTCGAGCAGTTTCGGAATACAAAAAAATAAAATCAATCGAAACTTTAAAATTCGGCGCGATTACTCTGGCTGAACTTTTTCCGAAAACCGGAAGAACGCATCAATTAAGAATACATACCGCTTTTTCCGGGTTTCCTGTTCTCGGCGATCCTCTTTATCCCGAAGACGAAAATTTTTGTCGTTATAAAGGGAAAGGTCTTTTTCTTGCTGCAACGGGTTTACGGTTTAAGCATCCGTTCAGCGACGAACTTATGTCTTTTGAAATATCGGCTCCATCAAAATTTGAAAAATATTTGGAACGAGAGTCAAAGCGTTTTGATAAATATCAAAAAAATAAAATCCTCACCGAGTGAACGATGAGGATTCAGCTCTTAATCTGCAAAATATTTCAGATCCCAAGTTTGATGTTTGGGCGGTTCTGCCGTTTGCAACATTAATTTTGCCAGAAGATCCTTGAAAACTCCGGTTGCCATAAAAGCCATGGCGTCTTCTTTTCTTTCCCAAGTTCCCATTGCCAGCGCTTTACCGTCGGGTTTGGTGTAAAATTGCAATCTGATAAATCCTTTTTGCTTTTTGGCAAGCTCCAAAACATGTTCTTCCCAAAGTTTACAGGCTTCTTCCAATGATTCAGGTTTAAAAGTGTATTCCACCATTGCCGTGAACATAAATTTCCTCCGAATATTTTTTTTACCAAACAGTTTTACCCTCAGCCTGATTGCAAGTAATTTTTATCGGGAGAGAAAATAATCATTCTTATTTAACGATTTCAATTAAATTTTTAAAAAGTTTAACTAATAAATTATCTTGACTTAACCGATAAGTTATATATTATTTAATCTTTCTCCTGAACGGGGAAATCAATGCTTTATATTCAGAGAAAAAAGGACTATGATTAAATTGATAGTTTTAAAAATGGGGATATTGAAGATGTTCGTTTGTTTGGCGATGGTTATGATTTTGCTCCTATAGGAGCTTTTGAATCTTTTATGAATGATGAGCCGGCAGTATTTGAAGAATAGATAAATTATTGCATGAAAAGATAATTTTTTTATGATTTTGAGGTATAAATGTTTGAAAATAAATATGATGTAATCGTGGTCGGAGCAGGACACGCAGGAGCGGAAGCAGCTTTTGCAGCCGCGCAACTCGGAGCATCAACAGCTCTGTTTGTCATTAAAGCGGAATCGATCGGACGCATGTCCTGCAATCCTTCCGTGGGAGGACCTGCCAAAGGTCATTTGGCGAGAGAAATAGATGCCATGGGCGGAAAAATGGCTTTGGTTACTGATCTTACCGGAATACAATTTCGTATGCTGAACCGTAAAAAAGGACCTGCCGTTTGGGCTCCTCGTTCTCAAAATGACAGAGTTGCTTATTCCGTTGAAATGAGAAAGCAATTGGAAGAACAGGAAAACATAGATATCATTGAATCTGAAGTTGATGATATTTTGGTAAAAGGCAATCCGCCTCGGGTCTGCGGCGTCAGGACTAAATTAAATAAGGTTTATAAGTCGTCGCGTGTTATTCTGGCAAACGGAACTTTTCTGAAAGGAACCATTCATGTCGGAAACGTAAAGTACTCGGGAGGAAGGTCGGGAGAACCGGCATCCGAAAGTTTATCTGATTCTTTAAGAAAACTCGGGCTTAAACTTGCCAGATTCAAAACGGGTACGCCTCCGAGAATAGACCTCAGAACTGTTGATTTTTCCAAGTTATCGGAACAACCGGGAGATTCTGATCCGACGGGATTTTCTTTTTACAGGGACATAAAAATTAAAAACTCGGTAAATTGTTATCTCACTTTTACAACCGATCAAACTCATGAAATAATCAGACAAAATTTAAAAAAATCAGCGCTTTACGGCGGATTTATCAGCGGAACGGGACCTCGTTACTGTCCTTCAGTGGAAGATAAAATAGTTAAATTTGCCGAAAAAGAAAAGCATCAGGTTTTTATCGAACCGGAAGGAATACACACAAATGAAGCTTACGTAAACGGAGTGTCAAACAGTTTGCCGCCGGATGTCCAGCATAAAGTTTTAAGTTCGATCCCGGGACTCGAAAAAGCAAAAATTATCCGTTATGCTTACGCCATAGAATACGATTACATCGTACCGACGGAAATTACGCCTGCTTTGGAGTCCAAAAAAATAAGCGGTCTTTATCTTGCCGGTCAGATTAACGGAACATCCGGTTACGAAGAAGCGGCGGCTCAGGGTTTGATAGCGGCAATTAACGCTGTTTTGTCTGTTGATCAAAAGTATTTGATTTTGGACAGAGCAAGTTCTTACATCGGAGTTTTAATTGACGATCTTGTTACTCGCGGAACGGAAGAACCTTACAGAATGTTTACTTCCCGGGCTGAATATCGTCTCTGCCTGCGTCAAGACAATGCGGATGAACGTCTTATGCCGATTGCCGATAAACTTGGTTTGATTGAATCTGCAAGAATGGAAAAATTCCGTAAGATGCTTGAAATAAAAAACAGAGAAATGAATTATCTCAGAAATCAAAAGAGCAATAAACATTCTTCTCTCAAAGAACCTCAAAAATTTTATAAAATTTTGAAAAGACCTGACGTTACTTTCGACGGATTGGCGGAATTCGGTTATAAATGTCCGGAAGACGTAACCGAAAACATTAAAAACAAAATAAGCATAGAATGCAAGTACGAGGGTTATTTGCAGCGACAGCTTGATGATATTGCCAAATTCAGATCTTTGGAGCATAAATTGATTCCGAAAGATACGGATTATATGCAAATTCAATCGATTGCCTATGAAGCAAGAGAAAAACTTAACCTGATAAAACCCGGTTCTTTAGGACAGGCGGCTCGCATAAGCGGAGTTAATCATACCGATATAAACGCTTTGGCGGTTTGGCTTAAAAAAAACAATAAAATATTAAATTAAGAGGAATGAAATATGTCAACCGTTACTCCCCTATCGGAAATGCCGCCTGCGGAAAGAATAAAAAAAGATCCTTTTCATATCGATCCTTACGATGTTCTTTCTGCTCACATTGATGCAATCGGCGGAGAGAAAGCATTAAAATCAGACAGAAATATGCATGCCAAAGGAACCGTATTGCTCAACGGAACCTCTTATGAATTTGAAGAATTTGCCGAATATCCCGGAAAGAGCAGAATAACTTATTATTTCGAGGGAGAAGAATATTTTCAAAAAGGCGATGACGGCAAGCAGCTTTGGCAATCCCAAAATCGGGAAACCCGAAAATTTCCCGATGCAAATTCAAAAAGCAGAAAAATCAGGGAAGGAATGAAAAGTTATGAATTTGCCGATAAAAAATCTGAAACCTTTAAGGTTTCTTTTGAAAGCGTTTCTTACGAAAAAGGCGAAAAAGTTTATAATATAAGAATAAAAAATAATCTTACGAACGAGGAATTTCTTAATTCATACAGCGCCGACAGTTTTTTATTGTTGAAAGAAGATCGAAAATTCAGCGGGGAAAATATTGTTACTTATTTTGATAATTATCAAAACGTGAACGGTAAAATGACGGCTTTCAAAAAAAACGTCAATAATCTTACCTCCAAGAAAACGCAAGATTACGTTTACGAGACTTATAAACGTAACGTTACCATAGAAAAATCGTTGTTTGATCCGCCTGAATACGAACTGAGTATTTTTAATCAGGTCAGTAAAGCTGCAGCCGAAAATCAATAAAAAAAATCCTTTCTCGCATAAAAGGAGAAAGGAAGAGGATTGAGCTTTATTTTTTTTATAATTTTTTATTCGTCGTCGGGAATAATTTTTTCTCTGCGGATAATCTCGTAATTTTCTGCCGCATTCTTTTTGGAAACATTTCCTGACGGGATTTGTTTTATGAGTATTTCTGTTTCAAATCCGTAAACAGAGAATTTAACGATGTCGTTTTCGCAAACCTTTTTACAAGCTTTTGCTTTTTTGCCGTTTACGAAAATAAGTCCGTTATCGGAAGCTTTTTTGGCAATATTTCTTGTTTTTATCAAGCATACTTTGTTTAAAAATTTATCTGCTCTCATAATTATTCGTTGCTGTCGTCGTTTTCGGAATTATCGTCAAAACTGTCCAGAGCGGCATCCAAATCATCGAAAACGGTTGTATATTGAGCGACTCCCGTTTTTTCCAAAATCTCTGAAAGCATTCCGGAGCCTTTTACTATTGCCGAACTTCCGCTTACCGATTTTAATCTTTTAACTGCTTTTAATAAAGAAACAGTGCCCCGAGCATTTAAATAATCCAATTCCGTTAAGTCGAAAATAAAGATTTCTTCTCCGTCCATCAGACGATGCTCAAACTCGTCCCAAAATTGGTTTGAGGAAACGGCATCCCATTTTCCGGAGCATTTAAAGACAAGAGCGTATCCGTGTTTCATTTGTTTGATTTCCATTGTTCCTCCTAAAAATCTTCTTCGACTTCCACAAAAATCTGAAGCAGATTTTTACCGTCTTTTCTTGAGTATTCGGCTTCTGTAATATAATTTTGTGAAAGAAGAACGCCTAAAGAGTTGTAATCTTCTTTTTCAACGGCTTCCTCAATTGTTTTTGCCGGAGTGTCCAAGGGATTAAACGCTTCTCCTTCATCAATAAAATTTATCATAATATCTTCTTCAAAAACGGTGAATTTAATTATTAAAATTTCATCGGGAGTTTCTTCTGAGTTTTCAGGAATTTCAACCGTACTTATAAATTGCATAATTAACGACTCTAAAACAAAATTTAATTTGTAAACAGAGTCGCTGTCTAAATCGTATCTGTAACGATAATCATCGACTTCAGTCTGAATTTTGATGATTTCATCAGCCTTTTTGCTGATTCTCAATTCTATTTTTTCTGCCATTTTAAACCTCTGATTTTAAGTGCCGCAATTTTAAAGCAGCTGAATATTTGACAAGTCTTTTCTGTTAAATCCGGGTAATGCAACGATTTATTTTTTTATGATAATTATGCCTTGCGATATTTCGGGTTTGAAAAACCGTATTTTTTTTATTTACAAAAATAAGAACGGTTTTTATTCGGGATATCAAAATATAAATATTTTTTAAGTAAAGGAGATACCGTGAATTGTGATCTTATAATATATAATGCGAACGAGTTGCTGACTCTTGCCGGCTCGCCTTATCCTCGCAGAGGCAAAGAAATGGATGATCTCGCTGTTGTCGAAAACGGAGCAGTTGCCGTTAAAGACGATAAAATCCTCGATACGGGATCAACGGAAGACATTTTAAGAAATTACTCATGCGAAAATAAAATAAATGCGGCGGGAAAAGTTATTATGCCGGGATTTGTTGATTCTCACACTCATCCCGTATTTTTTGATACCAGAGAAAATGAATTTGAGATGAGAATACTCGGCAAAACTTATGTTGAAATAAGTAAAGCCGGAGGCGGAATAAGGTCCAGCATCGCAGGCGTGCGCAACGCTTCTTTTGATGAACTTTACGACAAAGCAAAAAAACGTTTAAGTAAATTTATTGCGAACGGAACCACTGTCCTGGAAGCAAAAAGCGGTTACGGATTGGATACGGAAAGCGAATTGAAAATGCTGAAAGTCATAAATAAATTGAAAGAGGATTTGCCGATTGACATAATCCCCACTTTTATGGGCGCTCACGAATTTCCCGCCGAATACAAAGACAATCATAAAGAATATATCAGAATCCTTTGCGAAGAAATGATGCCTGCAGTTGCCGAATCGGGTTTGGCGGAATATTGCGATATTTTTACGGAAGAGCATGTTTATTCTGTTGATGAATCAAGGATTGTCATGCAAAGAGCCAAAGAACTCGGTTTCAAATTAAGAATACATGCCGATGAAATAGAATCTGTGGGAGGAGCTGAACTTGCAGCCGAACTGGGAGCCGTTTCGGCTGACCACTTGGGAGCCGCTTCAGACAAAGGAATTATTGCTATGCGCGATGCGGGAGTTATTGCAACTCTCTTGCCCGGAACTTTATTCAGTCTGAGAATGAAAGAATATGCGCGAGCAAGATATATGATTGATAACGGGTTGCCTGTGGCGATTGCCACGGATTATAATCCGGGAAGCTGTAATTGCGATGATATGCAATTGATTATTTCTCTTTCCGTTTTGCAAATGGGAATGACTGTAAAAGAGGCTGTTGTCGCAGCAACAATAAATGCCGCTCATGCTTTAAACAGAGGAAATAAAATCGGAAGCTTGGAAAAAGGGAAACAGGCTGACATTCTTATTATGGATATGCCGTCTTATCGTTTTATTCCTTATCATCTCGGATCAAGCAATGCGGAAACCGTTATTAAAAACGGTAAAATAATTTATCAAAACAAATAATTTCAGCGAGAAATCAGGTATCGGATTTCTAAATTCGATACCTTTTTTTTATTGAAAATTTTTCTCGTTATATTATTAATGTATGACTTCTCTTCTTTTTTTACTTTTATTTTTTTCGTTTTATTGCTTTGTTTATGCGATTTTTTCATCCAATTATTTTTTAGAACTTTTTCTTGTTTTTTTGAGCCTTTACTTTTTTTGAAGTTTTATTATTCGAATAATATTATTCTTATTTTTCCTCAAGTTTTTGTATTTTAGAGGTATTTTTCATTGAAAGTTGTCTTTTTTTTTGAATCTTAATTTTTAAAAACCGGGATAAATTCAGGCAGAAATCTGCAAAAATCAGCAAAAAATGGT
>PDOO01000048.1 GCA_002742885.1 Candidatus Cloacimonadota bacterium
TATAGAAAGCGCCGTATTCGGACCAAATAACGAAATATATTTTACCGAAACCGGTATTCTTAGAATATTGCCCCAAAATTCATCTGAACCGATTGATACAGGTTTGAGAATGGGCAGAAAAATAGGACGATCTCCTGACTCTCGGTATATCGTATCTCGCAAGGGAAAAAGTGTTTATAATACGGTTGACGGTTCTGTTATTAATTTTAACAATTTTGAGGGCATATTCTTTAATTTTTGCAGCGAACATCGTTTTACTGCTATTGTTACCTACCAACCTAATATGTTCCATGTTAAGGGTCATGTATATCTGTATGATATAAAAACAGGCGAATCATCAATGATTTTCGATGCTCGTTATTTCTGCCAAACAGGTACCCCGGATGAGGTAATTAAAATAAATATGATACAGGGGGATTAAGATGAAAAAAATAATGATTATGTTGATAGTTATTTTGGTAAAATTATCGGCAATCAGCGAGCAGGAATGTCATATCTCTTCCGAAAGATTAGCTTGGGTCGATTCCGGTAAAACTAAATTAACTTGGGAAAATGCCGGTTATTTAAGAAAACTTAAAAATAATCCCATGAGAATAGACAAAATCGTAAATGTAAATACCGATTTAAAAAATATACCGGGACTTTCCGGAAAACCGGAAGATTTAACCGCTGATTTAATGAAAATAATAAAAAATAAGACCGACTTCTTCAATAATCAAAATTTATTGATTTATTTTCCCGAAGGCGAATATCATTTGTATGATGCCCTTAATATTGCAAGAAGCAATATTGTCTTCAGAGGAGAGGGAGAACATAAAACCGTATTAAAATTTCATTTGGATGTAATACTTGAAGGAAATGAATTCTTCTATAAAATACCTTTTACGGTAAGTTCGGGAAAATCAGAAGTAGGATTCGAAAATTTTAAATTGATAAGAATTGATAATGACAATTATGATCCCCGCAATCAAAAAGAGCAAGACGGCTCCAATTTTTCTTTACGGGGCAATAAATGCTGGATTTCAGGGATTCATTCAGAAACAGCCCCGAGGGTTTTTGTCGGTATAATCGGCGACAGTTGCGAAGTCTCGGGTTCATATTTCGGAACTACCCTGAAACGAGTCGGAGGAGGTTTCGGTTACGGGGTTTCCATAGCCGGGACAATAACAAAATGTAATTTGGTGGAAAATAATATTTTCTTAAAAAACAGGCATGCCATGGTATTTTCCAATAAAGCAGAATACAATGTATTGGCTTATAATTATTCGATACATAACAATTCGCAAGGCAGCACTTACTATTCTCCTGGCGATATATGTTTTCACGGTAAACCTGATTATGACTTATCAGATGAATATAGACCGAAATTAAATTTAGCGGAAGGCAACATCGTAAAATTTATTTACTTTGACAGAGCTCACGGTAAAAACGGAGTTTACAATCTTATTTTCAGGAATTATTCGGAAAGAATTGCTGATTTTAAGTTGGATTTAAAGCAGAAGAAAAAAAACTTTAATCAAACAATCGTAAACAATAAATTTGCAGATGCCGATAAATGGGCGGGAATACGAAGTTGGTCTTGGAATATGATAGGTTCACTGCATTTTTGCAAAAACAATTATTGTACCAAGAGTAATTATCTTGGACAAATATATCATAGATGGGAAAAAAGCGGCAGCAGTACAAATGAATATTGGCAAGATAAGTCATATTATCTGACGCAACAACCTGATTTTTGGGATAATAACACTCCTTGGCCGATAAATCCGTTAAACAGGCAACCTAACCCGGCTAAAACTCGTTATGAAAATTACAGTTACGATAACTCCAAGCCTTTAACGAAAAAAATCAACTTATCTCATTTGGCCGTAAAAGACCATTCGCAAGACATATTAAAAGGCTATGCTTACATAGATAAAGGGAAAAAAACAATTGCTGTATGCTATTCTACAAAAGCAAATGACATGAAACAGTTAACATACAGATTCTTGGATGAAAACGATAATATTATAGATGAAAAAACGGTTAATGCTTTCAATATAACACATGATTATTTATTTCCTTATCTGTCTTTTGAATTAGGACACAGATTATACAATAATGATTATTATGCGGTAAAGAAAGTAAAACTTTTATATGATGATTTTGAAATGACGGCAGAAGTAAAAAACGGGAAGCCGCCTCTTCCGATTGCCGGAAACTTAAAGCCTCCGGCTTATGTTGTTTGGGGAAGAACGGCAAAATTCTCTTTTATGCCCGGGTCATCGGCAAAATCAATAGACCGCATACCGTCAGCTTCAATAATTGTTAACGGAGAATATAAAGAAACAATAGAAGGACACTTCGATAATTCAGGAATCACTTATTACATTCCTTCAAAATATACGGATAATTCAATCGGCTGTATAAGAATACCGAGTACTGATTACAGATTAAAAACAATAAATGATAAGGATTTCGGCAACAGATTCTCCTGTTGTTACGAAAATGAGCTGATTTATGAGCAAATTTATAACCCTAATGCAAACGGAGGCTGTCCGACTTTATTTATAAACGGAAAGAAAATCAGAACTCTTATTCCCCAAAGCGAAAACTCTGAAACAATGAGTTGGGATTATGCAATTATGAATAATATTAAAAACGGAGATGAGATTGCAATAATTGAACCGGTAAACAATCTTAATTCCTTTGATTTTATTGAGCTTTCAAAAATAGAACATGATGAAAAAGTTAAAGTTGGAGTTACTTCATTCGGAGGAATATTCGGATATAATCCTAAAGCTGTAAAATCTATATTGAACTCAAGAGAATCAGTAACGGTCAGTGCGGGAGATTCAATTAATTTTAATGCGGGTAACTTAACTTTAAATGAAAATCAACATGTCTATCTTGTTATGAAATCAAAGTTATTACCTGCAAGAGATATGGATCACAGCGGTCCGACTAAAGGTGATACAGGAGTTGGAACCGGTCATTCCCGTTCCGGAATAACCATGATTGATACTGTTGGCATATATGAAGAGTACAATACAAGCTATACATACTTAACTTCGGAATCATCTCCTTTAAATATTTGGCTTTTCCCGTCTATGGATATTGAAATAGACAGTTTGGGAATTGTTATAACCGATGAATTGCGTTCAGGAATAATAAAAGAAAAGTTTCCTGTTGAAAATATTGAAGAAACCGGTAACAGATCTTTTGCAAAGAAAAGTCTTGAAAAAGCAAACGATAATCTGATTTATCAGTTTGCTCAAGGAGAAGGATTTAAATTTAATATCTCGGAATTTAAAAATCCCGAACCCGGAAGAAAACTAAGTTTTCTTCTGACTGTAAGAGGGAAATATAAATATCTCGGAAATGAAATTAATAAACCTGAGTTTAAACTTAGCGATAATTATCCAAATCCTTTTTATTTGAATAATCGTAATTCCGTAACAAGAATTGATTTTTCTCTGCCCGGCGACAGTAAAATAAATCTTTCTTTATATAATATAAAAGGTCAAAAAGTAAAAACTCTTGCCGACGATATTTATAAAGCCGGAAATCACAGCGTCCTTTGGAACGGCAAAGACGAAACCGGAAATGCGGTAAGTTCCGGCGTGTAT
>PDOO01000013.1 GCA_002742885.1 Candidatus Cloacimonadota bacterium
CGACGATATTTATAAAGCCGGAAATCACAGCGTCCTTTGGAACGGCAAAGACGAAACCGGAAATGCGGTAAGTTCCGGCGTGTATTTTTATCGCCTCAAGCTCGACGGGAAAACCGTCAAAACAAATAAATGTTTGTTGTTGAAGTAGAGAATCAGCATTCAAATCCCCGGCAAAAGTCGGGGATTTTTTTATATCTTATTCTAAGGATGTTTTTATAATCTAGGAAGCAGGAAATTCCTGACCTGATGTTTTACCCGTTATCAGTATTATGTTGAAGGATTGCCGCTGTTCGGCTTTTTATTCTCCTGCTCGAAAATGAGTAACAGTTTATTTTTTTTAATTAAGTTGACAAGTGTTTCGGAATAAATGATAAGGACGTTAATGTTTTTTTTGTTAAAATGAAGATTACGGGGGTTATTATGCGTAAGATTTATGTTTTAGACACCAATGTGTTAATACACGATCCGCAAAGTTTATTTGCTTTTGCCGATAATCATGTTGTTTTGCCGATGGTTGTTTTGGAAGAGATGGACACATTCAAAAAAAATATTGACGAGAAAGGAAGAAATGCTCGTCAAATAGGACGTTACCTGGATAATTTACGCAAGAAAGGTTCACTCCGAAAAGGTGTAAAAACAGATAAGAACGGCATAATTCAAATTGTTTTGAGTCATGAAATAGAAGAAGAAAGATCTTTGTTTCATTTCTCGGATAAAAACGATAATTTGATTATCGGTACGGCTCTGCATCTGCAAAACACTGCCAAAAGAAAGAAAGTTATTTTGATTTCAAAAGACGTTAATGTCAGAATAAAAGCAGATACTTTGGGGATTCAGGCGGAAAATTTTGAAACGAATAAAGTTAACTTCGAAGAACTGTTTACGGGAATAAGCGATTTAACTGTTTCTGCTGAGAAAATAAACTCTTTTAAAGAATATGATTTTTTGACAAATGAATCAAATAATCTTTTCCCGAATCAATTTATCAAACTTATAAATAAAGAAAACAAAGAAGATTTTGTTTACGGAAAATATGTAAAAAGCAATAACACAATTTATCCTTTGACTTGTTATAAGGGTAACGATGTTTTCGGAATAAAAGCTCGCAACAACGAGCAAAAACTGGCTTTGGAACTTTTATTGGACGAAACGGTTAAAATGGTAAGTCTGGTGGGAAAAGCCGGTACGGGAAAAACTCTTTTGGCAATGGCAGCCGGCTTAAATCAAGTAGTTGAAGAAAATAAATATTCCCGTCTGATTATTTCCAGACCTATTTCGCCGTTGGGAAAAGATTTGGGAGCATTGCCCGGCACCAAAACCGAAAAATTCAATCCCTGGATGGCTCCGATTTACGACAATATGGAAATCCTGATTAACGGACACAACGAATATGAAGAAAACAAACACGGAAAAGTTTTCGGTAAAAAACAGGCATCATTGGAAGATTATCTGGATTACGGATTTATAGAGCTGGAACCGCTGACTTATATTCGAGGAAGAAGTTTGCCGAATCAGTATATTATCGTCGATGAAGCGCAAAACCTGACTCCGCACGAAATGAAAACCATCATAACTCGCGCCGGAGAAGGAACCAAAATAGTTCTGACCGGAGATCCTTACCAAATTGATATTCCTTATCTGGATTCCGAAAGCAACGGTTTGAGCATGGCGGCAGAGAAGTTGAAACCTGAAGAAATCGTAGGACACGTTACGCTTCAAAAGGGCGAAAGATCACAACTTGCCGATATTGCAGCCAAATATTTCTAATCTTATAATTGCCCGATTACTCAGGGGTTTTCGGGCATATTTTAATTTTGAGGTTTAAATGAACAATTCCGGATTTACGGAAAGAAGCAGAGTCGAAATAAATTTGACTGATTTTGAAAATAATTTCAAATACCTGAAAACATTGTTGAAACCCGACACAAAAATTATGCAAATTGTCAAAGCCGATGCTTACGGACACGGAGCTTATGAAATTTCCAAAACGGCAGAAATGAGCGGAGCAGATTTTTTGGGCGTGGCAAATGCCGAAGAAGGACGGGTTTTACGCTATCGCGGTTTAACTTTGCCGATTTTGATTTTATCTCCGTCTCTTCCGGACGAAATTCCGTTTATTGTCGAAAATAATCTCACGCCCACCGTTCATAATACTGAATTTTTAGAAGAATTATCCCGAAAATCGTCAAAACTGTTCCCTGTTCATATAAACGTAAACACAGGAATGGGACGTTCCGGCATAAAGTTTGAAGACTATTTCAAATTGGAAGAAAAAATTAAAAATCTGAAAAACATAAAATTGGAAGGAGTGTATTCCCATTTTGCGGAAAGCGAATCTGATAATGAATTTACCTCTGAACAAAGCGCAAAATTTACGGAATTTGTCAACTCTCTGGCTTTAAAACCGGAGTTTATTCACCTTGCCAACAGTTTCGGCATAATCAATAATTCCGATAATATTTGCAATATGGTCAGATTCGGCATTCTCTCTTACGGAATAAATACTGCTTCGGATAAAAATTTAAACGGTAAAATCAAACAAGTTATGTCTTTTTATTCCGCCGTATCAGCGATAAATTTAATAAAAAAAGGCGAAACTGTCGGTTACGGCAGAACTTACAAAGCGGAATCGGACATCAAGTCCGCCGTAATTCCGGTCGGTTATGCCGACGGCTACGATTTTCTTTTGTCAAACAAAGGTAAAGCAATAATTAATAATAAGTTATGCAAAGTGATCGGAAGAGTCAGCATGGACATGCTTACCGTTGACGTATCCGAGATTGAAAATCCGCAAATCGGAGATGAAGTTCTGCTTTTGGGAGACGCTCCGGACGTAAATTTTGTCAATACGGCAAAAAAATACGGAGGATCGGCGTATGAATCGGCTTGTCAGATAGGCAGACGAGCCAAAAGATTTTACCTCAAAAACAATAAAATAGTGGAAGATGAACCGCTGTCCAGACGAAACTTTATTTCCAAAGATTTTTCGGATAAAAAACTGGATAATATCATCGAGTCGGCAGTCAGGCAAAGATTACAGTCATCCGAAACAGCTGAAATAGCTTACAGATATTTTCTAAAACAACTTTTTGCCGATAAAGACAACAATATTCAATACAGATCAAATTTTAAGCATACCGTTGAATTTTCGGATGAAGACAAAACGGGTGATTTTTATCGGGTTAAAACAAGTCTCAGTTTCAGAAAAAAACCTCTTTACGATAATTTTGTCATTGCTTGCGCTTCCGACAGCTCAGCTCTTGAGAAATATTTTAATATGCGTAATTGCGAATATCGCTGGTTATTGGATTCCGGTCTGAATATTTCTGAAGATAATTTTAAACTTATTTCCGTCAAAATAAACGAAATTAAAATGAACGTTACCCGCAAAAACGAAAATAATTCTTTAATTTTTGAATGTTCGTCTCCCCTATTGCGCAATTTTATAGGAAAAGAAGTCGAATTTAATATAAAAACCACAACTTATTATCCCAAAAAATCACATCAGCTGACAATTTTTTGCAATGAAATAACCAAAGGTTTTCAAGTAAAATTCAAATTTCCCGAAAATATGAAAGTAGAAGTCAGCTCGGTCTTTTCAGGCAAAGTTAAATTTCCGAAAACAATAAGAACCGATTCAAGCATAGAAGTAATTTCAGGGAAAGAAAATTGGGTCTTGCCCAACAGCGGAATAATTTTCGGCTACTGATTTTTTATGTTTATGCGCTGAACCCAAAAAGAAACAGAGGCTAAAATGAAAAAAAATATCTTTATTTTATCGTTGCTTATATTTGTAAATTTATTTTGCGAAACAATTAAGGTTTCCGATTATGAAACAAAAGCAATTATCCTGAACGAAACACAGAACGAAATAACCATGCGTTTTACGACAGGAGAAATAGATGTTGAAGATATCGGCATCGGAAATAAGGTTTATCATAAAATATCAATTGAAAACGAAGTTAAAACCAAGGATGCCGGTTTCCCCGAACTTCCCCTTATTTCTCGAAGTTTCGGAAAAAATCAATCCGGTAAATGGACTTTTGAAATACTTGATTCCAAAGAAATAAATCTTAATTTGCAACCTGTTCCGTCAAAAGGTTTTATAAACAAAAGCCAAAACCGGGATGAGGTGAAATATTCGTTTGAAAATTACGATAAAAATTACCCCGAATCACCGATTGAATTGCGAAACAGCTGTATTTTAAGAAATAAATTCGGACAGAATTTCGCTTTTCTTCCTTTAAGATACAATGCCGAAACCGATGATGTTTCCTGCACATATTATTTGGACGTTAAATTTACTTTCGAGCCTGACAATAATTTTGTTTCAGAAAGAAACACAGAGACCTTGCCTTTTCAAAAAATTTACGAAAACAGATTTATTAATTCCGTCGATTCTCGCTATGAAGAGATTTCGGGGCAGGGAGAAATGCTTATTGTAACCCCGAGCGAATACGAAAATGCAATAAGGGAATTCGCAAAAGAAAAAACTCGTTCCGGGATTCCGACAACCATAGTTTCTTTGAATGAAACGGGAAATACTTATGAAAGCATAAGATCTTATTTGATAAATTATTACGAAGATCATCCGTTGCTTGTTTACCTTCTGCTGATCGGAGATGCGGAAGATTTGCCCTCCGGAACAGTTTCGGGAAAAGGAGCCGATAATTTGTACGGGATGTTAGTCGGAAACGATGCTTATCCCGAACTTATCGTCGGAAGATTTTCGGCAAGCAATCAGGAAGAGCTGGCGGGAATGATTACGAGAACTCTTGAATACGAAACAGCTTCGGTTGCAGGAGATTGGTATTCCAAGGCAACAGGAATTGCTTCTGATCAAGGAACCGGAGACGATAACGAATCCGATGACGAACATGCGGAAAATATAAGAAATCAGCTTTTGAATTACACTTATTCTTCAGTTGATCAAATTTATGATCCCGGAGCTTCGGCAGAACAAGTTTCAAATGCTTTAAATGAAGGAAGATCTTTAGTTACCTATACGGGACACGGTTTAAGCCAAAGTTGGACAACTTCCGGATTTAATAACGATCATATTAATGATTTAATCAATAAAAATAAACTTCCGGCAATAAACTCTGCTGCATGTTATAATGGAGATTTTGTCGGTCAAACCTGTTTCGGAGAAGCTTGGCTCAGAGCAAGCTCGGACGGAGAACCGACAGGAGCGCTCGCTTTTTACGGATCTTCAATTTCTCAACCCTGGGATCCCCCCATGTCGGCTCAAGACGAAACAGTCGATCTTATCTGCGGAGGAGAAGTTTATCATTCCGGAGCATTATTGTTTAACGGAATTTGCAAAATGCTTGATGACTACGGAGACGGAGCAAATAACACCGCCAAGACGTGGATACATTTCGGCGATCCGTCGCTTAGATTGAGGACAACCTCTCCGATAATTCAAAATCCTGTTTATCCGGAAGCGGTTTTACCCTCGTCTGAGACTTTTAATCTTTCAAACTTAACTCCCGGTTCTTACGTCTCTCTTTATGACGAAAACAATCAAAATATTACGGGAAATTTTGTCGGAGAGTCAGGAAATCTTACTCTTTCCGGTATCGAAAATTTTATTCCGGGAACTGATGTTTATTTGCAGATTACGGGTTACAATTTAAAAACTTATTTTGCGACTTTGCCTGTTTTAAACAATTCAATGCCTTTTATTTCATTTGCCGGTTATTCCGTTGAAGACGAAGATCTTTCTTTGGAGAACGGAGATATTGTTTCATTAGCCTTAGAATTGGTGAATAACGGCAACGCAACAGCGGAAAATATCCTTGTTTCAGTCTCTTGCAATGATCCTTACATTACTGTTGATCACGGAAGTTTTAATGTTTCTTCCATTGCTCCGGGTTATACTCATATTGAAGAATCCGCAGTCGGAATTACAGTTTCTCCCTCAACTCCCGATCAACACGAAACTCTTTTTGAAATAGTTTGCGTTACCGAAGGATATACAACCGAATCAAACTTTTACACGACAGTTAATGCTCCCGTTTTAGAAATTTCATCTATGTATTTTTACGATACGGGACAAGAAGCAAACGGTATGTTTTCTCCGGGAGAAACCGGTGCCGTTCATATAGAATTTACCAATACGGGGCATCGAGAAGCGGTAAATGCAAATTGCCGATTAATTATAGAAGACGAGTTTATATTTTTTAATCAGCTCAGAAATGAAATTCCGTTTTTGGGAATAAACGAATCGGCAAACTTCACGGTCGGATTTCAAATTTCAGAAGATGCTCCGGTCAATCATACGACGGAAGCGGCAATAAAATTATTTGAATCTTCCGGATTTGAGGAAACTTATGACGGCTTTCATTTTACGATAGGCGTTCCTCCTTTGGCAATAATAGAATTGGATAAAACTCCGATTACGGGAGAATTTTTCAAGTCTGTTTTGGATGCAGAGAACATTCCTTACGATGATTTGACCGCTTTCCCGCAAAATATAGGAATTTATAAAGCATTGGCAATTCTTTTGGGTGTTTACAATCAAAATGAACATCTGGACGAAACAGAAGCCGGTTCTTTAACCGCTTACATGGATAACGGCGGTTGCGTTTACATGGAAGGCGGAGACTGCTGGGGATATGATGCGGTAAATACGATATTAAATCCTTATTTCGGAATTTTATCCGCCGAAGACGGAAGCAGCGATTTTTCAGGAGCAGTCGGACAAACGGGAACATTTACGGCAGACATGAATTTCGAGAATTATTCCGGAGAAAATACTTTTATGGATATAATGACTCCGAAAAATAATGCAACCGTAATTTTCAAAAACTCCGATCCTGTTTACGTAAACGGAGTTTTCTATGAAGAAAATAATTATAAAACCGTCGGTTTGGGTTTTGAATTGGGCGGTTTGGAAGATGCGGACGAAGTCAGTTCAAAATCAAACTTAATAAAGAAAATACTGACTGAATTTAACATCATAAAACCATCTGATCAACCTTACCAACCGGGAGATATCGATCAAAATAATGAAATTCAGGCTTTTGATGCAAGTTTGGTTTTACGCTATGCAGTCGGTTTCGATCCTTTGCCTGAAATAGATCCCCTGCCTTGGGAAGATTGGCGCCAAGAATCGGCTGATGTCAGCGGAAACGGCGAAGTTACGGCTTATGACGCATCTCTTATCCTGCAATATGTTGCCGGAATAATCAATGATTTCAGCTCTTCGGAAGAAAATGACGCTCGGATAATTTTTGAAATATATTATCAGAACGGAAATATTGTAATAGATATTATAACTCCTGATAATTTATTGAGTTGGCAAGTTAATTTACCGCATTCGGCAGAAATTTCGGGAGAAACCTCAGCATCCGGAAACGGTGCTCTCGAAATCAACAAAGATTCCGGTAAAATTGCCTTTGCAACAGCAGAATATTCTTCCGAAAACAATAAAATAACCATACCCGTAAAATCATATTCCGAAAATATAAAATTGGAATTTATGTATAATGAATTATCGTTCTCAAAAACTTTGAAAATTCCCGACTCGGATGTTTGCGAATATAAAAACCGGATAAATTCGGTTTACCCGAATCCTTTTAATCCCGATGAAGAAAGAAACGGGATAAAAATAAATTATGAATTGGAAGGAGATGGGAAATCCGAGATAGGAATTTTTAACGTAAAAGGACAAAAAGTAAAATCTTTCTGTTCAGAAAGAGGAAAACAAGAAATAGTCTGGGACGGAAAAAGCGATGACGGGAAAAAAGTCGGAACAGGCGTTTATTTTATCATGTTAAAACAAAAAAATAAAAATATCGATTGCCGCAAGATGATGATTTTAAAATAATTATTATAAGACGGTTCCGGATAATTTTTTCGAGCGAAAAAAATCAGGTTGATAAAAAAGTCGGAGACAAACCGTTTAATTTCCGCCGGGATTAATTTAATTCGTCATTAAATCCCGAACATTGCTGACGATACCGATCCGAGTAAAATATCAAATTCCAAGAATAAAATAAAAAAGGCTCCGCCTCATGCGGAGCCGAATTAAACCCGGTAAATAAACCGAACAAATCATTATTTTTCGGGAAGATCAAGCTTAATAAATAATTCTTCCAATTGTTTTTCGGCAACTTTTGCCGGAGCAGAACTCATTAAATCAACGGCTTTTAAAGTTTTCGGAAAAGCGATTACGTCTCTGATGGAATCTGTTTTTGCCATTTGCATAACCATGCGATCAACGCCCGGCGCAATTCCGCCGTGAGGAGGCGTTCCGTATTTAAGAGCTTTGAGGAAAAATCCGAATTTTTCTTCCAATTCTTCTTCTTCAAATCCCAAAACATCGAAAATTTTCTTTTGAATATCCCATCTGTGGCAACGGATACTTCCGGAAGATAATTCCAAACCGTTGCAAACCAAGTCATATAACTGCCCTTCAATCTTTCCGAAATCTTCTTTGTTGTCAAAATATTTGATATGCTCTTCTTTCGGTAAAGTAAACATGTGGTGAGCAGCTTCCCATCGGTCATTTTCTTCATCATATTCAAAAAGCGGGAAGTCGGTAATCCAAACAAAATTATATTTATTTTCGTCTATTAATCCCAAAACGTTTCCGAGGTGTCTTCTGATTCCGTCCAAAACCTTAAAAACAATTTTATTGCTGTCTGCTCCGAATAAAATCAAATCTCCGGCTTTTGCTCCGGTTCTTTTTAAGATTTCGGTTTTCTCTTCTTCGCTCAAAAACTTTGAAATTCCCGATTTAAATCCGTTTTCATCGACTTTTGCGAAAGCCAACCCTTTGGCTCCGAGATGTTTGGCAATATCCGTAAGTTCATCCGTTTTTTTACGAGAATATTCGGCACAGCCGGGAGCAGTTATACAGCGAACGCTTCCTTTATTTTTCAATGCGGAGGAGAAAACTTTAAATTCGCTTTTCGCAACAATATCCGATATATCAATCAATTCCATTCCGAATCTTGTATCCGGCTTATCAGAACCGTAACGCCGCATCGCTTCTTCGTAAGTAAGTCTGGGGAATTTTTCGGGCAAATCAAAGTTGATGACTTTTTTGTAAACGTAACGGAAAAGTTCTTCCATCAAAACGAAAATTTCTTCTTGAGTCACAAAACTCATTTCCATATCCAATTGCGTAAATTCAGGTTGACGATCGGCTCGCAAATCTTCATCTCTGAAACAACGGGCAATTTGAAAATATTTGTCAAAACCGCCCATCATAAGCAATTGTTTATAAATTTGAGGAGATTGCGGAAGAGCAAAGAACTTCCCGGGATGAACTCGACTGGGCACCAAATAATCTCTGGCTCCTTCCGGCGTACTTTTCATCAAAACGGGAGTTTCGATTTCAAAGAATTTTTTCTCCGTCAAAAACTCTCGGATCGCAAAAATAATGTCATGGCGCATTCTGATGATTTTTTGCAGTTTTTCCCGGCGCAAATCCAAGTAACGATATTCCAGACGCAAATCTTCATCCGCCAAAAGAGCTTCGTTTATCTGCACCGGCAACGGCATTGAATCATTTAATATTTTTAAAGTTTCGACAACAATTTCAACTTCGCCGGTCTTCATTTTTTTATTGATATTACGATCTTCTCTGAGCTGCACAACACCTTCGACGGCAAAAACGTACTCGTTTCTCAGTTTATGAGCTTTTTCCCGGATTCCGTCGTTTTCCGGATTAAACACAACCTGCACTATGCCTTCCCGATCTCGCATATCGATAAAAATCAATCCCCCGAGATCTCGTCTTCTGTGTACCCAGCCCATGAGAGTTACTTTCTCTCCGGTTAAATCTTTGTTTATTTCTCCGCAATAATGCGTTCTTTTTAAGTTTTCCATGAAATCAAGCATGCTTACTCCAAATTGATATTTTTTAATTTGTCTATTTTTCAAGCCGTTGAATTGTCAACAGATTTAAACAAATGCCCGCTTCGATTCCGATTAAGCAAAATTTTACTGAAAATTTTATAAATGCCCCTATCCCCAAAAAATAAAGAAAAATCAAAAGCAACCGGTTAAATTTCAAAACTGTTCTCCCGAAAACAGAATCGTTCATCCTAAACAAGGTTAAATTCAGTTCGTATTTGACAAATAATCCCGATTTAAATTCGGTCTCAAAAAAAATTAATTAATAAGGAGAAATAAATGAAACGAATACTATTCTTGTTTCTGATGACAGTCTCACTCATCTCGCTTAATGCAAACGAAATTAATTTTATGTCGGATCCGGCAATTTCTCCGGACGGTAAAACAATATGTTTTTCATGGATGTCGGATTTATGGCTTGTTTCATCAGAAGGCGGAACAGCAACAAAATTAACCGACAGCGAAGCGGAAGATTATAATCCGGTTTGGTCAAACAACGGAAAAAAGATAGCCTTTAATTCAAACAGAAAAGACTGCTTGGGAATTTATGCCATTAACAGCGACGGCTCCGAACTGAAAAAAATATCGGAGGAAGGAATAAGCGTTTGCAATTGGTTTTCGGACGATAAAGCCCTTTTGGGAAGAAAATCGGATTTTCTGACGGGATCAAAACTTTATAAAGTAGGACTTGATTCCAAGCGTCCTCTGGAATTTGTTCCTCTCGCCGGAGCTTACGCCGAAATATCGAATGACGACAAAAAAGTCGTTTACAGCAAACAAGGTTATCCGTACAGAGAAAAATACGAAGGTTCTCTGAACGGCGATATTTGGCTTTATGATGTCGAATCAAAAGAATATAAAAGAATGACAGAAACCGCTTTCACCGAACGTTATCCGGTTTTTTCAAATGACGGGGAAAATATTTATTTCGTTCAACCAGTGAAAGAAAATTTTCAGATAGTAAAGCAAAATATCGAAACCGGAAAAAAGAAAATTTTAACAAAACTCAAGAAATGGTCAGCCCGAGATTTGAGCATTGCAAAAAATAAAGACATTATCGCATTTGAATATTTTGATAAGACAGGCGTATTTGATGCGGAATCAGGAAAAGTAACAATTTTAAAAATAACCGCCAATCAGGAAATAATGCCCGAAACTTCAGTCAAAAAAACTTTCGTTAATAATATTCCCGAATACGATATCAGCCCGGACGGAAAATTTGTTGCATTCAGAGGAATGTACGATCTTATGGCTGTGCCTCTGAAAGGCGGAAAAACTTTGCAATTGACGCATGATCAGTCCGGCATCGGCGATATTTTGGTTTTGAAAGACAACAATACAATATTATACACAAAATTCGAAAAAGGCGTTCCAAAACTTTATCGCACTTCTCTTTCCTGTTCAACAAAATCCGAAAGAATAAAATTAAGAGGAAACGATCACATCGAACATATGGAAAAATCAGGCGGCAACAGCATTGTTGTTAATTTTTACGACGGGGAAAATTATAACCAAACAGCCGTACTTGACTCTCTCGGAGAAAACATCGTTTATCCTGCCGGCAAAGAAATTTGCAGCATTGATTATCAAATCAGTTTAGACGGAAAATACTCTGCTTTTTGGAAACAAATTACAGATGCATCAAGTTGGGAGCTTCAGCTTTTGGAAAATGAAACAGGCAAAATACATTATCTTGCTTCCACCGATAAATATCCCGGCAACATAACTTGGGGAAAAGATTACAAATCTCTTTATTTCTCAAATTCAGGAGATATTTACAGACTGGATCTTACCGCAAAAGACGATTTTGAATATTCTCAAGATAATTGGAATGAAATTTTAGAAAAAGAAAAAAAAGAAAGCAAAAAAACGAAATCAACCGGAGTTGATTTGGAGCAAGTGGAATTTCGGATAAAAAAAATCATCGGAAGATTGGGAAACAATTATGTTTTGGGCATGGATTCCGATACAACCTTCTATTACTTTAATATTCTGGAAGGAAAATACTCTTTGCGAAGTTCCGATATCCGCGGAAAAGACGATAAATTCATCAAAGAACTCGGAAAACAGGTAAAAAACATTTTTTATCATGAAAAACTCGCTGAAATATTCTATGCGAAAAACAACAGATTATATCGTTTCAATCCGGTATCTAAAAAGACGGAACTCGTTCAAAACAAATTTAATTACGAATATGATAAAAAACTGCTTAACAAAAATATTTTTGATCAGGTTTGGGCAGCATTCGGGAAAGGATTCTACGATAAAAATATGCAGGGAGTAAATTGGGAAAAATCCTATAAAAAATTCTCTCCTTATTTGGACGAAGTTTACAGAACCGACCAAATGCAAATGATCGTCGAAGAGATGACAGGCGAAGTAAATGCTTCGCACACAGGATTTTATCCTCGCCATGAAAAGAAAGGGAAGTACGACAGAATTGCTTTTCTCGGTTGCGTTCTCGACTATACGGAACATTTGGATAAAGGCATAAAAATCACCGAAGTTTACAGAGGCTCAAAGCTTGCCAAACCCGGAAACATCAAAGCGGGAGACATAATTTTAGCCGTAAACGATAACCCGATAAAACCTGAAACGGAAATAACGCCTTTGCTGGCCGATAAAGTCGGCAAAAAAATAAAATTGACCGTTCAAACCGAAGACAGCGTCAAAACAATAAACATAAAAGGATTAAGTTACGGTCAAAACCATAACTTATACTACGATAACATGGTGGAAGAACGTAAACTTTCCGTTGATAAATTGAGCAACAATCGTATAGGATATCTCCATATAAAAGCAATGAATAAACCGAGCTTAAACCGTTTTACCTCGGATTTGTGGGCAATAAATGCAGAAAAAGACGCTTTGATAATTGATGTTCGAGATAACGGAGGAGGTTGGATCCACGACTATTTAATAGAACAATTAACCAAAAAACCTTACGCTTACAGCACCTCCAGAATTTACGGAAAAGAGAAAATGGAAACGCCCGCTCGCTGCTGGACAAAACCTGCGGCTGTTCTGATAAACCAAAACTCGTTTTCCGATGCGGAAATATTCCCTCATATTTTTCAAGAGTTAAAATTGGGAAAAGTTATAGGCGTTGCGACAAGCGGTTCGGTAATAGGAACAACCCAAACATCTTTTAACGACGGTTCAAGCATGAGAATGCCTCGAAGCGGATGGTACACTTTGGACAAAGAAAATATGGAAGGGAAAGGTTGCGTTCCGGATATAAAATCTGAACTTTCACCTCAAGATATTATAGATAGAAACGATCTTCAGCTTGAGAGAGCCGTCAAAGAACTGCTGAAAGAAATCTGATATATATGATTTAAAGGTTGTCAAACTCGACAACCTTTTTTTTTGTTTTTTTAATTATCAAATATTTTCCGTCTTTTTGCTTTAAAAGATTCAGCTCCTGCCTGCTTGACAATTTGACAGAATAAAAGTTTTTCATTCTTGCGAAAGTATTTTCGAAAAACGGAAATGTCTCTAATTTCTTTCTGATAAAGAAAATGAAATAAATAAAAATAAAGGTGATTTAATGAAAAATATAGTAAGAATTTACAAAATAATGTCGGCATATTGGATTTATCTTGTGTTCGGTTTACTTTTCATGGGGCTTTTCGCCTTGTTCAGCGGCGTAAGCGTAACCATGGTAACACCGATATTTGACGAAATATTTATTGATAAAACAAATGCGGAAATTACAACGGCAAAAGAATTTTTATGCGGAGAAGCTGATTTGATAAAAAATTTCCTGCATAATAACGAAATAAATATTTTCGACGCTTCTTCTTTTTCTCCTTTAACGGATAAGATGAGAAAACTGATGTATAAAACGGATTCTTTTCTTTTACTCAAACTCATTGCAACGTTAACCATTATTTTGTTTTTATGCAAAAACACATTCTTCTATTTGCAAAAAATAATGCTGATTAACCTGCGCGGAAAAACAGTAAAAGACATCAGAAATAAAATGTTTGAAAATTATCTTAAACAATCTGCCGCTTTTTTCAATCACAATAAAGTCGGTGATTCCCTCGTTCGCATGGTCAACGACGTGGAAATAGTTTCCGAACGTTTTATTATCTCTATTTTCGGAATTATCAGAGAAACCGTATTGATTTTTGTTTTCCTGTTTATTGCCCTTTCCATAAACTCAAAATTATTTTTAATAAGCATTACCGTCGTGCCTTTCTTTACGCTTGCCGTTGCCGGGTTGGGATCAAAGATGAAAAAATATTCTAAAAGGGTGCAAAATCAATTCTCGAACATGTTTTCCGCCATTGAAGAAATACTCGGAAACATGAAAATAGTAATTGCTTACAATAAAGAGAATCATGAACTTGAACACGTAAAAGAGATAAATAAAAAACATTTCAAATTCTGGCGAAAATCAATGCTTTACGATGCATTAAACATTCCTCTTTCGGAAATGAACAGCGCAATTACCGGAGTAGTCGTTTTATTAATCGGAGGACGACTTGTTTTGACTAATCCGGAATTTACTTTCGGGGAATTTATCGCTTTTATGTTTGCCGTTTTCTCAATGCTTCATCCTGTAAAAGTAATAGCAAAATCTTTCTCGCACATAAAAAAAGCAACTGCTTCTCTGGATCGTATTTCTTATGTCTTGGATTTAAAAAGCCAAATAAAAGAGACAGATTCCCCCGTTGCAATATCAGAATTAAAAGAAAAAATAGAATTCAGAAATGTCTCATTCTCTTACGACGGAAAGAAAAAAGTCTTACAAAATATCAACCTGTCTATTAAAAAAGGCGAAACCGTCGCCTTAGCCGGAACAAGCGGTTCGGGAAAAACGACAATTGCAAATCTTCTGCCTCGATTTTACGACACGGAATCAGGAGAAATATTAATCGATAATATACCGATAAAAAATCTTAAATTGAAAGATTTAAGGAAATTATTCGGAACAGTTACTCAGGAATCGATCCTTTTTTCCGATACGGTCAGAAATAATGTCATTTACGGAACGGATAAAAAAATTTCGGATGAGGAATTAATAAAAGCATGTAAAATTGCTCATGCTTCCGAGTTTATAGAAAATTTTGAAAATAAATACGATGAATTGCTAGGAACAAAAGGCAGTAACCTTTCAGGAGGTCAAAAACAAAGACTGGGAATTGCAAGAGCCGTTATCGGAGATCCTCCCATCCTCATATTTGATGAAGCCACAAGCGCCTTGGACACCGAATCGGAAAAAAATGTCCAGTCTGCCATAAACGAAGCAACCAGAAACAGAACCGTTATAGTCATTGCTCACCGATTATCAACCATTCTTTCTGCCGACAAAATAGTCGTCATGGATAAAGGGAAAATACTGGGAATCGGAAAACACGAAGAATTAATAAAATCATGCAATAAATATAAAACCCTGTATTCATTGCAATTTTCACAGACAGATAAAGGCTGAAAAATAATGAAAACATTTTATATAGAAAGTTTGGGATGTCCCAAAAACCTGGCGGACAGCGAAATATTTAAATATTTGGCGATAAAAGCAAATATTACGCCCGTCTCAAACCCCGAAAAAGCGGAACTGATTATAGTAAATACCTGCGGTTTTATAGAAAGCGCCAAAGAAGAAGCGGTAAACACTATTTTGGAGATGGCAGAACTTAAAGAAACCGGAGCATGTAAAAATTTGACGGCAACGGGTTGTTTCGTAAGAAGATACATGAAAAATCTGATTGAAGAAATTCCCGAAGTTGATCATTGGATAGATTTAAAAGATTTTAAAAAATTTGCCGAATTGATGAATTTAAAACAGGAAAAATTTAAAAGGGAACTCATGACGCCTGATTATTTTGCCTACATAAGAATAAGCGACGGCTGCAATAACCGATGTTCCTATTGCGCGATACCCGGAATCAGAGGAAAACTTGATTCCGTTCCTTTGGAAAATCTTTTGGAAGAAGCAAAATATCTTGCCGATAAAGGCGTTAAAGAACTGATTGTAACCGCTCAGGATACGGCAAATTACGGGTATGACATCAACGGGAAATCACAGCTTCCGGAATTATTGGAAAAATTAAACGAAATAAAAGGTTTTGAATGGATCAGAGTCTTGTATCTTCACCCGGCTCATCTCACGGAAAAAATCGTCGATAAAATGGCTGAATTAAATAAAGTTATTCCCTATTTCGATATACCGCTGCAACACATAAACAACGATTTATTGAAATCAATGAACAGGCATACAAACAAAGAACACATTTTAAATATATTGAATTACATTCGCAAAACCCTGCCGGAAGCAGTAATAAGAACAACTTTTATTGTCGGCTATCCGGGAGAATCTTTTGCAAAGTATAAAGAATTGAGGGATTTTATAAAGATCGCAAAATTCGAAAAACTCGGTGTTTTTGCCTATTCTCCCGAAGAAGGCACGCCTGCTTACGAATTTCCGAAACAGGTAAGCAGGAAAACCGCGCAAAAACGCTGCGACGAATTAATGTCGATACAGCAAGAAATTTCGGAAAATTATCTTACCGGCTTAATAGGGAAAAAAATCCCGGTTATAATAGAAAGAAAATCAGAGTCGGAAGACTTTTCCTGGGAAGGAAGATCAATTTTCGATGCTCCTGAAATAGACGGTATTGTGTACGTAATTTCAGGAAATTATTGTATAGGAGATATTGTCAAATTGTCCGTAACAGATGCTTGGGAATATGACTTGATTGCCGAATAAAAAAAATATATTATTTTTTTATAATAAGTTAAGAGGAATCAGCAAAAAAAATATTGACTCAAAAACAGCCGATATATAAAAAGGCATCGTTCCTTGCGGAGCTTTTAAATTAAAATATTTAATTTGGTCTCGGGGGTGTAGTTCAGTTGGTTAGAACGTCTGCCTGTCACGCAGAAGGTCGCGAGTTCGAGTCCCGTCACTCCCGCCATTAAAAACTTCATAAGAGTTTTTATTCTCCTATTTTTTATTTCTGAGCTGAGCCGTAAAAGGTTCAGCTTTTTTTATGCATAAAATTTCCGTCAAATGCCGTAAACCGTCGCCTGTCGCCAAAGAATTATATGTCAGGCAATATAAAAAGCAATAATATAAAACTCACTGAGCTACAAAATATTAACAATAATTTACGAACAACCGACAAATACAAAAAATAAATCCGTACATAAAGATCCGAGGAGTCTGATGAAAATCCTTGCTCGAAACGTATATAAAAAAGTAAATTATTCTTATTTATAAACCATAAACAGAAATTATTAAACTGCTTTAATTATTTTTAAATTGCTTAATAAGGCTAATATCTTTACAGAACTGTAAGTTAAGTACTGCCCTAAAAAGGCAAACCTGTTTTTTATCTTTTTTTTTAAATAAATAAGTTGACTTTTTATCTAATTAATTGACATTGTTGTATTTATTTTTTTTAATTCTTTTTTGGAAACAGCAGTAAAAAAGATTTACATGTAAATGAAATTAACTTAATAAATATTAAGAGAGGTTTTTATGAAACACTATTTGTATATTCTCAATTGTAAATTTTGTCTTTAGACTTTAAACGAAAAACAAAAATATTTCAGGAGCACAATAATTTATAATTTGCTGTTTTTTTCATCTTTAAAACAAGGAGATTTTTATGAATCGAAGATTTTTATTTATTCTCATGCTTCTTATTGCAAGCTTGGGACTTTATTCTTACACTTTTACTCTTCATCTGGAAGA